>JBBRTW010000087.1:0-19213 GCA_038244055.1 Tepidisphaerales bacterium | reverse complement strand
GAGCTATAACCCAAAGCTGTGGATGATGCCCCAACAATAAAAGCGGCGTACCCTGGGTGCGGTGTTCAAAGCCCACCCGTTTGGCCGACAAGGCCAGGAAGGATACGCCACATGTCATCATCCCCCGTTACTCTCCGGCTTGCAATCGAGCCGGTCGTGTGCGCCACCCTCGAACAGATCGCCCGCGAAGGCGCCCGCCGGGCGTTGCAGAAGGCGATCGAAGACGAGGTGGCCGATTACATCAACGCCGCCCTCGACCATCGCGATGCCGACGGCCATCGGCTGGTCGTCCGCAATGGCCATAAACCGGCCCGCACGATTCTGTCGGGCCTGGGACCCCTCGAGGTGAAGCAGCCCCGCGTCAACGACCGCCGGGCCGATGAAAACGGCGTGCGCTTCCGCTTTACTTCGAAGATTCTTCCGCCCTATCTGCGCAAGACCAAAAGCATCGAAGACCTGGTGCCGTGGCTGTATCTCAAGGGCATTTCCACCGGCGAGATGTCCGATGCCCTGGTGCATCTGGGATTCGACGGCTCGGGCCTGTCGGCCACCTCCGTGACGCGCATGACCCAGGCCTGGCAGGGGGAATACGAGGACTGGAGCAACCGCAGCCTGGCCGGCAAGCACTACGCCTATGTGTGGGCCGATGGCATCTACTTCGGCTGCCGGCTCACCGATGAGCGCCCGTGCGTGCTGGTATTGATGGGTGCAACCTGCGAAGGAAAGAAAGAGCTGATCGCGATTCACGATGGCGAACGCGAGAGCGAAACGAGCTGGCTGGAGGTGCTGACGGGCCTGAAGAGCCGCGGCCTGACCCAGCCGCCCAAGCTGGCCACCGGCGATGGCAGCCTGGGCTTCTGGCAGGCAATGGCCAAGGTGTTTTCCTCAACCCGCCAGCAGCGTTGCTGGGTGCATAAGACGGCCAACGTGCTGGACAAGATGCCCAAGAATCAGCAGCCGGCGGCCAAGGCGATGCTGCACGAGATCTGGATGGCCGCGACTCGGGCCGATGCGATCAAAGCCTTCGACCGGTTCATCGCGACCTACGGCGCCAAGTGGCCCAAGGCGACGGACTGCCTGGAGAAGGATCGGGCCAGGTTGCTGGAGTTCTATGATTTCCCCGCCGAGCTGGCAGCATCTGCGCACCAGCAACCCGATCGAAAGCACGTTCGCGACGGTGCGGCTGCGAACCTATCGCACCAAAGGCCCGGGTTCGCGAAAGGCCGGCCTGGCGATGGTCTTCAAGCTGGCTCAGAAGGCCGAGAAAGGCTGGCGGAAACTCAACGGAAGTGAAAAGCTACAGGAACTGATCGACGGCATCGTGTTCGTCGACGGTGTAAGAAAAGCCGCTTGAGTTGTCGTGGCCGTCCACAGCTTTTGGAAATAACTCTCTGGAAAAACGGCACGCCACTGTCGCCTAATAAAGCCAAGTCCATCTCGCAATACTCGCTGCCAGCGGAGCAGATCGCTTCCAATACCAACACCAAGGCAATCGCGGCGTACCTAAACCGCAGCGGCGGAGCGATCTGGCGAATATTCTTTCTCCACCTTCAAAACCCGAGCAAATACCCCATTTACGATCAGCACGTCCATCGGGCAATGGCCGTAGTACGCGGGCTGCCGCAGCGCGAGATACCAACCGGCAATGCCGCGAAAGTTACCACCTATCTTCAAGAGTACCTCCCGTTCTTCTCGCAATTCGCGGGGCAGCCGAGCCGCCGCGTCGATCGGGCGCTCTGGGCATTTGGAAAATTCATGAAGTCCGGTTACGGCCGACTGATCGACAGCGTCAAGGCGTGAATTGCCACATCTTCACGTGCGCCCCGTTCGGTGTCCTGCCCTTGAGTAAACCCGTCGAGACCTTCGACCGAGGACAACGGCCTGCCCACAGCGATTTTGCAAGGCTCATCGTGATCTAGCACTTGTTATGATGAGCCTCCACTGGAGGAATCGCTCATGCATCTTGCCAGACCGCTTGCGCTCTCACTGCTCATCGTTTTCGCGTTCGCTCCATCGGCCCTTGCCGGGAACGACGAGGAGTTCGTCGGCCCCTTCCCCAGTTGGCTCGATCTACACCGTGATTACGGGGCCGTCGGTGACGGCAAGGCCGACGACACTGCAGCGCTGCAACGGGCGATGGACGATCTGGTCAAACACCAGAAGGCGGTTGTGCTCTTCGTTCCGGCCGGAACTTACCGCATCACCCAGACCGTCCAGACCGTCCGCAAGGCCCATACCGACTGCATGGGGGTGGCGATCATCGGTGAAGATCCCGCCCGCACCACGCTCGTATGGGACGGCGAGCCCGGCGGAACGCTGATGCACTGGAACGCCTGGTACTCCTCGATCTCCCGGCTCACCTTTGATGGTCGCGGGCGTGCCGACATTCTCCTGCAATACGGCCCGGGCTTCTCCACCTACAACCAGACCAGCGATCTGGTTTTTAAGGATGCCAAATCGGGGTTGATCTTCGGCGGTGCCAAGAGCCAGGGACAGGCCGAGAACGAAGTGCTGCGGTGCCAGTTCCTGCGCTGCGAGAATGGATTGCAGACCATCGGCTGGAACTCAATGGACATCTGGGTCTGGTACTGCCGCTTCGAAGAATGTGGGCGGGCCGTCCACAACGTCATGGGCAACTGGCACGTCTGGCAGAGCCTTTTTCTCCGCTCGCGCATCTCTGACCTGAGCACGCAGAACCTGATGGCCTTCTCGGTTGTGAACAACGTCAGCATCGGCTCCCGGCGCTTCTTCGACTTCACCAGTGGCCATACCTGGGGCTCGCCGGTGAGCCTGACCGGCAACCGCATCATCGATCCGAGCGGCGACTGGGCGGTGATCCTTGACAACGCCGGGCCGTATCTGGTCGTCGACAACATTTTTCGTCTGACCCCCAAATGCCGGGGCGTGCGGATGACCTGGGGCGATCAGACCCTGGTGGGCAATACTTACAGCAGCGTCGATGCGATCGAGGAGCGCGGCCGATTCCGCAGGATCGGGGAGCGGGTGGTCACGCCGCAGGAGATTGATGGCCAGATTCCCGAAATGCCCCAGGCACCACCCCATCGCGACCGCAAGGTATTTGAGGTTGCCGCGGGCGCGGGGGTGGAGATCATCCAGCAGGCGATTGATCAGGCGGCAAAGCTGACAGGGCAGCGACCGATCGTGCATCTTCCGATGGGGATTTACACGATCCGCCAGACACTGGTGATCCCCGCGAATTGCGACCTGCAACTGGTGGGTGATGGCGCGGGCGAAACCGCGACGCGGCTCAACTGGGCCGGATCGCGTGATGGCGCGGTGCTAAGGCTGGCCGGGCCAAGCCGCGCCACAATCCGCGACCTGTGCATCTTCGCGGGTGGTGGCCGCGGCATCGCGATCGACAACGCCGACCAGCCCGGCGGGAGAATTTTTGCCGATCAGCTCAATGCCAACGGACCATCGGGCAAGCCGCAGCGGCCGCTTTCGGCCGCCGTGCGGGTCAGCGGCCTGGATCAGACTGATGTGCTGTTTCGCGCTCTTCAAGGCAGCGGGAACGCCGGAAGATGGGTCGAGGTGATTGGCGGCCCCAAGGCCGAGTCCTCCAAGGCCCAGGTCAGCATCTTCACTGGCGCAACCGGCTCGGCGGCCGGACAATACGATGTGCGGAGTGGCGGAAGACTCGTCGTGCGCGGCGTTTATCACGAGCGCAGCTCCGATGCCCTCACCGGCCTGCATCTGGCTGATGCCGGTACACTGAGCATCGATGCCACCCGCTTCAGCTACGCCACCAACCCGGCTGCGCCGACCGTCGCCGCCGACGACTTCAAGGGCCTGTTCACGCTGGCGACCTGCATGCTCATGCCCGTTGAGACCAAAGAGACCTGCCGTTTCGAGCTGCGCGGCGATGGCAGCAAGGCCAGCGTTCTGGCGCTCAACAATCAGTTCTGGGTCCATCAGACCGGGGTCAGCTCCGAAACCGTCTGGCAGAACAAGGCCCAGCCGCCCGCACGGGGAGGCTTGGTGGGATGCAACATCAACACCAGTCTGAAGGATGCCGCCCCCAAAGGGTTCGCCTTCCTGCCCAACACGGGTGAAGATCCCGACCCCGCGCGCAGTCGATCGGGCTCCGGCCCGCTGGCCGACCGCGGCGGCGTGGATGATGCGACGATCCTGCGTCACCTGGCTCCTCTGCGGGAAGCGAGAGTCTGGCTCCCCCAGGCCGTTCCCGAAGGGGCGACCGACCTGCGTCTGCAGCGGGTCATGGTGTCGGGCGGGGGCGGCGCGGTGGTGGAAATGGTCGGGAAGTGAGCGATCGCCCGCCCCGCGTGCATCGCCTGTTCCCATCAAACGCCCGATTCAACGTGGCGGCAATACCCAATCGGGAACGCTCAACACGGTCGAGGAGCCATCGACAGTCACCTCAAGCTGGCCGGATTTGAGCAGTCGGCAAGTGGCTTGTCCCCCCTGGCGCTCGGCCGCATCCAAGGCCGTCAGGACATGGAGGAACACCGTGCGATTCTCCTGATTCCCGGGATCGATCTGGATAACGTTCTGGGCGTATTTGGAATGGTAAGGATTGCCCTCCACGTTCCCGCCGCGCTGGCCGGTGGGGTCAAAGGTCCGTGCTTGCCCGCCGGAATGAAGGACGACCGTGTACTTCTCGGGCAGAAGGGTCTGGCAGTAGAGCTTTCCCTCTTCCGACTTGGGCTGTAATTCCGGGATGGCCCATTTGCGATTGGGAGGGCGATTGGCAATTGTCACCGTCCGATTGCCGATGGTCGGCTCTGAAAGGGAGTGAAGCTGCCAGAGTCGGCGAATTTGCGGCCGGGCGGTTTCGACGATGTCCAGGACGACCAGATGCTTGTTGCCCAGCCAGACAAATTCGCGAATCCACTTCGAGCACTTTTCCTTTGGATTCGTGGCGGATAGATCGGCCCGGCAGCGGGCCTCGCCTTTGTTGACCTGCCAATCCAGAACCGTTGCGACGTCGAGACCATTACGCTTGCGAATCTCCAGCCACTGGTTCCAGGTCTTGTGATCGTCCTTGAGTCCCCGCCGGGTGTTCTGATCGCCACGGTCATCGGGCTTGTCGGGATCGAGGAACAAAACCACGTTGGTCGAGATGCAGTTGCGGTGGTATTGGTCGGGCGGAGAGTCGTAGGAAGAATACTTGCCGCTCCGAGCCGCCAGCGGGGCGTACTTGAAGATCTGGAACTCACCCGCCGATACGCCACCATGCACATCCATCGGATCGCCGCAGCGGAAGAAGACGTGGGTGGCGGTATCGGGCTGGTTGTCGCCCGGCCAGGCGCTGCGAAAGAAACCATAGCCGCAGCTTTCGCGGCCGAAGAGTTGCGCCAGCGGCAGATCGGTCAGCGGTTTGGGTTGAAGCGTCACATCCCGGAAGATGAAGCGGTCGGCATATTCAGTGTGGTAGAGCGCTGCGCCGTGTTTACCCAGCCAGCGCTGCGCCCACGCCCGGCCGTAGCCATCGCGGGTGACGTAGCTGGCGATATCCAATCCCTGGCAGAACTGGTCATGCGATCCCCAAATGTCGCGATAGGTGTCGTTGATATCGGTGAAGGCGAATCCCGGGCGCATGTACCAGAGGTTGAATGCGACCATTTTGCCCAGCCAATCGCCCTGATTCTGTTTGATCCATTCGGCCGGATTCTGGCCGGTGGCGCTCCACCATGCGGCGCAGAGGGCCGGGAGATCGACGTAGGTGTAGAAGATCGAATAGAGCCCGCCCGTGGCCGCGCCATCAACCCACTCATAGGTTTTGAAATAGTCGTTCACTCCCCACTCGCGAAACAGCTTGAGATAGCCCTCGGCCTTGTCGCTGACGCCCATCAGTGCGATGCCCGCCACGGTCATCCCGGCCAGCGCGCCGGGCGTTCGGGTGTAGAAATAGGGAGCCTGCCCGCCTTTGATGTGCGCCATGGCCGCATCAGCGGCCTTCTCGATCTTCACGATGACCTGCCGTCGCGTAGGGTCATCCAGCCGGTCGTACAGCCAGTCGAATAGCATCGCGAGTTCTATCAATGCCTGGCCGCGATCGCTCCAAGTTCCCCCAGCAGCATCCATCTTCTTGAGGCCCGCGATGGCCGCAGCCAGATCTTCATCCCTGCCATCCAGCATCCACAGAATCGCCCGGCCGGGAGGCTTGTGGGTCAGCTTCTCGCGCAGACCCGCATACTCGGGATTGGTCATGGCATGGCGCAGTTTGGCGATGGTCAGGCCTTCGAAATTGTCCCGGCGAAGGAAGACACGGGGGCGATCCTTCTGGATCGGGGCATCGAAGGGGTTGGCGACCGCAGCGGCGTCTGCAAGCAGTGGGCAGGTTAGTGCGGCGATCAGCACGGTCAGTGTGACGCGGTTCATGGCTGGAGATGATACCACTGCGGCTTATCGGCGGCATGGCAAACCACTCGTTACCTTCCACCGGAAAGCGCCATCACAAGATTGCCCGGAAATTCGAAGGCGACTATTTCATCACCTCGATCTTGCTCAGCGGATACCAGCCGTCCTGGTCGCGCCCCTTGATGGCCAACTTAACGACCGGCAGGCCCGTGGCGGTCTCCACCACCGCTACTGAGAACGTGTATGTTCCGGGCCGCAGATCGGCCGGGAGTTTGACCGTGTCTGTGACGGTGTTGATTTCCCCGGCGGGCAGATCGCCCGGTTCCTTGAAAAACTCGGTGGTGAACATTGGGATCGAACCCGGCAGCCAGTGGTTGACGGCGATCTCACTGGGCAAAATGACCTGCCGATCAGTCCCATCCTCCAGTGTCGTGGTCAATCGGTAGGCGATGTGATAGGGCCGATAGCATGGGGCCGAGCCCGTGTTCCGCCACTTCATCGAGATCGCCAGCGGCCTGCCTGCCTGTGCCTGCGGCGGATGGGCCAGTTCCGTGAGCACCAGGCGATAACCCAGCCTGCGCAGGAACTGTTCCAATTCCGGGCGCACGTTTTCGCCCGGGGGCAGCGGTGCGGATTTGTTGTTGATGTAGCTGGCATGGCAGGCCAGGGCGTAGTTGAAGATGAACCGAAGCGACCACCCCTCGCTGACCCATTTGCGCATGTCCCAGCAGGTTTCCCAGGCGACGGGGCCGGTCTTCCACGTCTCCTCAATGCCCGCGTCTTTGATATAGACCGGGTAGCCCATGCGCATGTGGCACCAGGTCTTCGAGAAGCCGCCCAGATCGCCCAGGCAGTCGGCCCGCCAGCCCGTGCCCTGGCTGGCGGCATACTTGAGGCATTCTCCGCCGCCGATGAGCATCAGCAGAGGCGTCTTCTTGAACGCGGCCAGGTAGGCATCGATGATCTTCCTGCGGTTTTCGAGGGAAGTGATCTTGCACGTCTTCGAGCCGCTGAGATGCCATTCTCCCCACCAGCCAACCGATCCGATATCAACGTGATCGAGGTCGGGGTGGCCATCGTAGCGCTGGCCCAGGCGTTTGAGGAAATCCAGATGCCGGTCAAGTACGATCGGATCGTCGAGGTCGGGGATGGGAAGCGGCCCCTTGCCCTCATGGTCGGCCGCAAGTTCCCGGCCGCCGATCTCCTTGATCCACTGAGGGTGGTAGGGATGTCCGATGCTGGTGGAGCAGCACATAACCCGGAATGCCAGCTTCTGGCCCGATGCATGACTCTCTTTGAGCGCCTTGTCCAGGAAATCCGTATTGAGCTTTCCAGGCTGGGGTTCGAGTTCGCCCCAACCCCAGCGGGCGTATTGCACCGTGGACGAAATCCACGACGGCAAGCTTTTGTCCTTCTGGCTGGTGCGCCCAAAAGTCTGCCAGCCCATGCCGGGGTTGGCCAGGATCTCATCGGTCTCGATGGGCTTGACCACAAGCTGCGGATCTTCTGCCAGGGCACTCATCGCCAGACTGAGCAGAAAAGCCGCTGTAATAAGATACCTCATGATGGGAAGTCTCCATGCGAGCTAACTTTTGAGGACAAAACGCGATCGGCGCGGGGGACGGATAGTTCTGGTAAGCCGCCATCTCAGGCAATTCAGGTGGGCCTCCGTAGGATCAATGTAGCATTACCAACCGCTCGTGGGAAAACGGCCTGCGCGTCGGCTGGGTCGGTGCGTTTGCTTTCGGACACGATATGTCACCTTCGGAAATTAAACTGTAGATTGGGCCAGATTCCCATCGCCCTGGCATCACCCGCTTACCATGAAATCCCACTCCTCCCACGGCAATGCGATTTACGATAATTCAGTTGCTTTTCCTGCCCCCGCACGCAAATGATAACGCTTTCTCGAAGGAGGCTTCATGTACCGATGGGTCATGGGTCGTTGCGGGATCGCTGGCCTGGTCTTCCTTGTGTCGGTCGCTGCGCAGGCGGTGTCGCCGGAGTCCCCCGGTGATGCCGGGCGCAGGGCGTTCGACGATCTGGCCGCCCTGTACGGCCCGGAGTCCAGGCCGCCGGATGTGGCGCTTGCCTTGCGGAAGCTCGATTCCGCCGATGCGGCGGAGCGCCGGGCCGCGGGGGATTATCTGCTGGCCCTGTTTCGTCAGGCCATGGCGGATGAACGCAACGGCCGGTCACAGTGGAAGCGCCTGCCCTTCTTTGGCGGTGGCTCGGAATCCCCGGCCCGCGAGTACCGCAAACGCGCCGCCGAGGAATTCGGAAAATCCACGATTACTGTCCAGGAAGTCCTTCCCGCCGCCCTGTGGCTGGTGGAAGAAGAGCGCTTGGCGGACAACCAGGCCGCAGGGGTGGCAGTGCTGCGCCGAATCAAGAGCGATCAGATCGTGGCCGTCTATCGCAAGCTCCTTTCTCCGGCCCACCATAATACCACAGTCGCGGTTGGGATCGTTGAAGCAGTGTCCGAGCGCAAGCTCGGCGATCTGGCCTCTCAGATCCAGGCCCTGTGCGGCGATTACCGCACGGCTGTCCGTGACGCGGCAAGAAAGGCCGCCACCGCGTTGAAGATGCCTGCACCGCCTGAGTTTCACCCCGAGGCGGCCTTCACGCCCTGGCTGGAGCAGGAGTTGAAGGACATCGCAGCCATGGTGCTGACGCCCATCCCGCCCGAAGCGGCCTGGAAGCGCTTTGCAGTGACCCGCAAGCCCTGGCGCGAGGGCGATCCGCCCCGCGTGCAGGAGTTCAGCGGCTGGCTTCTCTCGCAGGATGAAACCTCCTATCGCATCCTCGACCTGTTCGCGCGTGAGGAGACGCTGCTCAAGACCGAGACCAAAGTGTCCGGCCGCACGATGAAAGAAGATGCGGACTTCTACCAGAAGGCCCGCAAGGGCGGCCGCGATGAATCGATGAATGCCCTCTCGGAATCAGGCGGGCTCACCGGGCAGTTCCAGCCCTCTTTCGTGAGCCTGCCCGAGGGGCTGCTGTCGGCCTGGTGTTATGCACGGGGCGACAAGGCGACTGCGGCGGCGGTGTTGTTTCCACGCCTGGATGAGGCCAGTGACGAGCGATGGATCAGGATGGTGGCGCGCGATCTGCTCGGCTGGCGATACCACGATGCGATGCTCCATGCCTTCAGTTTCGACCGCGACTATGCGGCCGCCGCCCGATATGCCCGACATCTGGCCAGTCCCCTATTCGATGAATATCAGTACCACGAGCGGGCCAAAGAGCTGGCGGATCAGTTGCCGCGGCGCGGGGAGGATTTCAAGACGCTCACGCTGCCCACGGCCCCACAATGGGATGGCCTGCGCAAAACACTGACCCGGCCCCAGCAAGTTGAGTACCTGGCCAAACGATTACGGCTGCTCAATTGCTTTCAGTGGGGCCAGCCCGGCGGTGTGAGCTTTGAAGAAACGCAGACCGATCGTCCGGGGCGCAGGTCTCGACTCGATGCGGATAAGGACAAGCCGGTCGAGGTGATCAATCCCTATAGTGAGCTGCAGGCGATGAAACTGGAGGTGAAAGACCTGCCGCCCCTGATCCCGTACATCGGCGATGACAACTTCATTCCCACCTTCAGTTATTGGCGCGACTTTCACCCGGCGCGCAGGCTATACCAGGTCAATGAACTGGCGGCATCGGTTGTCGATGAAGCCGCCAAGCAGGACCTCGCGGGCCTGGAGAAGTATGCCGGACTGGATGCGCAAGGGAAGAAACTGCACCTGGAGAAGATCGCCCAGTGGGTGGCCGCCAATGCGGGCAAGAGCCGCGCCGACCTGTTGATGGAGACCCTGGAAACGGCCACGAAGTTCAGGGCATTTGCCGCGGCGGCGGCCGAACTGGCGGAAATGAAGGAAAGACGAGCCATCCCGGCTATCGCCAGACGGATCAAAGAGTTCCCGGGCAATGGCGGTGACCTGGCCCAGATCTGCTATCACGTCTCACCGGCTGATTTTCTCACGCAGGCGCGCATGTGGGTCAGCAGCGGCGACGAGAAGACCCGCTTCTGGGGCGCGATGATCCTGCTGGCGGCCGGGGATCATAAAAGGGGCGAGGGCCTGGCGGAAATTCGGCCGATCCTGGAAAAGGATGATGGCAATGACTACTTCTCCAAAGCCATCGACCAGCTTTTTTCGATGCCCAGTGACGAGGCAACCAAGCTCGCCTGCACGGTTCTGAGCAAGCCGCGCGTCAAGCTCAGCGACTTCACCACCGCCCCGATGATTCAGCGGCTGATTTTGAAAGGACGGCAGGAGGCTTTGGATGTCGTACTGAAGGAACTGGATTCGACTGCTGAAGCCGGGAAGGCATCCGGAGAGTACCAGGGGAAGCAGGTGGAGCGACAGCAGATCGCGGGCGATTCTGCCGCCGAGCAGTTGACGCGGTGGCGCGATGATAATTACCACTATCCATCCATGGCTCCGGACGAACAGCGCGCCCAGGAGCGGCAAAAGCTCAAGGCCTGGCTGACCGAGCAGGTGCGATTGATCCGCGACGGAAAGAAGAGCGCCTTGCGGGCCAGGCCCGATGAACTTCGCACCGCGAACTGGCAGATCGATGCGCCTTGAGTAAGGTTGGCCGATGCCGATGCCAATGTCGCCTGCCTCCTGCCGTGTGCGATTCGTTCCGGTTAATGCCCCTATCCTTGAGTGTATGATCCGCTTCATGTCTCTACCGATCTGTTGCTCAACACTATTCATCGTTTTGGGAGGCCCGGCTGCCTGCCTTGCCGCCGAACCCGCTCGCAATGCCGCGGCCGGACTGCCGGAAGGCGTGACCCAGAACCTCATGCTGTCCCCTGGCCCGGGCAATCCGCGCAACTCCGAGGGGGACTTCATCCTCCTCAATGACGGCCGCATTATGTTCATCTACACCCGCTTCTCCGGCGGCACCGGCGACGAAGCGGCGGCCAGCCTTTGCAGCCGCAGCTCGGCCGATGGCGGCCGCACCTGGAGCGAGCGCGATGAGGTGGTCATCGAACGACCCCAGGGGGTGCAGAACATCATGTCGGTCTCGCTGCTTCGGCTGGCGGATGGGAAAATCGCCCTCTTCTATCTGGTCAAGAAATCCAAGCAGGATTGCCGGGCGGTCATGCGGGTCTCGACGGATGAATTGAAAACCTGGAGCGAACCGATTCTCTGCATGCCGGAGGAAGGCTATTTCGTGGTGAATAATGGCCAGGCCGTGCAATTACAGAGCGGCCGGATTCTGCTCCCGGCGGCAAAGCACGACTGGGCCAGCGACAAGCCGGGCGCGCATCGGGGCATGGCCCTCTGCTTTTTCAGCGATGATGGCGGAAAGACCTGGCATCGCAGCAAGAGCGCCCTGGAAGCCCCGGCCAAGAGCAAGTCGGGATTGCAGGAGCCGGTCATCGTCGAGTTGAAAGGCGGAAAACTGATGATGCTCCTCCGCACCGATCTGGGATGCCAGTATCAGTCATTCTCCGAGGACGGGGGCGATACCTGGTCTGACCCGGCCGCCAGCGATCTGATCTCGCCGCTCTCTCCGGCATCGATCAAGCGCATTCCCGGCAGCGGCCGTCTGCTTTTGGTTTGGAATGACCACACGGGCATCGACCCGGCCCTCCGCAGCAAGCGCACACCGTTGACGGTGGCGGTCTCGAAAGATGAAGGCAAGACATGGGTGCAGCGAAAGATGCTCTACGAAGATCCCAAGGGCTGGTACTGCTACACGGCCATCGCCTTCGCAGGCGACCGCATCCTGCTGGGCCACTGCGCCGGTCAGCAAACCCGCGAATCCTCCGGCCTGGCGACGACGGTCATCACCAGCTTCGATGTGAGTTGGCTGGATCGATAAACGCCGTTGCGGCCGAACGCGTTTCCTGCCATTACCGGGGATAGCCCAGGACGGAATAACTGCTGCTCCGCTTGTCGGCACTGATCCGTTCGATCGCCGCCTTGTAAGTGTCAGGCCCATACGCTCGTTCCGCATAATGCAGGGGAACAATCAGGCGGTCGCCGGTCAGTTCCTTGACCGGTTTGAAGGGCCATTTCTTGTCCGGGTTGAGGTACGGCACGACAAAATCCACCGCCTTGCGAATGGACTGGCCATCGGGCCCCTGATATTGCCACAAGTCGACACCCACCCGCTGGCCCAGGCAGGCCATGATGGTCATCGCATTCAGATTGAACAAGGTGTAACCCCATCCATCGGCGCGCTCGGTTTCAAGGGGCATCTGTCCATCGGGGCGGATCTGGGCGGCGATGCGCTGCGTCTTAAACTGCTCGCAGATTCCCCGCGCTTCATCGCCCTTTCCAAGGTAAAGCGCCAGCGCCGTCTCCTGCACGTCGAACCACATGCCGTGGTTGTTCTTCGCGGCTCTCTCATCTTTGGCGTTCTTGTGGGTCTGGAGCCATTGCCAGTAGTCGGCCAGCCATTGTCGCATGGCGGTGCGGTCTTGCTCCGTCCATGACTTGGAGGCTTCGAGGAATCCCAGCGCATCCACCAGAAGGTACATGCCCCGGAACTCGATCAGGCCGATGCCCCGCCCATCAGTTACGCCGGGAATGGCCTGGGCGTGGGTGAAGTTGGGGTTCATCTTCGTGGCGGGGTCGAGAAACCAGGTGCGCAGCAGCGCTGCCGCATGCTCGGCGTAAGCTTCGCGGCCGCTGAAGTAGAACGCCAGCGCCAGGGTGTTGGTTTCACCAAGCAGCTTTTCAAATGCCGGGGAGTCGCCGCCCGCCTGGAGTTCGCGATTGCGCTGGCCATCCTTGCGGATGTAAGGCAAGCCGTCCGCCGTCTTTGGATCGGGCCAGAAATATGGGGCGAAGCTGGCGTAGTCGTGCTTATCGCCGCTGTGAGCGACCTTGGGCTTATCCATCACCGAAGTGGGTTTGGACTTCAAAGCCTTGTCGGCATCACGGAGCAATCCTTCGTAGGCCGGGGCCAGCGCGGCATCCGCCTTGGCCAGTCGCTGTTTGATCTGCGACAACGCGGCCGGATCGGCCGAGAAAATCCTTGGCCCATCGGCTCCATGGGCCTGGGCACTGAGGAGTATCACGGCGACGACCCACACTGTGCGAAAGACGTTCATGCTTGCTCCGGTTGAATGCGACTGGATGGCACGGGGAGGGGGATTCATTGCGGTTGGGGCATGATAACATGGCCGGTCGGTTGGGACGGTCGAGCCGCATGAAGTTCTTCGGGAACATCCTGCGCTAAGGCGCATCTAACCTTATACGGTGTAATCAACTTCAGTTTCCTTCACCTCCATAGATCGACGATGAACCTCAAACGCGCGTTTCTGATTCTCGCCGCCCTTTTCCTGGGCATCAGCTCGTGCGGATGTACCTGCTCACCAACAACATCGATTCCAAGCTGGGCACCACGCCGCTGCCTGACGGCACAGTCCGCATCTTCCGCGACAACGGCCGCAATGGGCTGAGCTATCTCACCGCCCAGGCCATCAAGTACATCCCCATCGGCGACAAGATCGAGTTGAATCTGGGCGTCGATCCCAGTGTCATCTTCGAGCTGATCAAGCTCCGGGCGTCGCGCGATGAGATCTGGCTGAAGGTCAATGGCGCGAATGTCTTCCGCAAGATCGGCGGCGGCGTGCAGGTCGAGGTCAACTCCTCGGTGGTGGGCTGGGACGACCACGAAGTCTTCACCCAGCGCATCCGCAATTACACGGCCAAGCCAATCGAAGTCGAAATCCGCCGATCCTTCCCTGGCCATGTTATCTTCCGCAGCCAGCTCAAGCCCACGCTGTTTGATTTTCAGACGCCCCAGTTCACCGCGACCGTGGATGCGGGCAGGAAATCCGACCTGCTCTTTGAGATGGTCCGGCATCAGGGGCGCAATGCCAAACAGAACAATGTCACGCTGGAAGAGGCGCGGCCCGCCCCGTGAACCTCCCCGCGACACAACCTTTATCGCGGCGTGGCGTCCAGTTCGCTCGCCCCAATCACGACCCTGTAGCGGGCGTCGGTCGTCCAGGCCTTGTACATTGGATCGGCGCTGAAGTGCCGCCAGTGATCTTCAATCTTGTCGGGCAGCAGTTCATGCAGTTCAGGCGCTTCGCCCGGCACGGTGATGGAGCCTCCGCGCGGGCCGCTGCGGTTCAAACGCAACATATATCGCCGGTTGCCCTGCTGGATCGCGATGGTGTGCGCTTCATCAGTGGTTTGGCAGGTTGCCTGCCGTAGCGCCGCGGATTGGTGCCCGTCGATCCCCACCTGCATAACATGCAGGAACTCGACGGACTTCGAGGTCGACCTGGATCTTAGCTCCACCCGCCATCCCAGGAGCCCGATGGTGCTCCCCACGGCGTACCGGCTGTCGGCCATCTTGTACCCTTCATCGCTCAGGCCATACTGCACGCCACCGACTTCAAAATCATGATCCTTGCCGCCGACTTTCTTCCGCTGGCAATCCCGCTCTGGAGGGAACAGCGTGCGGACGGCCAGCCAACCGCCATCGCTCTTTCCCGGTGAGCCAGATTCAACAACAAAGCCGTCGCCGCCCAGGGTGAAGTGCCCGCCGGGACTGGGGTGGGGAACGCGCTCTTTGCCGTTCCACCAGAATTGCGGGCCGATCTCCTGGGGCGTCAGCGGCTTCTCGTCGCCGCTGGCCCGGGGCTCGCGCAGGCTGTGGAGCATCCAGCAGGGCGTTTGGGATGGATCGGCCAATACCAGCCGGTCGTAAACGATGAACAGATCGGGTTTGAGGAAGATGAATTGCCGCGTAATCTCCTCAATGCCTGATTCTGGTGGGTAGCTGAAGCGGGCATCGCCGCAGGCGTAGTCGAAAAGCGGATGTGTGCAGTAGGCGGTCATCCGCCCTTGCATGAAGTCGCGCTGCGGCCCGGCGAATCCCCACTTTCCCCACCAATCCTTCGCCTGGGGCACGGACTGCCCGCCGCGTCGAACCGTGCTCGTGGGTTTACCCTGCCAGTCCTTGTGAACGTACTCGCCGTCGCCGAGGGTGATGGAGTTGTGGGCGATGGTTTGTCGGCCGTAGTTCCCGATCGCCGGGACGCTCGAATCCGCGCCGTCGCCCAGGAATTTGAGTACGGTGGTGTTCTGGCCATGCACCGGCCCCGAGTCGATCGCCAGCGGCCCGCGCTTGCGGAGTGTGAAACTGAGATTGTCGGCGTTGTTGCGTCCCCAGGTGCCGTCGATCTCCCCGAATCGCCCGCAGCGGAACGTGGCGAAGGTCGCATCATCACCCCAGTCGGAGCGCATGATGACATGGCCGGAGGTTGGAAAGAGCCGGGTGAGCGGCAGGGTGGCCGGGTCGATGGGCTTTTGCTCCGGTTCCCACCAGAGCAAACGCCCCAGCGCCTCGCGATCCTTGTTCCAATGCGGCTCCTGCGACCGGTATTTCTCCATCCACGCCAGACCCAATCCATCATTCTCACGCGTAAAGGTCAAGAAGAGCAGATTATTCGAGCCGACGTGGCCGGGGGCGACGGCGGTGGCATCGTCCGCCGTGCGCGTGACGCCGATCTTCTCCACCGTCAATGGATCGAGGCCGGGGACGAAGTGATACCAGTAGAAAGCGCTTTGATACCGGGCGAAGTCGGCGCGGCCGAGGTAATCCTCGCCGGTGGCGTGCGACCAGGCGATGGCGGCGATGAATGGCTCCCAGTAGGCGTGCTCGCCGTTGTAGCCGTGGCTCATGTCCGACCCGCCCCGCCCGGCCGCCCAGTGGTTAAGCTTGTCCGTCCATCGGATCAGCGTCTCCTGGAAATCGTGGCGCATGCGCTGCAGGAAGACCGCGTCATTGGGGCCTTTGCCGCCCTCGTAGAACACACTGACCAGGTGCAGCGTCGAGCGCCAGTACAGCGTTCCGTCTTTGCCGACGGCCCGGGCGAGCAGATCCGAGAGTTCACGTCGTTCACCGGGCGCAAGATCCTCCCAGATCAGATCCATCGTCGCAGGCCAGCCGAAGAGCCATGTCGGTTTCTTGAACTCCGGGGAGCGGCGGATCGCGTCGAGGTATTTGCGCTCGCCCGTGAGCTTCCAAAGCAGGGCGTGCTTGCAGGAATCCGATTCGCACTTCCATTCTCCCTGGGCTTGTCGCTTGATCGCCGCGTATTCCTGCAAGATGCGGGGATCTTTCATGCGGGCGTGCAGTCGTTCAAGATCGCCGGTGGACAGGAGCAGGCGAGGATGCTCGTTCCTGGCCAGCGGCGAGTCCGGTGGAATGTGGAACAAAGGCTGATTGGCTTCCAGCGTGATGGGCTTGAAACTGTCGGGCAACGTCGCTCGAAGCCTCTCCGCTGCGACGGCGTGGATCGCCGCCAGGGCGACAAGCACCGCAATGACCATCGCTCGTAGACTGCTCAGTCTGGGCACGCGGATATGGTACCGGATAAGAGCAACCTGGCCATCGGCACGCCGATCTTTGTCACCGCGCCAGGGTTCGGCGCGGCGACTGGATGCCCCTTGAGGGATCGATCAGCTCAGCCACCGCTGGATTGTGCCGCTTCCTGCTGACGGCGATATTCCGCCATCGCGGGCTTCATCGCGGCGGGATAAGATGTGGCGATGGTCGCCAGACCCCAGCCCATTCCTTTGAGTGGGTTGTTCCAGCGGATTCGGCCGCTGGCCGGATCGAGGCAAAAGACCTCCCCGCGCGTTGTGGCCAGCAGATCATCTCCATCCAGCACCAGATTTACGAAGTCGCTGCCCTTCAACGGCGTTTGCCAAAGTTGCCGTCCAGTGGCCCGCTCCAGTGCCAAGATGCTGCCCTTGATGCCGACGAATACGGGTTTGCCAGTTGATCGCGCCATGATGTCATTCCTTTGAATTGCCACACGTCGAAGCCGACAACTCACTTATAAGCTGCGGCATTGCGACTTCCAGTAGAATAGCGCGGCGGGCTTATAGTGCCATGCGTGCCGATCAATCCAAAGGAACGCAGTGGTTGGCCATGGCAACACGGCACGGTTGGCGGACAAGTCAGTCCGTGTCGATCACGCCGATACGAATGTCGGGCCGGTCGGCAAAGGGCGTGTGAATCTCCATCACCTTCGCCGTTGCCTGCTGTTTGATAACTTGGCCACTGACGGCAGTGTGACACTGACCGCTCGAATTAAGGATCGCGATGCAGGCGGAACGCGATTGATCCGTTTAGAATCGGACCATCCCATGAAAGCCCTTCTTATCCGAGTCGCGGTCGACCAAGCCTACGGCGAATGGAACGCACCTGTCGATCCGGCCACTGGACGGTTCGTGTACGTGCCGATCCCCGAGAGCGTTAAGACGGTCTTCCACCCCGGCTGCGACCGACCGTACACGATGATCATTCCCGCGCTCCAGGGATTTTGCCGCGAACATTCCAAGACACTCGATGGCGACTTGAAATTCCCGGCGGCGCTGACCACGCGATCGATGCACCTCGATCCCGACTTCGGCCATCTGACCTATGGAGATAATGGTGGCCGCCGCGGCGCCGGGATTGTGGGCATGGCGGCCGGTGACCTGCTCGTGTTCTATGCCGGGCTCCGGCCCATCAGGCCATGTGAACACCGGCTGGTCTACGCAATGGTGGGACTCTACGTCGTTGACGAGGTTTTGCCGGTGTCGGAGGTTCCCAAGGCACGCTGGGATGACAATGCCCACACCCGCAAGGCCACGCGCGGGCCGACAGATCTGGTTGTGCGCGCCCGGCGGGAAGTTTCCGGTCGGTTGGATCGCTCGATACCCATTGGTGAATGGCGGGATGGGTCATACCGCGTCCGCCGTGACCTGCTTGAAACCTGGGGCGGGCTCTCGGTCAAAGATGGATTCATCCAGCGCAGCGCCGTGCCGCCCGCATTCCTCCAGCCCGCGAAGTTCTACGACTGGTTTCTATCGCAAGGCGCGACACTCACGGCGCGCGACAATCCCGATTCGGCAACCGAGCCCGCGATGGCCGAGAAGATTTTCCTGATCCAACTCCGCCGTCCAATCCAAGATCCCAGCGAGGCCCGTTCTGATCCGTACTGGGAGTTCGGGAGTTTCGGTTGTACCGGCTGCCACTCTTCGAACCTCTTTAACCCGCGCCATGCCGACCGGCTTCGGGGCGCTCGGCTGGGCTTCGTTCAGGGTGGGCCGAAAGGATCGCGGCTGGTCTTCCTGACCCCGCCGATCACCGTGACGGAGTGGGCCGACCGGTGTGAAGCGCGATGGCAGCCAGCGGAAATGCCATACTGCTATGACGTCGCGCCGGTGCTGGCGGCAAATGACCGGCCGAGCGATTTTCCGCTGATTGAGGCATTGGCCGGGGCAACAAATTGCGGCACGATTGAAGGCGGGCTTTCGAGCCGGTTTCGCACCCGCGCCAAGCCGCTCTTGGATGACCAGGCCGCAGAGCTGATTGCCGTGTACAACCGGTCTCGTGCAGCCGCCGCGCCCGGCGATATTGCGTCGAGGTACGAGCAGGCGCTTCCGTGGATGCCGCCCAATGTTGATTCGAGGCGTGGAACAACCTACCGGCAGCGAATCCGCGAACTGAAGGAGTCGGCGGGAATGAAAGCCGGTGCCTGTCGTCGCCGACCGCCGGGCTTTCCCCGCAGGAACCGCGCGACTAACAGATGTGCGAAGTGATGCCAAAGGTTTTTGGGAACGCCCGCGATATCTGCACATCTTCAGGCCACAGGGCGGATGACACTGCCGACTATTTGCTCCGACGCTTCTGAGGCACCAGCATCGAAATATCGTGTCCGTTCCGCGGACCACAGTCCCCATCCTTGCGGGTGCCTCGGACTCCCGGTGATTCGGGGTGGTTCAGGTTGCGGGGGTTGGGGAAGTTTGGGTTGACGCCTGGGTTGGAGGTTGGGATTGCGTCAGATCCTCCGCCTTCCATCGGTCTGGCAGGAACTGATCCAGTTCGCTCATCGCCG
>JBBRTW010000086.1:0-19370 GCA_038244055.1 Tepidisphaerales bacterium | reverse complement strand
GATTATGCCATCGCCACCGTCGCATGGTACGGCGACTATCCCGATGCATCGACGTTTACCGACAAGTACCTGTCGAGCAGCAAGCAGAACGACTGCGGGTGGATCAACAAGATTTACGACGACCTGTGCGCCAAGGCAGTCAAAGAACCCGATGCCGACAAGCGGCTGCGGCTTCTCGAACAGGCCGAGAACATGCTTGACAGCGAAGTGCCGATCGCCCCGCTTTACCATTATGTGAATGTCAGCCTCAATCGCGACAATGTTTTCGGGGTCGATGCCAATCCGCGCAACATCACCGTTTTCAAGTCCATTGTGGTGAAACGATGACCCATCGGCTCGCTCCCGGCCGCGCCCTACGGTAAAATCGGACTTTCATGCTCAAGTTGATCGGATTTCGACTCCTGCAGTTTCCGCTGATTCTGGCGGCGATTTATATTTTGACTTTTCTGCTGGTGTGGATAGCGCCGGGCGATCCTTTTGCCAATGAGCGCAACGTCGATCCGATGGTGCAGCAGTCGCTCAAAGAGCGATTCCACTCGGAGAGCGCTTGGCAGTTCCTGCGATACTATCCATTGCGGATGCTGCAAGGTGACTTTGGCCCGTCGATGGTGCATAAGGAGTGGCCCGTCGCCGACATCATCAAATCATCGCTGCCGGTTTCGATCACACTGGGTCTTTTTGCGATGCTGATCGCCGTGCCGATTGGGGTCGCCGTTGGAACGATGGCGGCGGTCAATCGCGGTGGCGGCCTGGATTGGTTCAGCCTGATCATTGCCCTGCTGGGGATCAGCGTGCCGGGGTTTGTCGTGGCGGCGAGCCTGCTCATGTTCGCGGCCGCCACAACGTGGTTCCCGGTGGGGGGGTGGGGATCGTTTCGTGGAATGATCCTTCCCGGCCTGGCGCTGTCGCTGGGGCCGATGGCGTATATCGTGCGGCTGACGCGCGTTTCCATGCTCGATACGATCGGATCGGATTTTGTCCGAACCGCCCGGGCCAAAGGCTTATCGCGCTCCGTCGTCATCTGGAAGCATTGTCTGCGAAACGCGTTCCTGCCGACGTTGACGTACCTCGGTCCCGCGACGGCGCTGACGATGACCGGTTCGTTCGTCATCGAAAAGGTGTTTCAAGTTCCCGGCATCGGCCAGCACTTTGTCGATTCGGTTTCCGGTCGCGACCGCACCCTGATCCTTGGCGTGGTCATGGTTGAATCGGCGCTGCTTCTGGTTTTCAATTTCCTGGTCGATCTGGCGTATGGATGGCTCGACCCGCGCATCGACATTACAGCGAGGGCCGCATGACGCTGCTTCCCGGCACTTTGGAAACGCTGAAGGTCGACCAGGGGGCGATCGGCCGCATCGCCGCCGAGCCCTCGCAAAACATGTGGTGGGTCGCTCTGCGCAGTCCGCGCGTGCTGATCGGCGGGGGGATTCTGCTGGCGATCCTCCTGCTTTGCATTCTGACGATGTTTTTCACGCTGCCCGAGCAGTCGCCGCTCTATTACGACTTACAGAATCGCGAAAGCCTTTATCAACCGCCCACATGGCAGTTTGTCTCCTGGTTCGGGCACGATCAACTCGGTCGATCGCTGCTGGCCAGATGCCTGCTCGGCGGAACGATTTCGCTGGCGGTCGGGGCGGCCGCGGCGACGATTTCCGTCCTCCTCGGGGTGACCGTGGGGCTTTTTGCGGGCTATCGGGGAGGATGGGTCGACTCCGCGCTGATGCGCATGGTGGATATTTTGTATGGCCTGCCTTACATACTGCTTGTGATCCTGTTCAAAATCGCGTTTGAAGACCAATTGTCCAAGCTGATCTCGCCGATGTGGGCCAACATCATCGTCCTGTTTGGCGCCATCGGCCTGGTGAGCTGGCTGACCATGGCGCGAGTCGTGCGCGGGCAGGTGCTTTCATTGCGCGGCCAGCCCTTTATCGAAGCCTGCCGCGCCATGGGTCTTAAGGAAAGCAGAATCTTCATCAAGCACATTCTGCCCAACCTGATCGGCCCCATCACCGTGTACGCGACACTCACGGTTCCATCCGCCATTTTGCAGGAATCGTTCCTGAGTTTCCTCGGCGTCGGAATCAATGCCCCGCTCCCCACCTGGGGCAGTCTCGCCAGCGACGCCGTCCAGCAACTCAGCCCCGTCAAAATGCACTGGTGGCTGCTCGTCTTTCCATGTACCCTCCTGGCAGTCACATTACTCAGCCTGAACTTTTTAGGAGATGGCCTGCGCGATGTGTTCGATCCGAAGAAAGAGGCGGCTAAGATTTGAGGCGGTTGGGTTTGAAGAGATTAGTTCACATCGCGATGCGGTTGCTCGAATCATCGGAAGGTAGCAATGGAAAACAGGTTTGGTGTTAAAGATTTCATCCTGTTCGCGCTGGTGGCGGTGCTGCTTGGACTGGTCATCCTGTCCATGGTGCAGTTCGACCGGCAATGGTCGGATATCCAGGCCATTAAGAAACAGAACAGCGAGCTGACAACCGACATTGCCCGGGTCAAGAGCGCGCTGGAGAGTGGCGCGGTGGCGGTGGGCGGCGAAGGCCGGGCGCAACCGCCGGAAAAACTGGCCGTGTTTGGGCCCCTGGCAGCGGCCGAGAAGTTG
Organism: Tepidisphaerales bacterium; assembly: GCA_038244055.1. GTDB lineage: Bacteria > Planctomycetota > Phycisphaerae > Tepidisphaerales > Tepidisphaeraceae > DASPKW01. The sequence continues at coordinate 16,765 of JBBRTW010000086.1, read as the reverse complement.
CCGGAATTCTCGCGCGGGGATTGGCTGGTGGATAACTTCGGAACGAAGCTGGGGCGGTTGACACCGCTGGTTTCGACCGATCTGTATCAGCAATGGGTGGAGGCGCGGGTGGCCGAGAGTCTGGCGACGCGCGATCCCAACACGCTGCAGTTCGTGCCGTTGTTGGCCGAGAGCTGGGAGATCAAGGACAACACCGTGGCGTGGGAAGCCTACGCCAGGCCGATCCGCGAATCGGGGCTATCGCCGGAAAAATTCACGGAGACGGTGAAGAAGGACCCCAAGGCGCCGCTGGCGATGGAAATCACCTTCAAGCTGAGGCGCGGCGTGTCCTTTTCCGATGGTTCGCCGTTCACGGCGGACGATGTGGTGTTCACGTTCCTATGGATCATGAACGAAGAGGTAAACGCGCCGCGGACGCGGGCATATCTGACTAACTTGAAAGAGGTCAAAGCTACGGGCACGCATGAGGTGAGCTTTAAGTTCTCCGAGCCGTTCTTCCTGACGATGGAGACAATTTCCTCGCAGACGATGCTTTCCAAGAAGTTTTATTCCCAATACAAGCCGCAGGAGTTCAACGACAAGGTGGGCCTGCTCATCGGAACCGGGCCGTACCGTCTGGCCGATCCAGTGAACTGGAGTCCGGGCAAGGGCGTGGAACTGGTGAGGAACGAACGCTACTGGGGAATGCGGCCGACGTTCGACCGATTGATCTGGCGCGAAATCGAGGATGAATCGGCCGAGATGGTGACGTTTGGAAACGGCGAACTCGATATCTTCGGCTGCCAGCCCGAGCAGTACGAGAAGATGCTCAAGGACGATCGGATCGTGAAGATCAGCCAGCACATGAAATATCCTTCGCCGCTCAACGGATACACCTATATCGGTTGGAATCAGCAGCGCAAGGAAGATGAGAAGGAAATCAAGACGCCGTTCGCCGACAAGCGCGTGCGGCAGGCGATGACGCTCCTGATTGATCGCGAGCGAATCGCCAAAGAAGTTTTTCTGGGCTACGCGACGGTGGCTACGGGGCCATTCGATCCGGCCAGCCCTCAGACCGATCCGGCGATCAAGCCTTGGCCGTTCGATGAGGCCAGGGCCAAGGCGCTGCTGGTGCAGGCCGGATATTCGGACAAAGGCGGGCATGGCGTGATCGAAGGGCCCGATGGCAAGCCCTTCCGATTCAAGCTCAGTTATCCCAGCGGAAGCGCCACCTATCAGCGCGTCGTCTTTTTCCTGAAGGACAGTTTTGCCAAGGCTGGCGTGACGATGGAGCCCGATCCGCTGGACTGGCCGGTGCTGATCGATCGGCTGAAGAAGAGCCAGTTCGATGCCTGCTCGCTTGGATGGGGCGGGACGGTTGAATCCGACCCCTACCAGATTTTCCACTCGTCGCAAATCGCCGGCGAGGGCGACAACCGGACGCACTACATCAATCCCAGGCTCGATGAGCTGATCGACATCGCCCGTCGGACCGTCGATGACGCCAAACGCGCGGAGATGTGGCACGAGATTCACCGCGTGCTGCACGATGACCAGCCCTACACGTTTCTCTTCAACCGGCCGTCGCTGGTGTTTCTCAACGGGCGGATCAAGAACGTGGAGCGGACCAAGCTGGGCCTGAATTACATCCGGCTGAATCCGAACCCGAGCCCCTGGTTCGTGCCCAAGTCGTCGCAGCGGTACACGCGTTGAGGGCTGCGCCCGGTCCAAGCGATAGAGATTCCCAGGTCATGCCCGCGCGATCCCCATGCTGAGTTATCTGATCCGACGAATCCTGCTGCTCTTTCCGACGCTGATCGGCGCGACGGCGCTGATCTTCTTCGTGATGGAGCTGTCGCCGGTCAACATCACCAGCGTGCTGCTTTCGCGCGAGGGCAATGCGCAGGCCGGCGAGCGGGCAGCACGCGAAGCATACCTGGAGAAGCGCTACGGGTTGAAGAAGCCGCCGATCGTGCGCTATTTCAAGTGGTTGAATGCGATCTCGCCCCTCGGGGTCAAGGACCCGGGGGTCGGGTTTCCGTCCTCCTGGGCGGTGGGATTTAAGACGCCCGATCTGGGCAACAGCTTCAAGCAGAGTCGTCCGGTGGGGCCGATCATCATGGAAGCGCTGCCGGTGACGCTGCTCTTGCAGTCGCTGGCGATCCCGCTTTCTTACATGATCGCGGTGATGACGGGAATCTGGACGGCCAAGCATCGCGGCCGCATCCAGGATATCGGGACGGGCACGGGACTGCTGGCAATGTGGTCGATGCCGGTCATCTGGGTCAGCGTCATGCTGATCGGTTTCTTCGCCAATAACCACTACTTTCCCTGGTTTCCAACGGCGGAGCTGCACGAGCCGGCGGCCGCGGAGTGGAGCTTTTTCCCGCGGGGAGGGCATGTGGGATGGCTCCTGGACATGGGTTGGCATTTGATTCTGCCGGTCTTGTGCCTGACCTATGGGAACTTCGCCTATCTCTCCAAGCTGACGCGGGCGGCGCTTCTGGATACGTTGGAATCCGATTTTGTCCGGACGGCGCGGGCGAAAGGGCTGCCGGAGCGGGTCGTGCTATATCGCCACGCGTTTCGGAACAGCCTGTTGCCGCTGATCACGGTGTTCGCTTCGCTGCTGCCGGCGCTGATCACTGGATCGGTGGTGGTCGAGAAAGTGTTTTCGATACCGGGGACCGGCCGAATGCTGGTCGATTCGATGCTCGCCAATGACTACGAGCTGTTTCTGTCGGTCTCCACGATCACGCTGCTGCTGCAACTGGTGGGATATTTGCTGGCCGATTTCGCCTATGTCATTGCCGACCCGAGGGTGAGCTATGAGTGAGTCCGCGCCGACCATCGCGAGCGCGCCGGGCGGCTCATTGGCCGCGCCGGGACGGCGCGCCTATCTGCAGCAGGTGATCCACGACACGCTCGACAACAGGCGGACGCAGTTTGGCGTGGCGTGGGTGGGACTGCTGATGTTCTTCGCATGCTTCGCCCCATTTGTCGCCAACAGCCATCCTTTCCTTCTAAAGGTGGACGGCAAGTGGTCCGCCCCGCTGCTCGCCCATCTTACATCGGCGGATATCGTGCTTCCGGCGGCGTTTCTTACGGCGGCGGCGCTGCTGATTCTTCGCAGGCTTTCGCTGGGTACGGGGCTTGTGCTACTGCTATGGGTCGCCACCGCCACGCTCCTCTTCGCAGGAGGAGCGGGAATCACCGATGATCTGGAAGTCGCAGGGCGCGGAAACGGGATTTGGGCCGGTTTCGTTTATCGCTGGTCCCATGCGAAGTTCGTATTTACGATCACTATTCTGGCCTGGTTTTCTGTTGCAGCCTATACCGTGATTGCGCCGCTGCTGTGGCTTCCATTGAAGGCCACGCTGATTGCGGGCTCCTGTCTCGCGCCCTTGCTGATCCTCCTGATGATATTTCCAGTGAGGCCGCCGGAGAATGTGGTTTACGAACGCTATCGGGTGATCCAGGCCGAGGGGAAAGCCCAGATTATTTTGCGGACGGTTGTGCCCTTCAGCCCGACGGACCGGTTGCGCGACCGGCCCGATACGCGCCTGACCCCGCCGTCGGCGGCCAACTGGGCCGGCACGGATTCCTACGGCGCGGATTTGCTCAGCCGGATGATCCATGGCTGCCGGATCGCGCTGGCCATCGGCTTCATCGCCACCGGGCTGGCGGTTTTGATCGGCGTGTTGATCGGCGGGCTGATGGGGTATTTCGCGGGCATGGTGGACCTGATCGGGATGCGCCTGATCGAAATCCTCGAAGCGGTGCCGACGCTGGTGCTGCTGATCGCGGTGACGGCGGCCTACGGGCGGAATCTTTACATCATGATGGCGATCATCGGCCTGCTGCGATGGACCGGAGATGCGCGGTTCGTGCGCGCGGAATTCCTGAAGCTTCGGAACCAGGATTTCGTGCAGGCGGCCATCGCTTCGGGCCTGCCGCTGCGGTCGATCCTGTTCAAGCACATGCTGCCCAATGGAATCACGCCGGTGCTGGTCAGCGCCAGCTTTGGCGTGGCATCGGCGATTCTGCTGGAGTCGACGCTGAGTTTCCTCGGCCTTGGATTGGTGGATGAGCCGAGTTGGGGGGCGATGCTGGACCAGGCGCGGAGCGGAGGGGCGGGCTTCAACTGGTGGATCGCCACGTTTCCAGGGATGCTGATCTTTTTTACGGTGTTCGCGTACAACATTGTCGGCGAGTCGATCCGCGACGCGCTGGATCCCAAGCTGCTCAAGCGAGAGTGAAGTCCATGGACCGTGCCCTGACCCATGAAAGCGTTTCGCCGTCGCAATCCGCTCCGCTGTTGGAGCTGCGTGGGCTGAACATCGGTTTTGAAACCTCGCGCGGCGAGATCCGCCCAGTCCGCGACGTCTCCTACTCCATCTTCCCCGGCCAGACCCTCGCCGTCGTCGGCGAATCGGGCTGCGGGAAATCCGTCACCGCTCTCTCCATCCTCCGCCTCATCCCCTCGCCCCCCGGCAAGGTGCTCGGCGGCGAGGTGATCTTCGAAGGCCGCGATCTGCTCCAGCTCTCCGAAAAAGAAATGCGCTCGGTTCGCGGCCGGGATATCGCGATGATTTTCCAGGAGCCGATGACTTCCCTCAATCCGGTCTACACCATCGGCGATCAGATCGCCGAGGCGGTCATGCTCCATCAGAAAGTCAACTCGCGCCAGGCCTATGAAATCGCCGAGCAGGCGATGAAGGATGTCGGTATCGCCGATCCCGGCCGGCGTCTTCACGAGTACCCGCATCAGATGTCCGGCGGCATGCGGCAGCGGATCATGATCGCCATGGCCCTCTCCTGCAAACCCAAGCTCCTGATCGCCGATGAGCCGACCACCGCCCTGGATGTGACGATCCAGGCGCAGATTCTCGAACTCCTCCGCCGCCTTCAGGAGAAGGAGAAGATGGCCATCCTGCTCATCACCCACGACCTGGGCGTGGTCGCGGAAAACGCCGATGTTGTGGCCGTGATGTATGCCAGCCGGGTGGTGGAATATGCGAAGGTGGAGACGATCTTCGACAAGCCCCTGCATCCCTATACCGAAGGGCTGCTGCGCTCCGTGCCCAAGCTCGGCGCGCACGCCCAGCGCCTGACTTCCATCCCGGGAACCGTCCCCAACCCCGCCCGGTTCCCCACCGGCTGCAAGTTCCACCCCCGCTGCCCTAAGACGCGCCAGGCCGCCGCCGCCACCGCCAACCCGGCCGATGTCGTGGAAGTCATCACGCTGGAAGAGCGCTTCCACGTCCTCCGCCAGTGCGCCGCCCAGGAGCCGGTCCTGCGCGAAGTCGAGAAGGATCACTGGGCCTCCTGCCACCTGATCCCCGAATTCGAGAAAGCCCCGATCACCAAGCCCACCCTGAACCATCGCCGCGAAGTCGTGCCGCAGACACTCGGGACCGTGGCGGTGAGTTGAATCGAAAAATGGCTCACCGCAGAGGCGCGGAGAACGCGGAGAATTGAAAGACATGGCCTATTCTGTCATTCTGAGCTTGCGAAGAATCTTGCGTCGAACGTCGAGGCCATTTCGCATTGTCGAATTCCCCGAAGCCCGCCGGCAAGATGCTTCGCTACGCTCGGCATGATGGCGCTACTTCAGGGTCCCGACACCCGTGCCACCCCGGAGTGGAATCGAAACTTGAAGGACAACGACGTGACCCAAACCGCTCCCCAAACTCCCGGCCTCCCCTACGCCCGCCCCACCGGTGCTGAGCTCTCCGACCCGATCCCGCCGGGCCAGGCCCTCCTCCAGGTGCGCGATCTCCGCACCTGGTTCCCCATCCGCAAGGGCGTCTTCCAGCGCACCGTCGCCCACGTCAAGGCCGTCGATGGCGTCTCCTTCGATGTGCCGCCCGGCAAAACCCTCGGCCTCGTCGGCGAATCCGGCTGCGGCAAGACCACCGTCGGCCGGACGATCCTGCGCCTCATCCCCGCCACCAGCGGCCAGGTCATCTACAAGGGCCGCGATTTCTTCAGCTACCACGGCAACGAGCTGCGCCGCCTCCGCCGCCACATGCAGATCATCTTCCAGGACCCCGTCAGCTCCCTCAACCCGCGCATGACCGTCGGCAACATCATCGGCGAGCCGCTCACCGTCCACGGCATCGCCCGCGGCCGCGACCGCGATGAGCAGGTCGCCTCCCTCCTCAGCCGCGTCGGCATGGACCCCTCCTTCGCCAGCCGCTATCCGCACGAGTTCTCCGGCGGCCAGCGGCAGCGCATCGGCATCGCCCGCGCCATCGCCCTCTCCCCCGATTTCATCGTCTGCGACGAGCCCGTCTCCGCCCTGGATGTATCCATCCAGTCGCAGATTCTCAACCTCCTCGATGATCTGCAGCGCGAGCGGAACATCGCCTATCTCTTCATCGCGCATAACCTGGCGGTGGTGGAGCATTTCTCCGATGAGATCGCGGTGATGTACCTGGGGCGGATCGTGGAGAAGGCCGGCAGCGCCGAGCTCTACGCCAACCCCAAGCACCCGTACACGACGGCGCTCTTGTCGGCCATCCCCGTGCCCGATCCGCGCCCCAAGAAAAAGCGCATCGTCCTGGCCGGCGAGGTGCCCAGCCCGAGCAATCCGCCCACCGGCTGCCCCTTCCACCCCCGCTGCCTCCTCAGCCGCGAAACCGCCCGCCAGGCCGGCGCCGCTGATACCGTCGAACTCACCATCGCCGGCCAATCGACCCGCCTCCTGTCCAAATGCGTCAACGAATGCCCGCCGCTCGAAACCAAGCAAGGCGAGCCAGGCCATGTGGCGGCCTGCTGGGTAACAAAATAAATTAAGGAGCTCGAATCATGACCCGATCAATCGCGCTATTGTCCCTCGTAATGTGGATCGCAACCCCCGCCCTGGCGGAAGACAAAAAGCCGGAAGCCGACAACACCGCCCCCGCCGGCTTCGTTTCCCTCTTCAACGGCAAAGACCTCGCCGGCTGGAAAATCCCCGAGGGCGACAACGGCCACTGGAAAATCGTCGATGGCGTCATCGATTACGATGCCTCCTCCGAAGCCAAGGGCGACAAATCGCTCTGGACCGAAAAAGAATTCACCGACTGCGTGCTCATCGTCGACTGGCGCATCAAGGAGACGCAGTTCATCAACCCCAACGTCCCCTACATCCTCCCCGATGGCACCCATGCCAAAGACATCACCGGCAAGCCCATCAAAATGTCGATGCCCGATTCGGATTCGGGCGTCATGGTGCGCGGCAACGTGAAAAACCAGGCCAATATCTGGTGCTGGCCCATCGGCTCGGGCGAGTTTTACGGCTATCGCATGGATCCGAAAATGCCCCCCGAGGTCAAGGCCGCCGCCACTCCAAAACATCAGGCCGACAAGCCCGTCGGCGAGTGGAATCGCTTCGAGATCACCATCAAAGGCGACCGCGTCGCCGTCGTCCTCAATGGCGTGAGCGTGATCGAAAATCTGCAACTCCCCGGCGTCGCCCCCAGGGGCGCGGTCGGACTGCAGCACCATGGTTCCAAGGACAAAACCGGCAAATGGACCAGCCCGCCGGCCCTGCTCCAATTCAAGAATGTGTATATCAAGGAGCTGTGACATTACGCATGGCGGGGGTGCCATTAGCGGACGAGTTCAACATCGGCGCTGATGCCTTCGTATATCCATGTGGAGTTCCATATGGACGTGCGCGGTATTGAAGGCTTGACGCTGGGGGAGCTGATCGACGAAGTAAAACTCGGCGGCCGGTTCGTCGTCTTCAACCTGTGCCTCGGCCTGGGCCTGAAGGTGAAAGTGCTGCATTCACCCATCTATTTCGTCAGGGCCGACCAGCCCGCGCCCTCGCGCGGGTTCTGGCGGACTCTGGCCAGCGCCCTGCTGGGATGGTGGGCGATTCCAAACGGGCCGTCGCGGACACTGGCCTGCATCCGTGAAAATCGGGCAGGGGGGAGCGACATCACCGCCGCGGTCCTGACCCATCTGGGGAAAGTCGAGCGCGAGATAATGGCCCGCGGCAGCGCCGTGGTCCGGCCGCGCGCGGCTTAGCCCAGATTATCACCACGAAAAACACGAAGTTCACGAAGAGGAATGAGCCAAAGAAATTACTGTCAGAAGTCGGTAAACGGTGAACTACAGGTTGCGCAAATTGCATTTCTACTCTTCTCCGGCCTTCTTCGTGCCCTTCGTGTTTTTCGTGGTTCATCTGAATTATTCGGCTTAGCGATCTCGAGCCGATCTTTCCACACCCTCAATCGACATCCCACACCCGCGCAATCGCCGGCGCGCCATATTTCGCCCCTCCCGTGCTGACGTGAACGTTATCGAGGATATCCACTTCCCCGCCGCTGTGCGTGTGCCCGCAGAGGACCAGCATCTTTCGATCGGGGCGCTCGCCCATGATCTCCGCGATGGCATCGCCGGCCGCGCCGCACGACATATGAGGGAGCCAGTCATCGCCGGAGATTTTCCCCTCGTGCCAGCACGACTGGAGAAACGGCGGCACATGGGTGAGCAAGATCGTCTGCCGATGATGTTCCTGCGCCGCCGGAAGCACTTTTCGCACATGCCCGGCCGCCTCGTCGCCCAGGCCGTTGAGTTGAATCAACCGCCGCATCGCATCCAGCCCCGCCAGCTCATCGATCAGCAGGTAATCGTTCAGCAGCACCGTCGAACCCGCATAATCTCCAAGTCGCCCGTCCGCCCAGCCATCGTGCCCGATCAGGGCCGTCGTGGGAGAAAGTGAAATGACGCCAGCATCGTTCAGCCAGATCAGTTTCTGATTGCCGCGGCAGATTTCCCGCACCATCGCGCGCACGCCGGCGATCGAGCCGTGATAAAAATCGTGATTGCCCAGCACGAAATAGATCGGGCAGTCCATTGCCTCATCCATCATGTTGAGAAAAAGTCCCACATCCCGCGCTTCGGCGATGTCGCCGCCGACCAGCAGCGCATCGGGCGCGTGCCCTGCGATCTCTTCGATGAATGCGTAAAAACGCTCGCCCGTAACGAAATTGAAATGCGGATCGGTGATCCAAACCAGTCGCGGCATTCAACGCATTCTATCGGCCGCAAAAATGGAGTGGCGGTCACTTCTTATACTTCTCAATCGCCTCGCGCACGAACTGCGCATGAATCACCGTCGACAAATTCAGCGGATGATGGATCATCCGCTCCTCGTAGACCATCGTCAGCTTCTCATCGCTGAAATGCTGCGACAGAACGATCCCGACCACCAGCGGCCGGGCCTCCTCGCCGCGATCCTTCTGGCTCGGATCAGGGAGAAAAAGCGGCCCGCCGCTGTCCCCCGCGAAGGTGGTGAAATCGGCCATGAAAGTCTTGTGCGGCTGAATTGGAAACAGCGGATGGCTCGCGATCGAGACCCGCCGCGCGATCGGGAACCCCGCGCTGTTGGCCTCCACCCGCATTGGAAATCCAAGCATCAGCATGTCGCTGCCGATATGCACCCTGGCCGCCTTCAGCGCCGCCTCATCCGCCAGCGATTCGAACTCGATCGGCTGCACATTGGCATCCTCCGGCAGTTTCACCGCCAGCACCGCGATGTCCTGCTCGGGATGCTTGAACCAGAGCGGCTTCTCACCCTCGCGCACCTTCACCTCGAAATCCCGGCGCGTGAAGGTCCCATCGGGATGGGGCTTGCGCAGCACGATGATCGCCTGCTCCCCTTTCATCCTCTCAAAAACGTGCGCCGCCGTCACCAGCAGAACGTGCTTCTCGGGGATGGCCGCCGCCGCCGGCGGATTGACGAAAAACCCCGTGGCGGTTGAGTCCTTGTGATATATCTTGAACGTCGCCTCGAGCATCCGCGTCGCGTAATCCTCCGCCGAAGCGATCGATGCGGCCGCCGTCAGAACGATAACCGCGAGAATCAGGCGCATGAAGTGGTTCCTTGATGAATCAGCCCCCATTCGACGGTTCAGATATCCAGCGCCACGAACTTCTGCAGGCGGGAAACCAGCGCGCCGATTTCATATTCCTGGGCCAGGTTGATCGGCAGGAACACGCCCTGGTTATGGTCCGAGGCGATGATCAAATGCCGCTGCCCGTTGGTGGAAAAACCCATTTCCTGCGGTTGGTGGCCGGTGATAACGAGCTTCGCGCCGACCTTGTCCGCGAAGATATCCACGGCCGCCGGCGTCATGTTCCGCCCCCAGATAAGCTGGTAGACCGCGCCCGTGCGCTGCGCGTAATCCGGGCCTTCGAGCGGGCGGTCGAAGATGGAGAAATCGAAATTGCCCACCTGGTCGTCCGTCGGCAGCGAGTGGCAGCAGAAAATGCCATTGGGCGCCCGCACCGCCAGCGGCAGCGAGAGCAGGAACTCCGTCACCGCCGCGTTCACGACGTTATGCTGCCCTTCGAACGCCTTCTTCACGCCCTTGGTGAACGCCTCGCAAACCGATAACCCCGCCTTCATGATCCCCCGCCCATGGATCTGCGCCAGGTCGTGGTTGGCCAGCAGGAAATGCACCTGCCCCGGGAAATCGCATTTAAGCTCGGCCGCCTTGTACAGCGTCACCCACGATTCCTCCGCGCCGTTGACATCGTAATGGTCGCCGTGGATCAGCTCGTGGAGGATGAGATGGCGATTGGGGTTGTTCCCCAGATCCGATGCCTTGGAGAGCTTGTCGAAGTTGCGGCGGTGGTCGTGCAGATCGCCCGTCATCCACAGCTCGCCCTGGTCGGGGAGGTGGATGACCTGCCCCTGCCGGAGCGTACTCAGGCCATTTTCCTCGGCGGCGGTCTGGAGCGTTTCGATCACCTGGTCGGCGCTGGGTTGCATAGGGAAGTGCGGGGTTGAGGGTTGGGTCGGATGCTGAAGCCGATTATACGGCGTGTCTACGGGAAGTGGAGGGGGGCGGTGCGAGATGGCGTTACATGCAGACAATGAGACAATCAGACCATGAGACAATGAGACAATGGGACAATGTGACAATGGGACAATGGGACAATGAGACAATGAGACAATGGGAATTGGCCGGCACCGCGGGAAATCGCGTTCCCGGTTGAAACGGACCCATCTCATTGTCTCATTGTCTCATTGTCTACTCACACCGCAGTTATCGGACGATTCTGTTGATTTCCGCCGCCACCCAAGCCCGCGCCGAACCCCTCCCCACCCTACGCCTTGCCTAACCTTACCCGTCAAAATGGGTCTAACCGCTGCTTTGGCAACGTGGGTAATTGAATTTTGTAGGTCTACGAGGCCAAGCCGTTTATGATATCTTCCCGCGCTGGCGGCCGGTGATGGATTGTCGTGTGATTCCATCGGCTCGCGACCTCGAATTTGGAAAAGTTCAGAGCCAACCAACCTTACCGCTGAGATTGCTGTCGTCGTTCCCATTGGGAACGAGGAATTTCGCCATGGCTGTTGCTGTTTTGGAATCCCCTGTCACCTCCGCGCCGGCCGTACATACCGGCCGGCAGCGCCGCGCTGAGCCGATCACCAATCGCGTGCGCCGCGATGGAAAATTCTTCCGCCTGGGCGCTGACAAGTTTTTCGTCAAAGGCCTCACCTACGGGCCCTTCGAACCCAATGCCGATGGCGACCCGCTCCCAACCCCCGCCAACACCCGCAAGGATTTCGAGCAGATCACCGAAATGGGGGCCAACTGCATCCGCATCTACCACGTGCCGCCCAAGTGGTTCCTGGAACTGGCGCAGGAAATGGGCATCAAGGTCTTCCTCGATGTCGCCTGGGCCAAGAATCTGACTTTCGTGGGGGATAACGATGTCACTCGCCAGGCGCATGAAGCCGTTCGCAGCGCCGCCCGGCAATGCGGAAATCACCCCGCCGTTTTCGCGATCAGTGTCGTCAATGAAATCCCGCCCGACCTGGTTCGCTTCATGGGCAAGACGAAGGTGGAGGAGTTCATCGATGAACTGGTCGCCACCGCCAAGGCCGAAGCGCCCGATTGCCTGATCACCTTCGCTAATTTCCCCACCACCGAATACGTCCAGCCGCGCAAAACCGATTTCGTCTGCTTCAACGTCTACCTGCACGATGACAAGCAGTTCCGGAATTACCTGGCCCGTCTCCAGAACATCGCCGGCGATAAGCCGCTCATGCTGGGGGAATACGGCATCGATACCTTCAAGGAATACAGCCAGGAGCGCCAGGCCGAGATTCTTGCCGCCCACGTCAAGGCCGTTTTCGATGAAGGCTGCGTGGGGACGTTCATTTTCTCCTACACCGATGACTGGTTCACCCACGGCTTCCCGATCGAAGACTGGGCCTTCGGCATCGTCGCCAAAGAGCGCGATGAGCGCGGCTACCGCCTCACCAAGCCCGCCTACCATGTGATCCAGCCCCTCTTCCAGCGCGCCCCGCAACTGGCCGATGACAAGCTGCCGATGGTCAGCGTCATTATCTGCTCCTACAACGGCGCCAGCACGGTGGAAAGCTGCCTCCGCTCGATGGAGCGCCTGAAATACCCCGAGTATGAAGTGGTCTTCGTCGATGATGGATCGACCGATGTCACGCAGGAGATACTGAAGAAATTCCCCTGGGTGCGCAACATCCGCCAGAAAAACATGGGGCTGTCCCACGCCCGCAACGTCGGCATGAACGCCGCCCGCGGCGAAGTCATCATCTACACCGATTCCGACTGCGAGGCCGATGAGGATTGGCTCTACTATATGTGCCTGGCCCTGGTGCGCTCCACCCACGCCGGCATGGGCGGGCCGAACCTGATTCCCGATGAAGGGTCGTGGGTGGCCGATTGCGTGGGATTGTCGCCCGGTGGGCCCACTCACGTCATGATCAACGACCGCGAGGCCGAGCATGTTCCCGGCTGCAACATGGCCTACTACACGCGCGTCGCCAAGGAGATCAACGGCTTCGATTCGCAGTTCCGCTCCGCCGGCGATGATGTGGATTTCATCTGGCGCTTGCAGCATGCCGGCTACACCATCGGCTTCGCCCCGTCCGGCCAGGTGTGGCACTACCGCCGCAATACGGTCAAGGCCTATCTGAAGCAGCAAAAAGGCTACGGCATCGCCGAGGCGCTGCTCAAGTACAAGCATCCCGATCACTTCAATACCCTCGGCGCTTCCCACTGGCGCGGCAAAATCTACGGCACCGATCAGATCGGCGTCCGCATGACCGGGGATGTCGTCTACCACGGCCTCTTCGGCACGGGCCTCTTCCAGACCATCTATCGCCGCCCGGCCTCGATGGTCGCCGCCATGCTCATGAGCATCGAATGGCATCTGTTGTACGGTTTCATCGCCGTGCTCGGTCTGGCCTTCACGCCTCTCCTCTGGGTGGCGTTTTTCATGTCGCTGGTCGCGCCCGTGCTGGCCGTCATCGCCGCCCGGCAGCAGCCGATGCCCAAGCATAAACACTGGCTCACCCGCCCCCTGATCGCATTCCTGCATTTCCGCCAGCCGCTCACGCGCGGCTGGGCCCGCTACTCCGTGCGCCTCCGCGCCAAGGTCCTCAACGAAGAAGCCACCGGCTACCGCCGCAAGCAGGAACTTCCCTTCGATCCCAAGGACCGCCGCACGCTCCTCTACTGGAGCAAGTGGTACGACCGCCTCACCCTCCTGGAAAAAATCGCCGCCGAAGTCCGCCGTGCCGGCTGGCGCATGGCCATCGACTCCGGCTGGGCCAACTGGGACATGGAAATCTACGGCAGCCGCTACGTCAAAATCCGCCTCACCACCGCCACCGAGCATCATCACCACGTCGGCATGATGACCCGCGTCCGCGTCGAACTCGCCATGAGCAAATTCTGCCTCGTCCTCTTCCTGGCCAGTTGCATGCTCACCGGCCTGCTGCTGATGTATATGTGGCCCTTCTCGCGCACCGCGCTGCTGATCCCCCTGACCTGGTGGGCGATGTATATCGTGAATCGCTGGAGTGTCAGCCGGCCGGTCTTCGGGCTGATCGATGAAGTCGCCGAGAAGGCGGGCTTCTATCCCGTATTCCCCAGGGGAGCCGAGCCAGCACCCCAACCCCAGTCTCAGCCCCATCCCGAGCCCATTCAACCCAATTCCGAGCCTCTTGCCAGCGCCAGCCAACCCGATCTCCCGGCCAACGCGCCAATCGCGACGGCGAAGTAACACCCACCCGAAATGCCCCAACCCGCCGCCACCGCTTCCCCCTTCCGCGCCGCCACCCGCTTCTATGGGCGCGTGCTCTCCTATTTCAGCCCCGATTGGCCATACCTCCTGCTCACCTTTATTTTCATTCTGCTCATGACTCTGGCGGCGCTGCTGCAGCCGTTCCCCCTGGCCATCCTGATCGACTCGGTCTTCGCCAAACAGCCCTCCAACCACTGGGCCCACCGCCTGTTCATGTCGATGACGCCCGCCAGCCCCGTCGGCAAGATCGTCGCCCTGGCCGCGATAACGCTCGCCCTGCGACTGCTGCAGGAGATTTTCTCCATGGGCAAGTCGCTGGCGAACATTCGCGTCGGCTATTCCGGCCTCATGCGCGCCCGCTGCGACCTGTATAACAAGCTGCAACAACTGTCGCTGGCTTACCACAAGGCCCAGCCCCAGGGCGATGCCATCTATCGTCTCTCCACGGATGTCTACGGCTTTCAGGCCATCCTCAACTCGATGGTCAATGCCGTGGTCGTCTCCCTCATCACCCTGATCGCAATGGCCTGGATCATGTTCAGCATGAACTGGCAGCTCACGCTCATCGCCTTGTCGGTGACGCCGGCCCTGATCTGGTCCCATCGCTACTTCAACAAGGTCCTTCGCCGCAAGTGGACCGAGGTAAAAGACATCGACAGCGCCCTGACCACCACCATCCAGCGCTCGGTTGCGACAATGGGATTGGTGCAGGCATTCGGCCAGGAGGAGCGCGAGTACGATAAATTCGAAACCACCGTGCGCAGCTCCGTCAGCAAATACGTGCGCACCCACTTGTCGGAGATCGCCTACGGGCTGGTCGTCGGCCTGGTCCTGGGCACCGGCACCGCCCTCATCTTCGGCTACGGCGGCTACCTCGTCTACCGCGACCAGGTGCAGCAGGGGGTCGGCGAGGCCGGAATGACCATCGGCAAGCTCTTCATCTTTATCAACTTCCTCGCCCAGCTCTACGGCCCGCTCTCCAACCTCACCGCGGCCGGCGCAAGCATGACCCAGGGCGTCGTCGGCGCGCAGCGCGTCTTCGACGTCCTCGATAAGGACCCAGTCATCTACGATGCCCCGGGCGCGACCGCGCTTCCCAAACAGCCGCGCGTCCTGACCATCGAACATCTCAGTTTCGAGTACCTCCCCGATACGCCCATTGTCCGCGACCTTTCCGCCACGATCTCGCCTGGCGAAATGGTCGCGTTCGTCGGCCCCAGCGGCGTGGGCAAATCGACCCTGCTCTCCCTGCTCCCGCGCTTCTACGATCCCACCGCCGGCGCGATTTCATTGGATCGGCACGACATCCGCTCCGTCAAGGTGAAAGACCTCCGCAAGCACATCGCCCTCGTGTTGCAGGAGAACGTCATCCTCTCCGCCACCGTCGCCGAGAACATCGCCTACGGCCGCCCCGAAGCCACCGATCAGCAGATCGAGCATGCCGCCCGGCTCGCCGAGGCCGACACCTTCATCCGCGCCCTCCCCCAGGGATACCAGACCGAGATCAACGAAGCCGGCTCCAACCTTTCCGGCGGCCAGCGCCAGCGCATCGCCATCGCCCGCGCCCTGATCACCGAAGCGCCCATCATGATCCTCGATGAACCCACCAGCGCCCTCGACCCCAACAACGAACGCGCCGTGACCCACACCCTCAACTCTCTCAAAGGCCGGCGCAAGATCGTCCTGGTCTCGCACCGCCTCTCAACCGTTGTCGAGTGCGATCAGATATTCGTCATGGCCGAGGGAAGAATCATCGAGCGCGGCAATCACGCCCAGCTTCTAGCCCAGCGCGGCGCTTATTACGCCATGGCCAAACATCAACTCCAGATTGAAGATGATCAGCCCGCGGGAGCCAATTGAGTGAAATAAGGGCGAGGATGGAGGGTGGAGAATAGAAAACGCCCGCGGGAATGATTCCCGGCGGGCGCGGATGTATGCAACAACATGGGTGGCGTCTACGTTGGTACGCCTCTTACTTGTCCGACCAGACCAACGCCTCAAGCCCAAGCGCAGAATCACCATTCTCTGCTGAATTCCGCTGCGACGGAGCCTGATCATCCGGGCCGGGCTGGAAATCATTTTCCGCCTGCGGCCCCTCAAACCCGCGCGGGCCACCGCCGCCTGGTCCGCCCTGGCCAGGAGCTTGCCGCCCGCCCGGCCGCTGGAATCGATCCGGACCTTGCTGGCGGAATCGACCCTGCGGTCCCTGTGGCTGCGCCTGCGGACCTTGGGGCTGCGGCTGGGCCTGCGGACCCTGCGGCTGCCGATTCGGTCCTTGCGGCGGATTCTGGGGCCGATCGTTCTGCGGTTGCGCCTGCGGCCGATTGTTCTGCGGCTGCGCCTGATTCTGCGGCCGATTCGGCGTCTGCGGAATGAACCGCCGATCCTGCTGCTGCGGCCCGGCCAGCGCGCCCACCGTCTTCTCCAGTTCATCCAGTTCCTGATGCAGCTTGTGGATCTGATCCCTCAAGCGCTCGATCGAGGCGACGCGCTGATCCACCTGATTCTTCCGGCGCTGACCCTGAGTATCGGCCACATCGGCGCGATTGCGCGGCTGACCTATTCGGCGGTGTCCAGTATCATGCGCCGCGACTACGTCCGCACCGCGCGGGCCACAGGGCTGCGCGAACGCACCGTCCTCTGGGTACACGTGCTGCGCAACGCCATGCTGCCGATTACGACTGTGGTCGGCCTGTACCTCGGTTTT
>JBBRTW010000085.1:0-19420 GCA_038244055.1 Tepidisphaerales bacterium | reverse complement strand
CGAGCTAATCGATGCCCTCGGCCAGAGATTCACGGATTACAAATACGACTTCAAGCGCCTGGTCAAGGACATCTGCACCAGCCGCACCTATCAGCTTTCCACGCAGACCAACCCGACCAACGAGCTGGATACGAAGAATTTCGCGCACCAGTCCATCCGCCGGCTGCGCGCGGAAGTGCTGCTGGATGTGATCAACCAGGTGACCGATTCGAAGGAGAAATTCAAAGGCCTGCCGCTGGGCTCGCGGGCCGTGCAGATCGCCGATGGAAGGACGAGCAATTACTTCCTGACGACCTTCGGCCGGGCGACGCGGGATACCGTCTGCTCGTGCGAAGTGAAGATGGAGCCGAACCTGTCGCAGGCCCTGCACCTGATCAACGGCAACACCACCAACAGCAAGATCGCCGGCAGCCAGGTGATCTCGAAGATGATCTCCGAAAAGAAGGGCCCGCAGGAGATCATCAGCGAGCTTTACCTCCGCACGCTCACGCGCCGGCCGACCGCGCCGGAAGTCGAACGATTCGAAAAGATGCTGGGCAGCGCCGGCCCCGACGACCAGCGGAAGTTCCTGGAGGATCTGTTCTGGGCGCTGCTGAATTCGGAGGAGTTTGTGTTTAATCACTGATTTCACGTTTCCGCGCCTCGACGAATTGGATTCATGGCTATAATCCATGGACGTAGATGCAGACGCCGACTATGGTCGCAATTCGCACTCAATTCGACGGAACGACGATTCTGGTGCCCGCGGAGCTTAAGGCCGCTGGGCCGGGAGAGGTGATCGTTCTTGTTGCTGAAAAAGAGGCGGTTGGGAACGGCAGTTCCCAGAAGCACTCGATCTGGGATGTGATCGCTCGCGCCAATGGAAGTCGCGCCGCTGAAGATATTGATCGCCAGGTCAAGGAAGAGCGCGATTCGTGGGACAATCGGTGATCTACCTCGATGCCAATGTCATCATTCGGCTGATCGAAGGCGCTCCCGCCATTAAGGCTCCCATCGTTTCGCGGCTTACGGGCGCTTCTGCGTTCGTTACCTCTCAATTGAGCAGGATCGAATGCCGCTGTCAGCCGATGCGCGTAGCCGATCGTGCGTTGCTCAAGCTTTATGACGAGTTTTTCAGCGCTGCTGAACTGACGCTAATGGACATTGGGCTGCAGGTGATCGATACAGCGACGGACCTGCGCGCCACGCACAAATTGAAAACTCCTGACGCGATCCACATCGCTACGGCGATCACCTGTGGGGCCACCGTATTTCTGACCGGCGATCGCGATTTGACCCGGATTTCAGATGTTCCGGTTGAGTTGATCTGATCCCCCCGCTGTTTTTTTTCCGCTCAAAGGCTCGATTCGCACCACAAAAAAACACCTCAAGCGTATTGATAATGCGATGAAAGCATCTCTTCAGATTTCGACGTTGTTGGCGCTCGCCGCGGCCCCATTTCTCGCCCGCGCCGCCGACGCGCCGGCCCCTCCCGCCGGCCCCAAGCTCACCTACGTCGATCATGTGATGCCCATCCTGCGCAACACCTGCCTCAACTGCCACAATCCCGATAAGAAAAAGGGCAACCTCGATCTCTCCACCTACTCCGCCATGGCCGTCGGCGGCGGCAGCGGGGTTGCGATCGTTCCGGGCGATCCCGATTCCTCGCGCCTGATCAAGGCCATCACCTGGGCCGAGGAGCCCAACATGCCCCCCAAGGGGGATAAGCTTCCGGAAAAAGACATCGCCATCATTCGCAACTGGATCGCCGGCGGCGCGCCTGAGACTTCGGGCTCCAAGGTGGTCATCAACAAACCCAAGACCAATCTCGCCATCGTCAATTCCACCACCGGCAAGCCGGCCGGGCCGATTGCTTTTCCTAAGGACCTGCCGATCGAGCCCGTCGCGGTCGCCAAGCATCCGGTCGCCGCGGTGTCGCTGGCCAGCAGCCCCTGGGCGCCGGTTATCGCCATCGGCGGGCAGCGACAGATCGTTCTCTATCATGCCGATACGCTCGATCTGCTGGGCATCCTTCCCTTCCCCGAAGGCCTCCCTTACGTCCTGAAATTCTCCCGCAACGGGTCGATTCTCATGGCGGCCGGCGGCATCGGCGCCAAGAGCGGCAAGGTCGTCCTCTTCGACGTCGCCACCGGCAACCGCATCACCGAAGTCGGCGATGAGTTCGATGCCGTCACCGCCGCCGATGTCTCGCCCGACCAGGCCCGCATCGCCCTGGGCACGCCGCTGCGCACCGTCAAGATTTACCTCACCGCCGATGGCTCGGCCGAGCACACGATCAAGAAGCACACCGACTGGGTTCAGGCCGTTTCCTTCAGCCCCGATGGCGCAAAACTCGCCACGGCCGATCGCGCGGGCGGGTTATTCGTCTGGGAACCGGCCACGGCCCGTGAGGTTTTCGCGCTCGCCGGCCATAAGGAGGCCATCACCGATTGCGCCTTCCGCGGCGATTCGGCCGTCCTCGCCTCCGCCTCGCAGGATGGCACGATCAAGCTCTGGAACATGGAAGATGGCAAGGCCGCCAAGACGATTACCGCCCATGCGGGCGGCGTTCTCTCGGTTGCGTTCACGCACGATGGCCGGATCGTTTCCTGCGGGCGCGATGGACAAGTCAAGCTGTGGGGCGCGGATGGCACCGCCATTAAATCGTTCGACCCCTTCGCCGATATCGCGCTCAAGACGACTTTTACACACGATGGCAATCGCGTCGTCGCCGCGGATTACACGGGATTGATCCGCGTCTGGAATGTCGCCGATGGCAAGCGCGCTGGCGATCTGTCGGCCAACCCCCCTACCGCCGCCGGCCGGCTCGCCTCCATCGATCAGCGCCTGGCCGATCTGCAAGCTGCGCTAACCAAAGCCGATGCCGATCTCGATGCCGCCCGCAAAGCAAGCGATCAAGCCGCCGCCGATCTTAAAGCAGCCGGCGATGCCCAGGGCGGGTCGGATAAGACCATCGCCAACGCCAAAGCCAATCTCGATAAGATCACGGCCGATCTCACCGCCAAATCCGCGGCCGCCAGGACGGCCATTCCCGCCGCGCAGGCCAGGGCGCAGGCGGTCGTTGAGGCGCGGACGAAGAACAAGAATGATCTCACCGCCTCCACCGCCCTGATCCAGGAACTGCGTACCAAACTGGCCGCCCGCCAGCCCGCCGCCGATGAAGCAGTCGCCTCGCTCAAGCGCGCCAAGGATGCCGCCGCAGCGCAGCCGGCCGATAA
Organism: Tepidisphaerales bacterium; assembly: GCA_038244055.1. Classification (GTDB taxonomy): domain Bacteria; phylum Planctomycetota; class Phycisphaerae; order Tepidisphaerales; family Tepidisphaeraceae; genus DASPKW01. The sequence continues at coordinate 16,202 of JBBRTW010000085.1, read as the reverse complement.
GGCCCTGGCCGCCAAGGTCGAGGAGAAGAGCAAATCCCTCGTTGAAAAAACAGCCGCGGTCGAAGACCTCAAAAAGCAGATCGCCACCAAGTCGGCCGAGAGCACCGCTCTGACCGCCGCCTCCACCAAGCTCACGGCCGACGCCAAGGCGGCCGAGGATACGCTGGCGGCCGCCAAGACCGCCACCCGCGCGACTCCCGAAACCAGCCCCGAAATCGCCGCCGCCAAGCAGGTGATCATTAAGGCAAAAGCCGATGCCGAGGCCGCCGCAAAAAGCCTCCCCGCCAAACAACTCGCCGCCAAAGCCGCCGCCGATCGCTTCGCCGCCGCGCAGGCTATTTCCAAGTCTTCGGCCGACGCACTCGCCAGCGCCAAGGCCGAGATTCCCCGGCTGAAACTTGCCGTGGCGCGGTCCGCCGTGACGCAGGCCAAGGCGGAACTGGCCGCCAGGCAGGCGGAACTCGCGCAGGTTTCCGAAGCCCTGAAATCAGCCGCGCCGGCCGATCAGGCGAAGCTCAAACAGTCGGCCGATGAATTGAACAAAGCGGTCGCGGCGCTCACAGGCAAAACCGCCACCCTCCAATCGCAATACGACAAAATAGCCATCGATCTCGCCTCCAAAGCCCCGTCAACTCCCGCCAAAGACCCCAAGTCGCGGTCGTAAATGACTGTGCGCAATTCCGAGCTGCTGGACAAGCCGGGAAAGAGCGTCGGGAGCGACAGCGACGAGAGCGCCGTCCCGGATACCGTCGACTGCCGACAGCGCTCAATCGCGCACGGTCATTTAGGGTCTACGAGCTCTGCGAATAGCTCAGCGGCGCTTGCTCCCTTTGATCCATCCCGTTCAGCCCGCCTGGAGGACCTTGAGTATTTCATCGCCGTACTGGGCAATTTTGGCGGGGCCCATGCCGCGGACTTTGGAGAGCTCGGCGATGTTTTTGGGGGATTTAATGGCGATGAGCTTTAAGGTGGCATCGTGGCAGATGACGTAGGGGGGAAGATTTTTTTCGGAGGCGATCTTTCTGCGCCACTGGCGGAGTTTCTCGAAACGGTGCGAGGAATCCCTGTCGAGGAATTCGGGGACTTCTTCGATCAGCTTGGTGACGCGCTGCCGCGAGGAATGGGCCGAGGCGGGGCGGCGCGTGGGGATCAGATCGTGCAGGACGGCGGGCGGTTCGGACTGGCCTTTCATCACCGCCACGCCAGCGGCGGTGAGCTCGACCACTGGGCGGAATTTCACGCCTTCGGGATCGCGCTGGCGGGCCAATCCCGATTCCATCAGGCGATGGAGCATGGCGATGATCTGCTTGGGCTGGTAGACGCGAAGCAGGCCGTAGACAGAAAGTTCCTGCAGACGCCAGCGAAGGATGCGCTCGGATTCCGAGCCGGCGAGCGTTTCGGCAACGGTGGCGACGCCGAACTGGCCGCGCATGCGGGCGATGGCGGAGAGGAGCTTGCGAACGAGGGTGATGGTCTCCTCGGAAATATCCACCGAGAGGTCGGCGGCCTGGTCGGAGATGGATTTGCCCGAGCCGGCGCGGCAGGCATCGCAGGCGCAATCGACGACCTCGGAGGGATCGCCGAAATAGTCGAGGATCATCTGGCGGCGGCAGCGGAAGGTGCGGGCGTAGGAGAGCATCAGGTCGAGTTTTTTGGTGGCGTGGTTCTTGAGAAGGGCAATGGTCTGCTCATCCTGGCCGGGGTGATCGGGATCGACCAGAGCATCGTCTTTGGATTGGCCGATGCGATCGATGAAAAATTCCTGGAGCTTTCGGTCCTTGAAGGAATGGAGCAGGACGCAGCGCGAAGGCCGTCCATCGCGGCCGGCGCGGCCGGCCTCCTGGTAGTAGGCTTCGAGCGTGCCGGGGAGATTGTGGTGGATGACAAAGCGAATATCGGGCTTGTTGATGCCCATGCCGAAGGCGTTGGTGGCGACGCAGATGGATTGCGGCGTCTGCATGAAGCGCTCGTAGCTTTCGCTGCGCTTGTCGTTGGGCATGCCGGCGTGATAGGCGAAAACGGGGCGGCCGGGGAGGGAATGGCTGAGCAGACCGGCGATTTCATCGACGCCCTTGCGCGTCGAGCAGTAAACGATGCCCGAGCCGACATCGCGGCGAAGGAGATCGACCAGGAGATCGAGCTTTTCGACATCTTTAGTGAGATTGCGTGCTTCGTAGCGGAGATTGGGGCGGTCGAAGCCGGTGATGTAGACCGAGGGCTTGGCGAGATTGAGCTGGGCGACGATATCGCGGCGGACCTCTGCCGTGGCGGTGGCGGTGAGGGCGACCGTCGGCGGGAAATTCAGGGCCTCGCGCACATCGGCCAGGCGGGCGTATTCGGGGCGGAAATCGTGGCCCCAGGAGCTGATGCAGTGGGCTTCATCAATGACGAACAGCTTGCATTTGAGATTGGGAACCAGCGCCGCGAAATCAGAGGCGAAGAACCGCTCGGGGGCGACGTAGAGAAGCCCGGCGTAGCCTTCGCAGACCTCGTTCATGACCTGAGCGCGCAGGGCGGGCGAGAGCGAAGAGTTCAAAACGGCAGCCGGGATGCCTTCATCGCGGAGCTGCTGCACCTGATCTTCCATGAGGGAAATCAGTGGCGAGACGACGATGGTCAGCCCTTGGTTGATGGCAGCCGGGAGCTGGTAGCAGAGAGATTTGCCCGCGCCGGTGGGCATGACGCAGAGGACGTCCTTATTGGCGAGGATGTCCTCGATGACCTCGCGCTGGCCGGGGCGGAAGTCTTCGAGGCCGAAGATCTGCTGGAGATGAATGCGGAGGGGATCGTCTCCGGGATCGGGCATGGGGGGTTGAGAGAGGATAGAGGGTGGAGGGTAGAGGATTGAAATAGGGTTCAGGGTTTAGGGTTCAGGGGACGTTTGGGGAGGGTCGGTTTGTCTGAGTCGGCGCTGTCATCGTGGCCGTTGCCGGTGGGAGAGGACGTGGAGGAAGGGGCTTCTCCGGAAAAGGCGGTGTTCATGGCTTCGCCGACTCCGTCCATGATTTTGGCCATGCCTTCGCCGAGGCCGGACATGGCTTGCTGCATGAGTTCCATCATGCCGCCCATCATTTTTTCGATGCTGGTGGCCATGTCGACTTTCCACGCGCCGTTTTCCTGGACCATGTGGAACGGGAGGTTGATGGCCTGGCCGTCGGCCTTGGATTCGGAGGGGATGATGGTGAAGGGCCCTTCGACGGTGGGCGTGCCGAGATTGACCTCCACATCGCCGGCGGGCGGACCGCTGCGCGGCATGGCCTTTGATTTCTCATCCAGATATTGTTCGGCGGTGGCGACATCGCCGGTGACCGTGGCGATCATCATCTTGAGCAGAGCGCCCTGCGGCCCCGAATCATCGGGCGAGCCGCCGGAATAGGTGAACTTGATCGGCTTGGTCGAACCGTCTTCGCTCTTGTGGATGAGGTCGAGGGTGGGCATGGGAAGAGAGTAGCGAAGATCGGAGGGGAAGGAAAGGAGGATTGATTGGAGATTGCGGATTGCGGATTGTGGATGGCGTATTGAAAATCGAGCGGGGACTTGGGGATTGATTAGGCGCGGCGCTGGCCTACACTGGAGGAAATCCAACGACCGGGGCGTGCGGGAGTAATGGTGATGCCGGTGGCGCGAAACCGCCGGTGTGTTTTTGCGGATGGAAGTCGATCAGGAGAATTCATGGCAGATGCGTTGAGTCCGTCATTGGAAGCGCCCGCGCCGAAGTTGACGGGGGTGCAGTGGTTGATCTGTGCGATCGCGGCGATTGGATTTTTATTCGATATCTACGAACTGCTGATGCTTCCGCTGGTGGCTCGGTCCGCGCTTCAGGAACTGGGAAACATTCGTCCGGGGTCGGCCGAATTCGCGGATTGGTTTGGGTTGATGTTCTACCTGCCCGCGGTGGCCGGGGGAATTTTCGGATTGCTGGGGGGATATCTGACGGATCGGCTGGGGCGGCGGCGCGTGCTGACATGGTCGATTCTGCTATATGCATGCAGCGCGTTTTTCGCCGGGTTCGCGACGAGCCTGCCGATGCTGCTGTTTTTTCGCTGCACGACCTTCATCGGCGTGTGCGTTGAATTCGTGGCGGCGGTGGCGTGGCTTGCGGAATTGTTCCCCAATCACAAGCAGCGCGAACGGGTGTTGGGGTGGACCCAGGCGTTTAGTTCTCTGGGCGGGTTCGCGATCGCGATCGTCAATGGCCTACTGGTGGATTGGGAAAGGGCGGGCACATTGCCGGCAATTTTCGGCCATTCGTCGGCATGGCGGCTGACTTTGATGTCGGGGTTGATCCCGGCGATCCCGCTGATCCTGATCCGGCCATTCCTGCCCGAATCACCGGCCTGGAAGGAAAAAAAGGCGGCCGGAACGCTGAAACGGCCGAGCATTTCGGAGCTCTTCAGCCCGCAACTTCGCCGCACGACCATCGTGACAACGCTCATGTTCACGTGCAGCTACGCGGCGGCGTTTGGCGCGATTCAGTTGATGCCCCAGATCGTACCCGGGCTGCCGGAGGTTCAGGCGCAGGTGACAGATGAAGTCGCGAAGATGAAGGCGGGGAAGGCATTGACGACGGCCGCTACAACGAGGGCGGGCGCGACGACGGCGGCAAGCGCATCGACATCGCCTGCGCGGCTAATCGATGCGGCCACGCAGGCTGTGGCCCCGATGTTGGCGCCGGCGGCGGGCGATCCAACGAAGAAGGCGGGACCCGCGACCTCGACAAAGCCGGCCGGGCCGCCGCCATTCAAGGTGGCTTCGGGACCGATCTACCAGAAGGAGGCCTCGACAGCGACGAAGGTGCAGGAGGCGGGTGGACTGGCGGGGAGAATCTTACTGGCGATCCTGGCCATGTTCATTGTTTCGCGGCGGAAGTTAATCCGCGTGTTTCAGATTCCAGGTTTGATTGTAATGCCGGTTGTTTTCGGATGGGCGGCCGTGACGGGGATGATGGAATTGAAAACCGGCATGTTTTTCGCGGGGCTGCTGACGGTGGCGCAGTTTTCATTCTGGGGCAACTACCTGCCGCGCGTGTATCCGCTGCACCTGCGCGGGACGGGAGAGTCATTCGCCGCAAATATTGGCGGGCGAATGATCGGGACCTGCTTCGCTTGGGTGACGGTGAAAATCGCCGCAGGTTTTACGCCGAAGATCGCGGACATGGCGGCGCAGGATGTGGTCTCAGCGCATTGGGTGGCATATACGGCGGCCGCAGTGGGGTTCTCGGTCTATTTGATCGGGTTGATTTTGAGTTTCTTCCTGCCCGAGCCGAGGGTCGGGGGGGCGCTGGAGCCGGCGGATGCGGTAGTGGTGTAAGGCATAAAAAAGTGCGCGGTCAGGGCATGCCCAGACGAGCCGATGACGCGGTATTTCGAAGCCGGAATTTATTGGCGGCTCGTCAGGGCATGGCACACAGGATAGGCGACCCGGCACCCTGGACAGGCGCCCCGGACAGGCCGCTGGGCGGGAAAATGCCGCGTATTCCGCAGGATTGATTTATCCGGAAGGATTTGCCGGATCGTTACAGGCGGCATGGCCGGGCTCCGGTTCCGATAAAATTCAAAGTATAAGCTGCCTGCACTGGGATGAGGGGTGGGCGCGGCACAGGCGTCAGGGAAGGCGCGGGCGAAATAAACGGTGTGGGACTTCTGCGCGGCACCTCAGTCATTCAATGATGAATCCGATGGTGATGATGGAGGGCGGAGACTTTCCGCCTGCGAGGTTTATGCCGGCTGCGCGCGATTTTCTAAAGCGATCGCATTCGGCCGGCATTTGCCGAATCATCGGAGAGGCGGAACCATGCGACGGACCGGGAAGAAGGCAGCGCGGCGGAATTCCACTTTGCGCAAGGGCGGCAAACGCGGGCAATGCCGCCACCGGCAGGCTCACACCTTGCCAGTGCCACCCCCAATGATGATCGATGCCCTGGAATCGCGGACGATGCTCTGCTTCACGGGAACCGACCTCGGGCCGGGCACGCCGGCGCTCTATCAACTGAGCGCTTTCGCGGGCGATCCGGTCATCTTTCAAGACATGGGGCCGCACGGACCGGCGCTGGGGGCGGTGCCGGGTTCGCCGCTGTCGGCCGTGCCCGTGCTGAATTCCAAGCCGGGGGCTGCGGCCACGGTCTACCTGGATTTCAATGGCGATGTTGCCCAGTCGTGGGGATCCTACAGCGTAACGACCACGCCGGCCTACGATACCGATGGGGATATCACCTCCTTCAGCAGCGCGGAACTGGCCAACATCCAGCAGATCTGGGCGCGGATGTCGGATGCGTATTCGCCTTTCGACATCAACGTGACTACCGTCGACCCGGGATCGATCGTCAATGGGCAGAGCGTGAAAGTGGTGTTCGGCGGCGCGGGCGCATGGCTGGGCCAGCAGGCGGGCGGCGTGGCGTATATCGGGGCGTTCGTCAATTCCGCGCCGAATGTGGTGTGGGTTTTCCCGAATAACCTCGGCAACGGCGCGCCGAAATACACCGCCGACGCGGCCGAGCATGAAACCGGCCACGCGATGGGGCTCTATCATCAGAGCCAGTATTCGGGGACGAGCAAAACAGCCGAGTATCGCCAGGGGGATTCGCTCAATGCGCCGATCATGGGCGTGAGCTACTACGCATCGCGCGGCAAGTGGTCGAACGGGCAGTCGGCCAACGGCTACAACGTCTATCAGGATGACATGGCGGTGATCGCCGCCAATCCGTTTGGATACAGCGCCGACGATCGCGGCAATACGGTGGGCTCAGCCGATGCGCTGGATGTTTCGGGGAATTCGGTCAGCGCTTCGGGCATCATCGAGAAGACGACGGATGTGGATGCGTTTTCGTTCGTGACCCAGGCCGGGCCGGTGAGCTTTACGGTCAGCCCGGCGCAGTATGGCGGAATGCTGGATGCGACGCTCAAGCTGGAGGATTTGAATGGGACGGTGCTCGTCTCGGCCGACACCAGCAGCCTCGGCGAGACGATCTCGACGACGCTTTCGAGCGGATCGTATCGCCTGCTCGTGGGGAGTCATGGGGTTTACGGCGATGTCGGTCAGTACACGGTGAGCGGGACGATCGTCTCCGATGCGAATTCGGTGGCCGCGCCGACGAATCTGACGGCCACGGCGATTTCCGGCGCGGTGAGCCTGGCCTGGTACGACAATGCCTGGAATGAGACGGGATATGTCGTCGAGCGGAGCGATGATGGGGGCACATCGTGGAACTCGATCGGCACACCCGATGCCGATGCAACCGCGTATGTGGATTCAACCGCTTCGGTGGGTTCGACCTACAAATACCGCGTGCATGCCACCGGCGATTCCCAGGATTCGGCCAACTCCAATTTCGCCACGATCTCGGTCACACCCGCCACGCCGGGGGGGCTGGCGGCGACTTCGATCAGCGCGAGTTCGATTGGGCTGAGCTGGTCGGATGTGAGCGGGGAGAGCGGCTATGTCATCGAGCGCTCGATCAACAATTCGACATGGTCCCAGGTCGCCACCCCCAGCGCCGATGCGACCAGTTGGAGCGATACCGGCCTGACCGCGGCGACCAAATACTACTACCGGATCAAGTCGGCCAGTTCCGCGGGAAACTCGGCCACCGCGACGGCGGTGAACGCGACGACCCGCCCGATCGCGCCGACCCTTACCCTGGCGGTCGCCTCCAATGCGCAGATCACGCTCACCTGGATGAATGTCCTGGGCGAGAGCGGATACCGCATCGAGCGCTCGCAGGATGGCTCAAGCTGGGCGACGGTTTCCAGCGCGGCCGCGAACGCGACGACTTACGCCAATAGCGGGCTGACGGCCAATACGCTGTATTACTATCGCGTTTTCGCGACCAGCGCGGCCGGGGATTCCACGGCCGGCTCGGCGAGCGGCACGACCCTTCTGGCTGCGCCATCGGGATTGTCCGCCAGCGCTTCGGGAGCAACCATCGTCGATCTGGAGTGGAACGATTCATCCGATGAAACCGGCTATCGGATCGAGAAGACAACCGATGCCAAGACGTGGACTCTGGTCACCAATACCGCCGCGGATTTGACCGAGTATGAAATCGCGGGCCTGGTCGGCGGCACGACCTACACCTACCGCCTGCGAGCGCTGAATGCGGGCGGTGCCTCCGCGCCGGGGGCGAGCGCTTCGGTAACCACCGTTCCGCTGACGCCGACCCTGACCGCGACGGCGTATTCGAATACGCAGATCAATCTTTCGTGGACGAATGTCGCGGGCGAGTCGGCATATATGGTGGAGCGCTCGGCCGATGGATCGACGGACTGGAGCACCATCGCCACGCCGGCGGGGAACGTGGTCACCTACTCAAACACCGGACTGTCGGCCAATACGGTTTACTATTATCGCGTCACCGCGCGCAATGCCTCAGGCGATTCGGCCGCCAGCGCGATCGTCAGCAAGCGGACCCTCGTCACCGCGCCTTCGGGCCTGACCGCGGCCGCGGCATCGACAACCCAGGTCGATCTGGCCTGGAGCGATGCCAGCGGCGAGAGCGGGTATGCCATCGATCGCTCGCTCAATGGGTCGGTCTGGAGTTCGCGGGCGACGCCAGGCGCGGGCGAAACAAGCTGGTCGGATACGGGACTGACCGCCGGAACGCTCTATATCTACCGCATCAAGGCGAACAACCCATCAGGAAGCTCCGCGCCAAGCGCGAACGCCAGCGCGACGACGATTACGGCTTCGACGACGCTGACCGTCTCGGCCGTTTCGACGACGCAGGTCAAGCTCACCTGGGCGAATATCACCGGTGAAACAGGATACAAAATCGAACGCTCGGCCGATGGATCGAGCGGGTGGGCCCTGATCGTGACTGCCGCGATGAACGCAACCACCTACACCGATTCGGGCCTCTCGGCCAACACGGTCTACTACTATCGCGTGACACCGACCAATGCATCGGGAGATGCGGCGGCGAGCGAAGTGAAATCGACGCGGACTCTCCTGGCCGCGCCGACCGGCTTTTCGGCGACGGCGGTGAGAACGAACGAAGTGGATCTGGCCTGGACGGATCTGAGCGGCGAAACGGGCTATGTCGTGGAGCGCTCGCTCAACGGCACGGCCTGGAGCCAGGTCGCGGTGGCGGACCCCGATGCCGAGAGCTATCACAACACCGGACTGGTCGCGGGCACGGCGTATATCTATCGCATTCGCGCCGCCAATTCCGGAGGAAACTCGGCCGCCAGCGCCACCTCGACGGCGACGACCATCCCCTCGGCCGCTGCGGTGACGGCGGCGGGCGTTTCCGCGACCCAGATTAATCTGGCGTGGACCAACGTGGCGGGCGAGACGGGATACCGGGTGGAGCAGTCGGCCGATGGATCATCGTGGACGACCATCGCGACCCGGGCAGTGAACGTGGCCGCGCTGTCGGTGACGGGGCTGAGCGCTGGGACGCTCTACTACTTCCGCATTACCCCGTTCAATGCGGCAGGAAATGCAACCGGGACGACCATCAGCAAACGAACGGTACTGAGCGCGCCGACCGGCTTCGCGGCGACGGCATTGTCCATGACCTCGATCCGCCTCAACTGGACCGATGCCGGCGGGGATACGGGCTACAAGATCGAGCGGTTCAACGGCAGGACCTGGGACCTGATCGCCACCACGGCGGCCGATGCGACCACCTATACCAACACAGGATTGACGGCGAACAAAGCGTACACCTATCGCATCAAAGCCATGAATGCGGCCGGCGATTCCGCCGTCAGCGCCAACACCACCGCGACCACCCCCGCGACGGCGAAGGTTGTGAAATAGGCGCAGCCCGCTCCCTGAATGATTTCATCCTCCCGCGCGTCCCCTCCCCGCGCGTCAACCCCCCGCGCATCATCCCCCGCGCGTCATCCCCCCGCGCGTCATCCCGCCCGGCGTCACCCCCCCCGGCGTCACCCCCTCCGCGCGTCATTCTCCTTCGTGTCATCCTGAGGGGAGCTATGCGACCCGAAGGATCCTGCCCCAAAGATCCGGGCCCGCAAGTCGCCACGGAATCCCAAAAGCCATTGCCCATTTCCCCCCTGCTATTCACCCTCGAAAACTTCGATTTCTCCGCGCGCCCGCAGTGGAGTTGGTACATCCCCAAGGAGCTTCGCAAAGACCTCTCCCTCCCCTGCTCGAACACAGCAACGCCGAGCCGGCGCACCGAATCCGCGCTCGAATGGCCGCGCTGGCTCCCCCTCAATCATTCATCCCCACCAGCGCCACCGCCTCCACCGCGACCCCCGCCACGATCTCGTTGTAGGACAGCACCGCCACCGTCGGCAAACTCGGCTCGAGCATTCTCCTCAGCGCCAGCCGAATCTGCGGGCTGCACAGCACCACCGCCGTCCGGCCCGTCTGCGTGATTTCGCTCACCCGCCCCGCAACCCGCGCCACCAGTTGCTGCGCCGTCTGCGGGGGGATGCGGTTGGTCGCGCCGTGCTCGCTGCGCTCGATGTGGCCATTGATGAAATCCTCCAGCGCCGGGTCCAGGGTGACGACCCACAGCCGGTCCTGGTCATCGACGTACTGCTTGCAAATCGCCCGCGATAAAGCGTTGCGGCAATACTCGGTGAGCACATCCAGGTCCTTCGTGCGGGCCGACCAATCCCCCAGTGTCTCGATGATCGTCTCCAGGTCGCGGACGGGAATGCGCTCGCGGAGGAGATTCTGCAATACCTTCTGGAGCTCGCCGGGTTTCACCAGCGTGGGGATCACCTCTTCGACCAGGGCAGGGACCCGCGCCTTGAGGTTGTCGATTAAATTCTTGACTTCCTGCCTCGTCAGCAACTCGGCGGCGTGGCTCTTGATCACCTCCGTCAGGTGCGTGGCGAGAACACTCGTCGCCTCCACCACCGTATAGTTCAGCAGCTCCGCCTGCGGCCTCTGCGACTCCGTGATCCAGTACGCCGGCAGGCCGAACGCGGGCTCGGTCGTCTCAAAAGCGTTGGGGATCGGCCCGCTGGTGGCGCCGTTGTCCATGGCCAGCATCTGCTCGGGGTAGGTCACGCCCTTGCCGACGGCCTGGCCGCGAATTTTCACGACATAGTCGTTGGCCTGCAATTGCATGTTGTCGCGGATGCGAATGGGGGGGACGATGATCCCCAGGTCCGTGGCGATCTGCCTGCGGATCATGGAGATGCGGTCCAGCAGATCGCCTCCTTTCTGCACATCGACCAGCCGCACCAGCCCGTAGCCGACCTCCAGTTCCATCGTATCCACATCCAGCAGCTTCTCGACCTTCTCCGGCTCCTTCTTGCCGGCCGCCTCCAGCTTGCCTTTCTCCGCCACCCGCACGGCCTCCTTCTGATTGCGCGTCAGCACCCATGCCAGGGAGGCGCAGCAGGTCCCCGTCACCAGCAGCGGCAGCTTGGGCAGATCGGTGATGGCCATCAGAAACAAGAAACCCGCCGCCACGATCAGGGCCTGTGGCTTGGCCAGCACCTGGCTCATCATCTCATCGCCGAGATTGGCCCGGCTGGAGGTGCGGGTGACGATCAGGCCGGCCCCGAGCGAGACGATGAAGGCGGGAACCTGGCTCACCAGCCCATCGCCGATCGTCAGGCGGGTGAAGAGCCCCAGGCACTTCATGGCCGGCCAGCCATGCTCCACCATCCCGACATATAGCCCGCCGAGAACGTTCACGAAGGTGATGACAATGGCCGCCACCGCATCGCCGCGAACAAATTTGGAGGCACCGTCCATCGCCCCGTAGAAGTCGGCCTCCTGCGCGATGGCATCGCGGCGTTTGCGGGCCTCGGGCTCGGAAATCATCCCGGAGTTGAGATCGGCATCGATGGCCATCTGCTTTCCCGGCATGGCATCCAACGTGAACCGGGCGGCCACTTCAGCAATACGCGTAGCGCCCTTGGTAATGACCACGAACTGGATGACCACGATAATGATGAAGATGATGATCCCCACCGCCAGCGAGCCCCCCGTGACGAACTGGCTGAACGCGCTGACCACATGCCCGGCCGCCGTCATCGCCTGATCGGGTGTCGGAGCGCGGTCGGCAGCCGTCAGAATCAACCGCGTTGTGGCCGCGTTAAGCACGAGCCGAAAGAGCGTGATCCCCAGCAGCAGCGAAGGGAAGACCGAAAACTCCAGGGGGCTCTGCACGAAGATCGTGGTCACCAGCACGATGGCCGACAGGGTGATGTTGATAATCAGAAGGAAGTCGAGCACCGATGGCGGCAGTGGAACCAGGATCACCATCAGGAGCATGATCGCGGCCACGGGAAGCACCATCCCCCGGTTGCGGTGGATGGCGGCGAGAATGGGGTTGGGGAGGACGGCGGTGGCCATGGTGTGGAGTAGTCAGTAGTCAGTAGTTAGTAGTCAGTAGAGGGAAACCGGCAGGGGAAATTCTGAATGATGAATGATGAATGATGAATGCTGAATGAAGGAGCTCTTCTGAATTTCCTCTGTGTTCTCTGTGTTCTCTGTGGTGAATCCTGAGCCGCAATCGCTTAGCCCGCGCCGACAATGGACAATGGACGATGGACAATTGACCTTGGAATATTGACTAAACACCAACTCCCACCTCCCTCTTCCGCGCGGTTTTCTTGTTCTTTCCGGTGAGCTCGTAGACGTACGCTAAAATCTCCGCCACCGCGGCGTAGAACTTCTCGGGTATCTCGGCCCCCACATCGACGGTCGCATACAGAGCCCGCGCCAGGGGCGGCCTCTCGATGATCGGCACGCCCGCCTCGATGGCGATCTCGCGAATCCGCTGGGCGATGAAATCCTGGCCCTTGGCGATCACGCGCGGGGCATGCCCGGCCGCCGTGTCGTATTTGAGGGCGATCGCGTAGTGGGTGGGGTTGGTCACCACCACATCCGCCGTCGGCACCTCCTTCTTGAGCTTCTGCGTGAGCATCTTCAGCGCGAGTTGGCGGCGGCGGGCCTTGATCTTGGGGTCGCCATCCATCCGCTTCATGTCCTCCTTGACCTCCTGCTTGGTCATCTTCAGTTCCTGCTCCACGCGCCATTTCTGGTAGGCGTAGTCGATGATCGCCAGGATCAGCAGGAAGATTCCGATCCGCATCCCGATCGAGTAGGCCAGCGAAGCCCCCAGCAGAAAGATCTGCGTGAAGGAGAGCGCCTGGGCCGCGAGAATCTGATCCAGCCGGCCGCCCACGGCCGTCCAGGCGATCCAGGAGACGAAGATCAGCTTGATCATATTGAAGATCAATTGGACGCCGCTCTGGCCCTTGAAGAGTTTGCCGATCCCCTTGAAAGGATTCAGACCGCCCAGGTTGGGTTGCAAACGGGTGAGGTTGAAGTTGAGCCCCACCTGGAAGAGGTTGATCAATATGGCGATGAGCATCGCCCCGATGAAGAGGGGCGCGACCGCCCTGCCCACATGGATCAGCGCCCGCACCCCGCTCTCCCACGCGGCCGTCGCCGAGAAATCATTCAGCGACTGATGCCCGAGCATCCGATCCATGATCGACTTGAGCGCTTCCACCACTCCCTCGCCATACCACTTGAGCAGCAGCAGAGCGCCGATGAGAATCACCGCGCTGGTCAAATCCGCGCTGCGCGGAATGTTCCCCTGCTGGCGGGCCTCGACGCGCCGGCGGGGGGTGGGAGCTTCGGTTTTATCGCCCAGTTCTTCGGCCATAGTTAGTTGCTAGTTGCTGGTTGTTAGTTGCTAGTTGTTTGCTGCGAGAGGTGAGATGCGAGGCACGGGTTGTTAGTTGTGTTGCGAGTTGCCAGTTGCGGGTTGCGACGTGCTAGTTGTTACACCTCGCCCGAGGGCGTCCAATCTGTCTTCCACTAGCAACTAGCAACTAACAACTAGCAACTAAATAGCCGTCTCTCCTTTCCAGATACTCGTGATCGCGCCGATCCCATCGAACAGCGCGTCCCGGGTGATGTTGCTGGCCAGCATCAGGCCGACGATCAGCACCAGCATTCCGAGGGCCGAGCGGATGGTCAGCCCGGCGTTCATGACGTTGATCTGGGGCATCGTCTTGCCGATAAACCCCAGCGCCAGGTCCACCACCAGCATGGTCACGAGCATAGGGGCCGCCAATTTGATTGCCAGCACCATCGCCCCGGTAAGCAGCCCGACGAAAATATCGAACAGCGAGGCCGTCACCGTCACCGACAGCACCGGCAGCGCCTTAAAGCTCCCGGCCAGGCCATCGATCAGTGCGTGATGCCCGCGGATCAGCAGAAAGAAGACCAGGGCCAGCATGAAATACATATCCCCCACCAGCGACCCGCCGGAGCCGAACTGCGGGTCAAACGTCTCCGCCAAATTCATCCCCATCTGCTGGCCCATCACCTCCCCCCCCCAGTGGATTGCGATAAAAGTGGGTGAAACCCCCAGCCCCATGAGCAGGCCGAAGATCAGCTCCCCCGCGATCCCCGCCGCCAGCAGGAGTGTATTGTCCGGCATCACCGGCGGCACTTTGACCCCCTGCACCAGCCCGGCGGCGATGACCAGCGCCAGCATCACCTTCACCCGCCGCGGCACCCGGGCGCTGCCGAACAACGGCGCCGACAGCATCAACCCGGCCGTCCTGAAGAACACCAGCACGAAGAGGGGGATGAGGTTGAGGAGTTCGGGGAGGGACATGGGGGACAGGAGAGTAGTCAGTAGCCAGTAGCCAGTAGTCAGTAGTCAGTAGAAAACAAAGAGGAAGGGGGACAGGAGAGTAGCCAGTAGCCAGTAGCGATTCCTACTGGCTACTGACTACTGACTACTGACTACTTTCTTTTCAATTCATAATCCCACTCGTAAACATCTCCCGCGCATAATCCATCAATCTCTGGCTGATCCATGGCATCAGCAGAATCGCCGCCGCGACCATCGACACGATCTTGGGAATAAACGTCAGCGTCTGCTCCTGGATCTGCGTGACCGCCTGCAGGAGGGAAACGACAATGCCCACCGCCAACCCGATCAGGAGCATCGGCGCGGCCACCGTCAGCGCCAGGATCAGCGTATGACGAACCAGATCGACAGCTTGTCCGGAATCCATGGCGACACTTCCTTATTGACCACGAAGGACACGAACAACACGAAGAAGGCACGAGAGGATAGAGGATAGAGGATAGAGGATAGAAAAGTCCGACCTACTCGTCGAAGCTCTCGCATTTCTTCTCTACTCTCAATCCTCAACCCTCCACTCTCTCTTCAATTCTTCGTGCCCTTCGTGCATTTCGTGGTTCATCCGTCTTTCTCACTGAACAAAACTCCCCATCAGCGAACCCGTGATCAAATGCCATCCATCCACCAGGACGAACAGCAGCAGCTTGAACGGCAGCGAGATCATCACCGGGGGCAGCATCATCATTCCCATGCTGATCAGCACGGCCGAGATCACCATGTCGATGATGAGGAATGGGAGGTAAATCTTGAACCCCAGCAGGAAGGCCGTTTTCAACTCGCTCAATACAAACGCCGGGATCAGCGTGAGCGTCGGCACATCCGCCCGCGTCTTGGGCTCGGCATTGCCCGAGGCCTGGGCGAACATGTAAATATCCTCCCAGTTCTCGGCCTTCTCGATCTGGTTGAACATGAAATCGCGCAGCGGCTTCTGCGCCCGCTCCAACGCCACCGGCTGCTCGATGTCCCCCTTCAGATAGGGCTGAACCGCCTGGTTGTTCACCTTCTCCCACGTCGGCCGCATCACCAGGAAGGTCATGAACAGGGTCAGTCCGATCAGAATCTGATTCGGCGGCAATTGCTGCGTCCCCAGGGCCTGCCGCAGGAGGCTCATGACGATCACGATGCGCGTGAAGCTGGTCATCATGATCAGGATGGCCGGCGCCAGTGAGAGCACGGTCAGAAGGATGATGATCTGCAGCGCGGAGGAGAGATTGCCGCGGTTGGACAGATCGGGCAACTGCGAAAGTGACATGCCGCCCGATGGCGAAACAGGTTTGGCGGAATCATCCTTGAGCGGTGTCGGCGGCGTGATCGGAACCGAGGGCGCGATCAGGTCCGTCCCCCGAGGCAAATCGGCCGGCCTCTCCTGCGCCCCGGCCGGCGCGCAGCATGCCATCACCAGCACTATCGCCGAAGCGATGGGCCACCCGCGTACAAGTTGGGTCAGACTACCACGCATGATCTTCCCACACTCCCGGCCAACTCAGGACCGGGTGAACTGCTTCGACAACGAACGGACGCGTTCCATGATGTCCCCCAACTCCTGCCGAGTCTCCGCCAGCGCGGGCACATCCGCGACCGATGATTCATTGCTGTT
>JBBRTW010000084.1:0-19425 GCA_038244055.1 Tepidisphaerales bacterium | reverse complement strand
GTCGATGCGGCTGGCTGCACATCCCGATCCTTGGCCGTCGCCGTCAGCCACTTGCGGCACTGGCTGAACACTTCGGGCTTGGAATAAATCGATTTGACCTTCTCCCACGGCCCGGCCGAGAGGAGATAGTGATGCACCGTGATCCGCACCTCCGCGCAGATGCGCGCCGATGAATGCAAAAATGCATCGAGCGTATCGACCACCCCGCCATGCAGCGAATTCTCGACCGGCACCAGCCCGTAATCGATATGCCCCCGGACGACTTCCTCGAACACCGACAGAATATCCGTCAGCGGAACGTGCGCCACCGATGACCCAAATTTGCGAACCGACGCCAGATGTGAAAATGTTCCCAGCGGCCCGAGAAATCCAATTTTGAGCGGCCGCTCCAGAGCGAAAGACCCGCTCATCAGCTCGCGATAAACCGCCTCCAGACAGCGATCCGGCAGTGGGCCGCGATTGAGCTTGCGCACCTTGTCGAGGACCATCTTCTCGCGATCCGGCGCGTAAATTGGGGCGTTGCACTGCTGCTTGACCTTGCCGATTTCCACGACGATCTCCGCCCGCTGGTTGAGCAGCTCCACCAGCTTCTGGTCCAGCGCATCGATCTGAGCGCGCAGCGTTTCGAGATCGGCGGGGCTGGAATCGGGATCGGCAGGCTGGGTGGGCATCTCTGATTTGGTTTTAACGCCAGCCGCGGGGAGGGTCAAACCGCCGACGCCCCGCAGAGCATCGCGCGGGGGTGAAACGGGGGTAAATCAAGGGCGGATTAAGCCCAATCACACTTCCCGCAGATGATACGACTTGATCGTGTTCTGCTGGAAATCGGGGTACGAGCCGATGTCATGCTCGGCCAGGTCCAACCCGTCAAATTCATCGTGCTCGGGAACGCGCAGTTTGGTCATCTGCTTGAGCAGCAACCACAGGCCGACAGACAGCGCCACGGTGAACACCGCGATAATCGCCAGCCCCAGAACATTCACGCCAAGACACTTGAATCGCCCACCCATCGTCGAGCAGGCATCGGTGCCATGAACCATGAAGGGCGCTGAAATCGCCCCCCAGACGGCCGCCACGCCATGAATCGATACGCCCCCGGTCGGGTCATCGAGGCGGAACGTGACATCGAGGATCAGGATCGAAAGGGGAACGATCAGCCCGGCCACCCCGCCCGTGAGCACCGCGCCCAGGCTCCCCAGCGCCCCCCCGCCCGCGCTGGCGGCCACCAGCGCCCCCAGCACACCCGCCGAGATCAGGTGGATATCCGGCTTGTAATACCTCACCTGCGAGAGAATCAAACTCGCCAGCCCCCCTGCCGCGGCCGCAAGCAGCAGATTGCGAATCGTGGCGGCCGGCGATCCAATCGAGAACGCGCCGAAAAGAATCCATCCGAAAATCAGCACGAACAACCCCGCCCCCGCAAGTGGCACGCTATGCCCGGGAATCGCCGTCGATGACCCATCGCGGTTGAATTTCCCCGTGCGCGGGCCGACGAAGATCGCGCCCACCGCCGCCGCCAGCGCCGCCGGGAAATGCAGTGTCGAAGCGCCGATCGAATCGAAAAAACCCATGCTGCCCAAAAACCCCGTTGATGTCGTCCAGGCGCGAACGATCGGGATCACGATCGCCGCCATCAGCAGCGCCGGCCAGATCCCCGCCCAGAACCGCGCCCGCTCCGCCAGCACACCCGGCAGAATCGCCGTCGCGATCAATACGCCCGAAACCCCCATGAAGCCCATCCCGGAGGCGTTGGAATCCCAGCCGATCAGCAGTTTCGGCTCGATCCAGATGAATCGCCCGCCGGATTGTTCCAATGCCATCCCGATCGCCCAGTAACCAAGAATGGCGATGCAGAAGTCCGCCAAATGCCGCGCCACCATGGCCGATGAGTTCTTCGAGCGCACCAGTCCCGCATGCTGAATGACGAAACCCGCGCGCATCACCAGCGCTCCGGCGACCGCAATCACCGCCCAGAGGGTAAACAAATGCAGTTCCATAGCCCGGGGCTCCGATCTTTCGGTTGGTGATCAGAGATTACCGGGAAAATGCTCGCGCGGGTAGTCCGGTGTTATTTGTTCATTGTCAGTTGTCCGCTGTTATTGGTTCGTCATCAGACCTCGCGGCACAATTGGCCAAGGACAACGGACCACGGACAACTGACAACAAAAGCCGTCAATGCGCCGGCGCTGACTCCGATTGATCCGCCAACTCCTCCCGCGCCGCCTCCTCCGAAATCGGCGCGATCACCTGCACCGGAATCTCGGCCGGCAGCAGCGCCTCGAGTTTGCGCTGGAAATGGCCCTTGATCAGGTGGTACAGCGCGCCGTGCCTGCTCGTGCCGATCAGGAGCCGCTCGCAGCCCCAGATCGCCGCGTTCTCGGCCATCAACTCCGCCGGATTTGGCCCGGTGTCGTAAACCGGCAGCACCGGCACGCCCATCTGATGGCCCAGTTCCAAAAACCGCGCGAAGGTCTTCTGCGCCGCCAGATCCGTATCCACGCTCAGCCGCCGCTCCAAGCTGTCGTACTTGAACGACAGCGCCACCTCGCGGATGAAGCAGACCACCAGCATCGCCCCGCCCCGCCTGGCCTCCAGCAGCGCGGCCGGCGCAAGCAGCTCCGACCCATAGGTCCCCAGCAGCAGCTTCGGCTTCATCATCGCATCGCCCACCAACTGCTCGCGAATCGCCTGTTGCAGTAACGTAGGCCGCGGACCTTTCCGCGCTCCCAGCCACTTGGTCAGCCAGCGAATC
Organism: Tepidisphaerales bacterium; assembly: GCA_038244055.1. Taxonomy (GTDB): domain Bacteria; phylum Planctomycetota; class Phycisphaerae; order Tepidisphaerales; family Tepidisphaeraceae; genus DASPKW01. The sequence goes on along the minus strand of JBBRTW010000084.1, from coordinate 16,673 downwards.
GAGAGGCCGACCACCATCACCACCGTCACGAACAGCAGCGCATGCAATTTCGTGCAAGCCAGTGTCACCCAGATCGCCAGCAGGATTCCCCCCAGCACTAGCATCGGCCCCTTGCGGCGCATCCGCCGCAGGCGCGGGTGCGTGCTGCAGAGCGTGACGTTGATCGCCACCGCCCCAACCACGCCGATCGCGTACAGCGCCGCCAGGCTCTCCAGATCGTGGCTGATCGCCAGCACCAGGATCGGCACGCCGGCCGCCACCATCGCCGGCAGCCACGGCACGCCGAACTTGTTCAGCTTCTGCATGAACGAAGGCAGCTCGCCATCGCGGGCCATCAGATACTGCACCGAAATCATATCCGTAATCGCCGTATTGGCGGCCGACAGCAGCAGCGTGCCGCCCAGAATTCGCACCGCCAGCTCGCCCCATCCGCCGACGTAGAACTTGGTCAGATACGCCAGCATGTCGTTCATATGCGCATCGCGGTCGATCGGAACGATCGCGATCATCGCAATGCCCAGGAGGATATTGAAGATCGCCACTTCCGCCGCCACAATCCAGATCGCCTTCCGCGCCGTATGCGCCACCGGCTTTTTCATCACGCCCGTCAAATTGGCGATCGCCTCCACGCCCGACAGCGCCAGCACGATCGATACGAACGCCACCCAAAGCTGCGCCGGGTGCTGGAATGGGTTGCCCCAGGCGTGCGGAAGATTTTTCCACGAAATCTGCGGCATGGCTGCGAACGTGATCAGCAGCGTGATCGCCATCATCCCCACCGCCGCCATCAGCGCGAACCCGCCCGTATGCTTCGGCCCCATCAGGTTGAACAGCCCGATGATCGCAATCGCGACAATCGCCCACAACCCCGGCGAATCCATCTTGAAAAGGCTCGTATCCTCGGCCTCGGCTTCGGGCTGCTGGCGATGCACATCGATCTCCGCATCGGCATCCTTGACCGCCGGCGCGGCCGCCTTCGCTGATTCAACGCTTGCATTGACGCCGGGCCGGGCCGCTTCAGCCGCGGGCGCGTTGGCCGGCTTGGCCTCCGCCACATCGTGCTTCAGAGGCAATCCAAAATAGTGGAACGCATCCAGCGCGCTCAGCGAAGCCGTCACCGTGTAATCCGCGAAGAGCAGCAGCGCCCCCACCACCGCCAGCGTTTTGCTCTTATGCTTGGCGGCCGTGTAAACGCCGCCGCCATCGGGATAAATCCGGCAGATCTGCGTGTAAGCCCAACCCACCGCCAGGATGAGCAAACTCATCGCCAGGATCAGCCAGAAGCTGGTTCGGCCGGCGAAAAAGAGCGCCAGGCCCAGGACGTAGAGCCGGCTCGTCCCCCAATCGCCAAAAAGTAACCCACCGGCCTGAAACCAACTCACATTGCGCGGTCGTTCGCTCGCCAGAAGCGCCAGCGCTTCGGGCTTGTTCCCATTCGATGCAGAGTGCATGTAATTCAACCCAGAATGATCGGCCGAGGCCCGCCCGGACCATGTCTGAGCGGGCTCGCTGTGAACGAACCAGACCCGCGGCGGCAGAGTCTGCCGACGATGACACGGCCGCGGAATTGCCGCCGGCCGAAATGAACCAACAGCCCATTGCCCGCGCATGACCCTGCACGCGCAGACGCTGAGCGCCGTTTCAAATGCACATCGTCAGCTCGGAGGAGTGGACGGTTGCACGCGCTGGACGGCTCACAGCGTGGCGCATGATCGCGCCGCGCAGGCCGTATGTCGGAACGGGGTTGTGGTGCGGGCTTTCAGCCTGCGCCGCGATGGTGCAAGCATCCAACCTGCGCTTTTGCGGTGCGGGCTTTTAGCCTGCAAAAAACCTCAAAAGCATCGCCAACCCATCCAGACACCGCGTGCCACCCTCGCAGGGGAGCTCGAACGTGTGCCCTTTCAAATCTGGTAATTCAAGCAAAGCGTACACAACTGGCAGAGGCTTAGCTCGCTACCTTGCCGGCGGTGTTAGCTGACGGGCTGGGGCTTGAAAGTGCCCTGGGACTTTGTTGCGTCCCTACGCCCCTGGTCTTTGCGGTTGCCCGCATCAACCCTTGGGTTCCCCGCGCCGCGCCATTTCAGACGCGACCTCGGCGGTCACAGGAAGAAACGAGGGTAGACCCCTGTTGAATCTCTGTCAATGCCGAACAAATGGTCGTCGGCGCAGCCCCTATAAATGAAAACGATTGCCCATCAACCTCGGTGCCACGGCCATGCGCCTGATGACATTCGCATAAGGAAATGATTGTCGCATGGCCGTGCTTCGCCAGACCGGCGCGGTCTTGCGCGCATGGCCAAATGACGTCGCTTCACTGCTTCGCGGCGTTGCGATTCATTGACTTGGTAAGCAGATCGTTAAAGGTCGCGCGATCCGAGAGACTCACATGGCCATCCGCAAAGCCCGCGTTGATCAGGGGTTCAGTGGGTGGCACATCCTCATACAGAATGACCTGATATTCACTTTTCTGCCTGGGATTTGCAGGTTTGACATAGATGTATCCAACTGCCTTTTCGGGCAGGCGCGGGTTTCTCAAGAACTCGGGAGGAATGAATTGGGACTTAACAATCTCATTGAGGTCGGCGGGAAACTGCCCTTGATGCGCGTCTGCGTACGCGATGCACCCGAGCAGCACCTGCCGCATGTTGCTCATTGATTGAACTGATCGCGCCTGCTGCCGCGCCCGGGCCATCGCCGGCGCGAGCAGCCCGATCACCCGGGCCGCATCCACATCGATCGCGATGGTCACCCGGTCCCCCGCGACTTTCGGCGTCAGCAGTTTCACCAGCGCATCGGTATCCCCCACCATCTTCTGAATCTCCGGCGGCGCGCCCTTGAGCGATTCATCCGCCATCTTCTTCAGCGCTTCCTGGAACTTGGTGATCCACGCCCCCACCGTCTGCGCGGCCGGCGCATCGGGCGATTGCAGCGTCAGCACGATCCCCGGCGCAGGCGCAATCGTCAGCCCCAGCGCCGCCCACTTGACCTCCTTCGCCAGGGGCATCAACGGCGCGCCCCCCAGAATCGGCGGCAGCGACGGCAATGTCTCGGCCAGCGCCCGCCGGAAATCATCCGAAGGCGCATACACCAGTTGCGCCGCCGAACCGCCCGCCATCGCCACCTCGAAACCCGCCGCCAGCGCCTCGCGTGAGGCGGGCTTCAGCGCCTTCAACCGCTCCAGGGTTTTCGGTTCGCCGGTGATCACCAGATCGCCTTGCACCACATGATGCCCCGCACGCTCGCCATCTGGCAGCAGCTTCGCGATCGCCTCGGCATCGCCCCCCGCATTCATCCGCGCCACGATAAACGGCGGCGAATTCGGAAGATCGGTCATCGAAATCACGATAAACAGATCGCGCCCGCCCGCCATGCGGATCGCCCCCAGCCAGCCCTTGGCCACCGTCATCGCCCCTTCGATATCCTGCTTGGCCGCCGCGCGGTCCGCCTCCGGCAGCGCCGGCCCATCGATCGCCGCCTTGAGCCGCTCGCTGATGGGCCCGAAATCCACCAGCGCCAGATCGACGTGCCCGACCGCCACAGTCTGCTCATCGATAAACGGCGCGACCGCCGCCGCCAGTTTCTCCGCCTCATCGCGCGGAGCCGCCGAAGCGGCCGATGCCAGGATCATGAAAGCAACGACCACAGACGAGATGCGAGCAATCATAGAAACTCCCAGTAAACGGGTCCTTCATCGCAATTCGAAAGACATCTTACTCCCTCTCCTGTACTCGGGAGAGGGCGGGGGTGAGGGGTCTTTTACCGCGACTACAGGGCCATTTCCAAACAACCGAAGACCCTGACCCTGACCGGCTCTGTCTCAATGCTTTCCCGTGACACGGCCGTCCCGGCCGTGCTGGAAACATTGAACTAAAGATTTCGGCGAATTTGCGTCCTTTTCCACTCCATGTCGCCAGCACGGGCGGGACGCCCGTGTCACGGTGGGGTTCGAGACAGAGCCACCCTGACCCTCTCCCGAGTACAGGAGAGGGAACACTAATCCCAAATCACCTCATACCGAATCCCCGTCGTCGCACCCTTCGAACGTTCCAGCGCCGGCCCCTCAATGGTAAACCCGCCGGCCGTTATCTCATACTTAAACGCCTTCCCCGTCATCGGGTCCAAAATCGCCGGCGTCGCGGTGATGTCTTCCAACTTCGCCGGCGCTTTGCCCTCATGCGCCGCCGCATACGCCCGCACCGCCTCGATCGTCCGAAGCAAAGCCAGCCGCCGCCCCGGCATGTTCCCCGAGACGAACATCCGCCCCGCCGCCGGCACGAGCTCGCTCAGAAACGTCCACTCCTGCAGCGAATCGACCATCTTCGCCTCGCTCTCCAGCAGCCCGGGATACCCCTGCCAGAACGGAAGCGTCAGCCATTTGTCCAACTCCTGGTTCCAGCGCTCGAACTGCGCCACGTTATAAGTCCCCAGCACCGCCGGCACCGTCATCTTCTCCACCTCGTCGGCCGGGATTTTCATCATTTCAACCAGATACTTCTTCGCCCGCGGATATTCCCGCGCCGCCGCGAAGGCGGATACCAGCCCGATCGAATCATCCCCGCCATAGCTGTGCAACCCGCTGACGTCGCGCATCTCCCGCAGCTTGATCATCACCTGCTGCCACTGCTCGGCCGTCAGTCGCCCCGCCCGCGCATCCTTCAATTGCGGAATCGAAAAATACAGGCTCGCCCGCTCGAACTGCCACGAAGGCCGCAGATCCAGCAGCGGCGAAGGCAGCGCCCCCAGCGTCCAGTACAGATTCGGCGACTTCTCCATCTGCACCAGATCCGGAATCTGCTTGAGCGCCAGATGACTGATCGATGCCGAAACCAGCATCTGGATCACGAACGCCTGCTCGTTGAGATGCCGCGACTGCGTGAAAATCAGCCCCAGCGATTCCACCGCCCCGGCCGAGTTTCCCTCGGCCATTCGCAGGCGCGCCTGCACCGCCGCCAGCCGCGCCAGCGCCCGCGAATCGTTCAGATACGGCAGCAACGTGCGGAATCCCTCGGTGCGGTACGGTGTGTCGAAATCGCAATGATCGCGCAGCGCCGCCAGTTGCATCTGCCGCAGAGCCCCTTCGTACCGCCCGAGCAGATCGCGCGCCTCGGCCTTGGGGAATGTTTTGATCGGCGAATCCAGGAAGCGATCGATGTTGTCTTCATCCGATTCCGCCGGCTTGCGGTCCCTCGCATTAACCTGATCGGCCGCGGGCGAAACTTTGGCCGCCGCCATCTGCTGCGCCGCCGTCAGATAAAGCAGCGCGGCATTGCCCGGAATCTGATCGACCATCTCCGCCATGAAATGATACTTCAGCGCCGGCACCCCCGGCGCGGCCGGCCGAGTGGAAAACTTGACCACATCCACCACCGGCCGATTCGCTCCCCCACCCCCCGCCGCCCCCGGCGCAGCTCCTTCCCCCGTCGCCCCTGGCGTCGCCCCACCTCCCGCCGGCCCCGCCATCACCGACCGCGCCGGCCCAGCCAGCAAGCCAAATAGTATCGCAACTCCCACCACCACAAGCCGCATCCTCCCTCTCCCAAGGCTGGTGAAAAAATCCCTTCCGCCGCGCCGTTTGACCGGCCGTGGGAGAGGGCGGGGGTGAGGGGTCCGCGGCATTTCCACGCCATTCCCCTCGCAACTCGCAACCCGCGACTCGCAACTCGCAACGCGCAACTCGCAACTATCCCGAAGCAACTCGCAACTCTTAAGCATCAAGTTTTTCACAGCCGACCTCCAGTCAATGGAATCAAATAGTCCACATACCAAGGCTCGCGCGACGGGCTCGCCGCCGCCGGAATCTCATCGTTCAAGGACGTCGAAAAGGGTGTCAGCGCCCGCCCGCCGCCCGCGCCACTGGCCATCGCGCCCGTTGCTCCAATCGAATCCACACCCCGCCGCAGCGCCTGATCGCGCAAGGCCAAATACGTCACCGCGCGCCCAGTGGATGCCGCGCGGCCTCCCCGCCCCGACGATGCCACTCCATCCGGCCCTCCCCACAAGCTCTGAGTCAACGCAACAATCCCACCCGATTCACCCGCCCGCCCCCCATCGATAATCCATTGCTCGCCGCCCCCGCCATCGATCGCCACCGCCCGATTCTCACCACCCCCCGCCGACCCCGGCAGAAACACAACCTTCTCCACCACCCTCTCCACCTCCCGCGTCCCCGGCCGAATCACCATCGCCAGCCCCAGCCCCACCGCCAGCACCGCCGCCGCGGCGCGCCAGAAAATCACCCGCCGCCGCTCCATCCCCAGGCGCCCCGCCACCGCCGCGTCCACACTTGCCGCTATCGCCCACCCTCGCGCCGCCTCGCCCGGCGCAACCGGCCGCAATCCCCCCAGCGCCGCCGCCAGTTCCCGCTCGCCGGGCTCCAGCCGGTGCTCCGCATCCTCCGCGCCATCGCCATCGTTTATCGAGTTTTCCTGCCGCATGCCGACTCCATCTTCTGTCGCAACGCTTTCAATCCCGATTGATACCGCGAAAACACCGTCGATACCGCCTCCCCCATCACCGCGCCGATCTCCGCCAGGGTCATCTCGCCCCAGATGCGCATCACGATCACCTCGCGCTGCTCCATCGCCAGGCCCGCCAGCGCCTCCTGCGCGGTGGCCGCGTCGATCAGATCCTCCGTCCGCGCTTCGAACCACTCCTCCGACCTTGCCACCGCCGCCCGCCGCTCCCGCCCCACCCGGCTCGTTGAGGACCGCAGCGCATCAATGGCCGCATTCCGCCCGGCCGCGAACAGCCACGCCCGCACATTCTCCGGCGCGCTCTTCTGCCCCATCAGTCGCACAAAAACCTCCTGCACCACATCCTCCGCCCCCGCCCGCTCCAGCCATTGCCGCGCATAGAGCAGCACCGCCCCCGCATGTGCATCGAACCACTGCTGGACGAGCCGCGCTTCCACGAAGGTCTGTCCACTCCTTCCATTTTCCGATCGCCATCACATCAACATGACGAAACCAACCCGCTCATTTCCGATCGCTCCCCAAATTATTCTTTTCTCCGTTCTGGGTGCCTGAACACCATCACAAAAACACAAACCGCCAGCACCGCCCCCGCGATCCCAATCAATACCAATGTCTCGCTCGTCCCCGCCATGCCCTCATCCGTCGCTCCAAACGCCATCACCAGGACCGAAAAAGTATTGTTCGCCAGATGCCCATAATACGCCGGCCAGATGCTCTTGCTCAGGTGCGCTGAATAACCCAGGAACACACCCATCAGCGCGGCATAGGGCGACTGAATCGGATCCATATGCAGCAGCCCGAAAAACACGCTCGTGATCGCAATCGACGCGACCGGCCCCCAGCGCTTCGTCAGGCGCGTCTGGATGTATCCCCGAAACAGCAATTCCTCCCCCAGCGGCCCGATGATTCCGATCGCCAATATCTGCGCGAAGAGCAGCCACCCCCGCGCGCCCGTCATCATCTCCTCCAGCATCTTGAGCGTCCCCCCCGGCTTGATCGGCAGCAACTGGATCAGCCCCATCACCAGCCAACTGCATGCGATGCACCCCACCGTCATCGCCAGGATTCTCCACCACCGCGCCGCCGGCATCATCAAGCTCAGACGCGCTTTGAATTTCTCCCGCGACAACCCCGCCGCCACCAGAGCCGATCCGCCGACGATTCCGAAAGTCAGCCCAAATAAAGTCAGGTAAATCGGCGGCCGGGAAATCGCCGCCAGGATTTCCTGCTCATTCGCCATCGTGCAGTACCCGGCCGCACAAAGTCCAACAACGGCCACGACCTGCGCGCCCAGAAGGGCGACAATCACCGCCGCGAACAACACAAACACAGTCCACACCCTCGGCGGCCTCGGCCCTTCCTGCCAATACCCCAGCGGAAATCCCGGCGGTGGATATGGATAAGGAAACGCAAACCCCGGCGGCGGATACACGGCCGGCGGAAAGCCAGGCGGCCCGAAATACCCCGGCGGCGGCACCACACCCGGCGGCATCGGATACCCCGGATATCCCGGCGGGGGCGGATACGGCATCGGGTAGCCCGGATATCCTTGCGGCGGAGGATAAGGGGTCGGATACGGAGTCGGATACGCTTGCGGATAATTCGGGTCCGGCATCGGTGCGGGTGGCGTCGAATTTTGGGGTGGAGTCGCGCCGGCCGGGTTTTCCGGCCTGACAAACGATCCCGGCTCGTACGGATCCTGGCTCACGCCCAATACTTTAACATCCCGCCCACCATTCCCAACCCCAAACCCCTCACCCCGCCATCGCTCCCTATTCATCATTCATCATTCCAAATTCATCATTCCGCCCCCTCCACTCCGCCTCAATCCATTTCTAATGCCCTTACCCCCAAACGTCCGATAACCCTCATTGGATGATCCAACAACTCGTTCAAGCGCTTGGTGCCAGTCCCAACGAGGCGGCCGATGATGTCCTCCTGGAGGCGCTGCGCCTGGGGAATCCGCAGGAACAGTCCGTCGTCCTGGGCGCATTGCTCCGCCGGCAGACGGTGCGCGGGCTGGGTGGCGTCGTCGGCCTGTACGATGCACTGCCCGATGATCTCAAGCTTGAAGTCATCGAGAACGTCAAGCTCTTTCATTCGGCACTCCGCGAGGCCGGCCGCAGCGATGATACCGAGCTCCGGCTGGCCGCGCTCAAGGTCATCGCCCTCGGCCGGCAGGGAAAACTCGCCTACGTCCTTTCCGAAAACCTCCACGAACAGAGCGAACAGCTCTCCAAGGCGGCCGTCGAAGCGCTCGTTGCCCTGGCGCGCTGGATCGCCACCGAAACCCGCAACCTCGTCAAGCTCGATGATGGGCTTCGGCCGATCGTCTGCCAGAACCTGATCGACAACCGCCCCGATATCGAGCAGGCGGTCGCCCGGGCGATGGATGTCCACCGCGGTAAGCACGGCGCGGAACTTCTCCGCGCCGCCATGCTCCTCTGCGACCACGCCGATTCCAAAACCCTCGCCATCCTCCACACCGCCAAGCACGGTGGGCAGTCGCCGATGGTGCGCCGGATGCAGCAGCCACCCGCCTCGGAGCATGTCGAGGCGTTCTTGCTGGGCGCATCCCACGGCCAGTTGCGCTCGCACTTCGGCATCGTCTTTTCCCATATCGATGAAGCCCCCGTCCTCGATGCCCTGCTTCGTAAAACGCACTGGCTTCACGATCATCAACTCGACCTCTGCATGCACCAGGTGACCCGCGGGACCTGGTGGGGGGAAGCCGAATTGGCCCACGATATCGAACGCCGCGGCCCGGAAGATGCGGCGCGCGTCGGTGAATGGATCGCGGCCTCCGGCGTCCACGATGTGGTGCAGGATGATCGCCTGATCAAGCTGCGCGACCATGCTTCGGGCCCCGAGCCCCAGCATTTCACCGCCCGCCTGCGCCTCCTGCGGATCGCCGCCCGCCGCCCGCGCGGTGCCTCCGTCAACCTCTTCCGCACCATGCTGGCCGACCCCGATGAGCGCCTGGTGCGGATGGCCGCCCGCGAGATCATCCGCCGCCGCCCGGCCGACTTCGAGAACATGCTCCTCCAACTCATGACCGGCGCGCCCGAATCGGTGCGAAGGGTCGTCTCGCGGGCGATCGGCCAGGCCGGCTTCGAGAACTTCTGGCAGCGCTTCGACCGCCTCGACCGGACCACGCGAAAATCGGCCGGCAAGGCGATGCTCAAGATCCTCCCCGATGCGGTGCAGCGCCTGCAGCGCCGGCTGGCCTCCGGGCCGATCAACGAGCGGCTCAAGGCGATGCAGGTCACGCACGAGCTCGGGCTGGCCGAGCTGCTCAAGCCGACCCTGGTCGAACTCTGCACGGATACCAACGCCAAGCTCCGCTCCAAGGCGGTCAGCATTCTCGGCGAGCTCGAGCAGATTCCTTCCGAGCTGCTCATGGAGCGCATCCTCAACGATACCGACCCGCGCGTCCGCGCCAACGCGATTGAGGTTCTTGAAGCCAAGCAGAAATCCAATTACCTCCCCATGCTGGCCCAGCGCGCCAGATCGACCAACAACCGCGAGCGCGCCAACGCCATCAAAGCCCTGCACCGCATGAAAGTCAAAGCCGCCACCGGCGCCCTTGGCATCATGCTCAAGGACCCGCGCCCCGAGCACCGCATCTCCGGCATGTGGGCCCTCAAGGCAATCGGCTGGTGGCAATTGCTCAATGAAGTCGGCCGGCTCGCCAAGGAAGACCAGAATTTACGCGTCCGCCGCTATGCCCTGGGCGTTCTTCGAAACGTTGCCGAGATGGTCAAGGCGGCGAAGAAAGCCGGGTAAGTTTTGAGTTGCGAGTTGCGGGAAGAAAGACAATCAGACACTCAGACCATGAGACAATCAGACAATGAGACAATGAGACAATGAGAAGAGATTGCTCAATCTGCCGACTTTCACTTTCGCCCCGTCTCATTGTCTCATTGTCTGATCGTTCAGTCGTCTTGAATACACCAACGTAAGGCCCCCCCCATGCTCGCCGCACTAAAACAAGAAGACGTTTTCAAGAGCATCTCGGAGAATGTCGGCGGGTCGGCCGATCCGACCATCATGTACGCCGTGGGAATTGGAACGGTCGTGCTGGTGGTAGTGCTGGTGTTGGCGAATAAGTTCAAGAACCGGCAGGCCCGGCCGAAGGCGGTCAATCATCAGGGGAGGCTGATCCGCGAACTCACGCGAAAGCTGCCGTTGAAGAAGTCGGAAATCCGGCATCTCAGATTGATGGCGGCCGAGCAGGGATGCGATTCGCCCCTGACCCTCATTCTGTGTCCCTCCATTCTGGCAAAAGGCCTGGCCGCGAAATCCAAGGCCGATCGCAAGGTGATCATGTCGGTGGCGCGGAAGATGGGGGTCGTGCGGAAGAAGGTTGCGTAGCACGGGCATCTTGCCCGTGTAAAACGCGCTCGCATTCAAGGGCGCAATTTGAATTTCATGCAACCAATATGGGCAAGATGCCCATGCTACAGGTTATTTCTTCGCGGCGTCGAAATAGCCCGTGTAATAGAGGAAGCGATTCTGGTTCAGGACGGGGATGTGGATTTCGCCGGCTTTATTCACCACATCGTTGAAGGCGGCCAGATCCGCCTTGGCCTGATCGGAGCGCTGCTTGATGATGGGGTTCTGCAATTCATCGGGGGTGTAGGCGGGAACCACCGGCTCCTTGCCGACCACGACATAATCCACTTCCGGGCCGATCTTGTCGGCGACTTTGCCGCCCCAGCGAACGATCAGGTTCTTGATGATCTCGGCTTCCTGCGGGGTGGCGACGCCGTTCATATCCATATCGAATGATCCGAAGACGAAGAACACCGGCTTGATGTTTTTGTCGTAGACCAGGTTGGCGCACAGATCACCCTGGGAGAGTTGGTTGCCCGGCCGGGTCAGCAGAACGCGGCAGCGCGAGGAGTTCTGGCCGACTTCGATGATTTCAACCGAGGCCTTGCCCTTGGGCAGGTCGAAGTTGGAGGTGCCGGCCGCCAGCGGGGGCACGCCATCGAGCTTGGAATAGACTTCGAAAGTCAGGCCCGGCATGACGTGATCGCCGTAGCCCAGATCGATGTAGCAGGTGTTGTTGTCGCCCAACTGGGTGATGGTGGCATCGATCTGGCGAACGGTCGCTTCCTTCACATTCGGGCGGTAGCGGGCCAGGAGCGATTGCAGCTTCTGGATTTCATCCTTGGCCTTCTTGACGTCGCCTTCGAGATTCTGGATGGCGGTCTGGCTGGCCTGCTGGGCCTCGTTGAGGGTTTTCTTGGCCTCATCGATCTGCTTGGAGAAATCATCGACCTGCTTCTGCTTTTCGGCGACGGCGGTTTGAGCGCCGGTGTTGGCCGTGGTCACCGCCGCCTGCGCGACCTTGACGGCGGCGGCATGTTTATCGATCTCGGCCTGGGCGCGGGCGTTCTCGGCCTTGACCGCGTCGGCGGCTTCGGTGACGGATTTTTTGGCGGCGGCGACGGTTTCGGAATCGGTGCGGATACGCGAGGAAAGGACCACGATCGCCTTGGTCAGCGAATCGGTGGGAACTTTCGCATCGGCCAGGGCGGGGTTGTTTTTAATTTCCGTCCAGGCGGCATCGATGTCTTTCTCGGCGGTTTCGACAGCGCCCTTGGCGTTGTTGACGGCCGGGCCCTGCTCGGAGGCGGACCCCCCGGTGATCAACTGGAGAAGGCGCTGCCGCTGGCGATTGAGGTAATCGAACACCGTGGGCGAGGAGATATTAGCTCCGGCCCCGCTCTTGAGGCTGCGATAAGCATCGGCCTCGACGGCGGCGACGTTCTCATCGACCACTTCCCTGTACTTATTGGCGAGGACCTTTGTCGCGTCGCGCTGCTTGGTGAGCTCCGAATTGTTCATGACCGCCCAGATCAGGAAACCCAGCGCGAACATGATGGAGATGACCAGGGATGTGATAAGCCCTGCTCGCGACGTCTGCTGCTGTTGAATGGGGGGCATAACGTGAACCTCCGCTAAGGTGCGACGACCATGGTGTGAAAACTCAGAGTCTCCAATTTACCGTCAGTGCAAGGGTTGGGTCAAATGTCGGGTTGGTTGGTGTCGGGGGAAGAGGGGAGGAGAGGAAGGGTATAGGGTATGGGAATGGCGGGTGGGTTCGAGTGTGGCGCGGGGCTCGGGACGATGGGACCTCGTGCGGGTTGGGCGGATGGCGCGACGACGCAAGCGATTTCAGAGGCGGGTCGGCGGGGGTGCGTCCTGTTCTGTCGCGACGTTCGGAGTTGGATCATGCCGGCGGCCAAACCCGCACGATGTCCGTTCCGCTGCGGGTCCCGCGCAAACCTCGAAACCGCGACTGCAGGGAGGCGTGAGTTTGGCACCAGACCTGCCCGGTGGCGCGACACGTAAGCGATTCAGGGGCGGATGGTGGCGCGAAGAAGACCGGAGAAGAGCAGATATGTAATTTGCGCAACGTGCGCTCACCATTTACCGACTTTTTTAACTGTAAGCCCTTTGGCTCACTCCTCTTCGTGCATTTCGTGTTCTTCGTGGTGACTAATCTGGCCCAAACGCGCATATTTTGCGCATATCGCATCCGAAAACTCCATTTTCAATCACGATTTGGAATTATCTTGACAACTTATGCTCACTAATGCACAATATCGAGCATCACATTCGGAAACGAGGACACGCGAGATGGTGGCAACCAGCAGCCGGGCATTGGATCGCAAAGAAGTCGAATCTCTGGTCCGCGAGGTGCTTTTGCAGAAGCTTCGCGGGGCCACGCCTCCACCGGCCACCGAGCGCCATGCGGCCGAGCCGCGCCGGGCGGGCGGGCCGCCCAATCCGCTGGTGGTTAACGTCTCGGCCCGTCACATGCACGTCACCCCGGCCGACCTGGAGATTCTCTTCGGCGCGGGATCGAAACTGACCAAGCTCAAAGACCTTTATCAGCAGGGTGAGTTCGCCAGCGAGCAACTCGTGACCATCGTTGGCCCGAGGCAGCGGATCATCCCCAACGTCCGCATCCTCGGCCCGACGCGCAACATCACCCAGATCGAACTTTCCAATACCGATGGCATTTATCTCGGCATCGATCTGCCCCTGCGCACCAGCGGCGACATCGAAGGCACGGCCGGCTGCACGGTGCTCGGCCCGGCCGGCGCGCTGAACCTGGGCAAAGGCGTGATCCGGGCGGCCCGGCACGTTCACATGTCGACGCAGGATATGAGCTACTACGGCGTGAAGGATGGCGATCACCTGCGGCTCAAGATCACCGGCCCCTGCGGCGTCACCTTCGACAACCTGCGCGTCCGCTATCACCCCAAGGTGATCCTGGAAGTGCATATCGACACCGATGAAGGCAACGCCTGCGACCTGGATTCGGCGACGCATATGGAATTGGTTAAATAGCAGTTGCTAGTTGCTAGTTGTTAGTTGCTAGCAATAAGGCATCACGAATTCAACTAACAACTAACAACTAGCAACTAGCAACTGGAGAGACCATGGCAAGCGAAGCACTCGGACTGTTGGAATGCAAGGGCCTGGTGGCCCTGATGGAAGGCGCTGATGCGATGCTCAAATCGGCGAACGTCGAGATGATCGGCTGGGACAAGGCCGGCAGCGGCATGGTCACCGCCTTCGTCAAGGGCGACGTGGCGGCCGTGAAAGCGGCCGTCGATGCCGGCGCGGAAGCGGCCGGCCGGGTCGGCACGGTCATCGCCGTGCATGTGATCCCCCGCCCCCACGATGAACTGGGCGGCATGATGCCCAGGAAAAAGCCGGCGGCTCCTGCACCGGTCAAGAAGTAACCACGAATAACACGAAGGGCACGAAGAATTCGAAGAGCAAAGTGCTTCTAAGAAATACCCCTGATGTCATTCTGAGGGAGCCTGGGGCGACCGAAGAATCCAGCATCGAACGTCGAGGCCAGCCGGCTCTTCGAATGTCCCCCAACGTACTGGCAAGATGCTTCGCTACGCTCAGCATGACTCTAGCAACTAGCAACTAACAACTCCCGGAGACCACCATGGCAGAATACACAGGCAACGGTTCGTACGGAACGGCAATCGGCTTGATCGAAACCAAGGGCTGGGTCGGCTCGGTCGAGGCGACCGATGCGATGCTCAAGGCGGCCAACGTGGATGTCGTCAAGACCATCCAGATCGGCGGCGCGTTCGTGACCACGCTGGTGCGCGGCGATGTCGGCAGCGTCAAGGCGGCGGTTGAAGCCGGCGCGGAAGCGGCCGGGCGGGTCGGAGAGCTTATCGCGTCGCATGTCATCGCGCGGCCGCATCCGGAATTGCTGGCGGGCTTCGGAGCTTGATGAGTGGGCAGTGGGCAGTCGGCAGTCGGCAGATCAAGACTCCGCCGCCGATCCTCTTCCTACTGCCCACTGCCTACTGCCCACTGCCCACTACGACCATGCTCATCCTCGTCGCAAATCTCGGCAGCACTTCGTTCAAGTACAAGCTCATGGACATGGACTCCGATGGGCACGTCCTGGCCAAGGGCGGGTACGAGCGGATCGGCCAGCCCGGCTCGCCCTATCCCACCCACGCCGAGGTGATCGATGTGATCCTCAAGGAGCTGCCGGGCAAGCCGGATGCGATCGGCTTCAAGGCCGTTCACGGCGGGCCGATCTCCGGGGCAGTGCGGGTGACCGATGAAGTCATCGCGACGATGGAGCAGTTCTCCGATGTCGCCCCGGCCCACAATCCGCCCTACATCGCGGCCATGAAAGCCTTCCGAAAAAAGATGCCCGGCACGCCCCAGGTGGCCGCCTTCGAAACCGCTTTCCACCAGAGCATCCCGCTGGCGCGGCAGGTCTACGCGATCCCGCACGAATGGACCGAGAAGATGGGCATCCGCCGCTACGGCTTCCACGGCGCGAGCCACCGCTACATCGCAACCCGCGTCAAAGAAATCGTTCCCGAGGCCCGCAAGGTGATTTCCTGCCACCTCGGCGGAAGCTGCTCGGTCTGCGCGATCTTCGACGGCAAATCGGTCGCCAATTCCTTCGGCATGACCGCCCAGAGCGGCATCCCGCACAACAACCGCGTCGGCGATTTCGATACCTTCGCGCTTCAGAAGCTCCTCAAGAACGGCCTGACCCTCGATGAGATTTTCAAGAAGCTCGGCAAGGAAGGCGGCATGCAGGGCATGAGCGGCATCTCCCCCGACATGCGCGATATCGAGAAAGCCGCCGCCGAGGGCAATGGCCGGGCCAAGCTAGCGGTCGATGCCTTCGTGGAAACGGTTCGGCATTACATCGGCTCGTACCTGGTGGTGCTGGGCGGATGCGATGTTCTGGCCTTCACCGCCGGCATCGGCGAGAACGGCATCGCCCTCCGCGAGGCCATCTGCAAGAACATGGAATGGGCCGGCATCGCCCTCGACCCCGCCAAGAACGCGATTCGCGGCCGGGAAGAAAAGATCAGCCGAGTGGAATCGGATTGTCAGATCTGGATCGTGCCCACCAACGAAGAATTGATCGTGGCAAGGCAGACCGAAGCAGTGTTAACGGCAAATTAGGAGATGCGAGTTACGAGTTGCGAGTTGCGAGAATCCAAATGTCATGGTTCCCAACAAGTAACTCGCAACTCGCAACCCGTAACTCGAAACTGGAGTGACTTATGGCAAATGGCGAAGCAATCGGATTGATCGAGACCAAGGGCATCGTGGCGGCCGTCGAGGCCTGCGATGCAGCGCTCAAAGCGGCGAACGTCACGTTCGTCGAACAGCACAAGGTCGGCAGCGGCCTGGTGGCGATCACCCTCAAGGGCGATGTCGCGGCCGTTCGCGCCGCCGTCGATGCCGGCGCTGAAGCCGCCGGCCGGGTCGGCGAAGTCGTCAGCGTCCACGTCATCCCCCGCCCCCACGATGGCGTGGCGCAGATGGGATGATTCGAGGAGAGTAGGCAGTAGGCAGAAGGCAGTAGGCAGGAAGAGAATTGATCCTTCAGCCACTGCCTACCGCTTACTGCCTACCGCCTACTTTTTCGGAGCTCTCATGTTCCTTGGTCGCGCAGTCGGTCACGTGGTCTCGAGTCAGAAGGACAAAATCCTTCACGGCCAGAAGCTGGTCGTCGTCGAGCCGCTGAACGTCAAATACGAAGAAGGCACCAGCAAACCGACGGCCCTGGGCAACACCGGCCGGGCCATCGTCTGCCTCGATGTCGTCGGCTGCGGCGAAGGCCAGCTCGTCCTGGTCGTCCAGGGCAGCAGCGCCCGCATGACCGAGCCG
>JBBRTW010000083.1:0-19500 GCA_038244055.1 Tepidisphaerales bacterium | reverse complement strand
TGGCTGCTCGGCCCGGAAGGGGCGGGGATTTTTTATTGCCGCAAGGAATTACTTGCATCAACCCGCCCCCTGATCATGGGATGGATGAACGTCATCAATGATCAGGACTACGGGCAGTATGATTTCACGCTCAAATCCGATGCGCGGAGATTCGAATGCGGATCGCACAATCTTCCGGGACTCCTCGCGCTGAAGGCATCGCTTGAAATGTTGCTGGAGATTGGCACCGAGCCGGTGTCGAATCGATTACAGCATCTGACGGATCGTTTGATCGATGGCTTGAAACGCACTGGTTATATGGTGATCAGCCCACGTTCTGGGCAATCCTGGAGCGGGATCGTGAGTTTCATTTCGCCGCTGGCCGGGGAATCGCCCACGCACGACCATGCCCGAATTTTTCGAATGCTTCGGGCCGATCACCATACGGAAATCGCCTTGCGCGAGGGTCGGCTGCGCGTATCGGCGCATTTCTATAATACTGATGAGCAGATTGACCGATTGCTTGGCCATCTCCCAGCTCATCTATAGACAAACGAAATTCGGGTTATATCATTCCGCCCCCCACACCGGTGGGTTCGGGAATTGATGATGATTTGTTCAACGATGTGTCAATGTTCCACTAAGGATAGTGGGTGGAGTTCGCCATATTGAAAAGGAACGGGTTCACGCATGTTTGATCGCAATACTTCAATCGGGCAGTTTCTCGATGCTGCCGCCGCCCGCAGGCCGACACCCGGCGGTGGCAGCGTCGCCGCGCTCGTCGGAGCGCTGGGAATATCCATGGGGGAAATGGCCATCAACTACAGCCTCGGGAAAAAGGGACTCGAAGCATACGAGCCGGAACTTCGGCCGGTGCTGGCGGAGTTGACGCGGGCGCGGGGCGTGCTGCTCGAACTGATGGCCGAGGATCAGAGCGCGTTTGAAGCGATTTCGCTGGCGCGGAAACTCCCGGATACCGACCCAGACAAAACGGCGAGTTTCAATGCGGCGCTGCTGGCGTGCATAAGAATCCCCGAGGCGATGGCGGCCACATCGGTGGCGGCGCTGGGGCTGGTGGATCGCATCCTTGGGTTTATCAACCCCAATCTGCTTTCGGATCTGGCCGTCTGCGCCGATCTGGCAATGGCCACCGCGCGCTGTGCGGTCTACAACGTTCGTGCCAATCTGCCGGATGTGAAAGACCCCGGCGATCGGGCGGTCATCGAGAGCACCATCGGCGCGTTGTTGACCCGCGCCGCAGCGCTGATTCAGAAAGTCGCGCCGCGAATCTGGGAACGGCATCAGATGGAGAGCTGAGGGGTTGAGATCCGAGAGGTTGAAATCCGAGCGGTTAAAATTGCCGGGGTGCCTCGGCCGATGACAGAGGTACGATGCGTGATCCGCGCGACTATCAGCTCGATCTTTCTCCCGCTTGCGGTGTAACCCCATCTGATGACTCCACTTCCAATCGAGTTGAGCGCCCTTTCGTGTCGGTGCTCTTTACCTGCTGCAATGCCTATGTTCGCATCTACCGCAACCCCGATGCGGCCGAATATCGCGGGAATTGCCCGCGCTGCGGGCGATCGGTGAGGCTCGGGGTGGGGGCGCATGGCACATCGAGCCGGTTTTTCAGGGCATGAGGGGTTTTGTCTCAATGCTTTCCCGTGACACGGCCGTCCCGGCCGTGCTGGAAATATTGAACTAAAAGCTTCGGCGAATTTGCGTCTTTTCCCACTCCATGTCGCCAGCACGGGCGGGACGCCGGTGTCACGGTGGGGCTTGAGACAGAGCTGGGCATGAGGGGTTTTGTGGTGCAGGCTTTCAGCCTGCAAACGGCTCAGAGTGCCACAATATGAAATTCAAAGGCCGGCTGAAAGCCGGCACCACAAGCGCGGCGGGCTGAAAGCCCATCAAGGCAGGCTGAAAGCCCGCACCACACCGTAAACTTCGTTTGACACCAATCACCCCGCGCATAGACTCAACCCCTCAGTTTTTTGTCCAGGGCGGGCGTCCCCTCCTCGGCGCAACGAGCGTTGCAGTTTCATGGGGCGTTCGTCCGATAATCATTCAGAAAGACGCATCATGAGCACCAACATCGACTTCATCCAGGCCCGCCAGATCCTCGATTCCCGGGGAAACCCCACCATCGAAGTGGATGTCATCCTCGAAGATGGCACCACCGGCCGGGCCGCCGTCCCCTCGGGCGCTTCCACGGGTGAAAATGAGGCCGTCGAATTGCGCGATGATGACAAGAAGAAGTACCTCGGCAAGGGCGTGACCAAGGCGGTGGAAAACGTTAATTCCAAGATCGCCCCCGAGCTGATCGGCCTGGATTCGCGCGATCAGGAGCACATCGATAGCCTGATGATCGATCTCGATGGCACCCCCACCAAGGCCAAGCTCGGCGCTAACGCGCTGCTGGGCGTTTCCATGGCGGTTGCCAAGGCGGCCGCCACTGCGACGGGCCTGCCGCTCTATCGCTACCTCGGCGGGTCGGCCGCCTGCACCCTGCCGGTGCCGATGATGAACATCCTCAACGGCGGCAAGCACGCGGACAACAACGTCGATTTCCAGGAATTCATGATTCAGCCGTGGGGTTTCGATTCCTTCTCCGAAGCCCTCCGCGCCGGCGTCGAGATTTACCATGCCCTCAAGGGCGTTTTGAAGAAGCAGGGGCTCAATACTTCGGTCGGCGATGAGGGCGGATTCGCCCCCAGCCTCAAGTCGGCAGAGGATGCGCTCAAGGTCATTGAGGAAGCCACCGGCAAGGCCGGCTACAAGTGGGGCGAGCAGATTTTCGTCGCGCTCGACCCGGCCATGAGCGAGCTCTGGAACGAGGCCGAGAAACTCGGCAAGAAGGGCTACTGCTTCTTCAAGTCCAACCCCAAGGAAGTGCTTTCCTCCGATGATGTGATCGGAATCTGGAAAGACTGGATCAGCAAGTACCCCATCCGCAGCCTCGAAGATGGCCTGGCGGAGAACGACTGGGATGGCTGGAAGAAGCTCACCGATACGCTCGGAAATAAGATCCAGCTCGTCGGCGATGATCTTTTCGTGACTAACGTCAAGTTCCTCGAGAAGGGGATCAAGACCAAGACCGCCAATTCGATCCTGGTGAAGGTGAACCAGATCGGCACGCTCTCGGAGACTTTCGCGGCCGTGGGTCTGGCGATGCGCAATGGCTACAGCGCCGTCCTTTCCCACCGCTCGGGCGAGACCGAAGATTCCACCATCGCCGATATCGCCGTGGCGACCAACTGCGGACAGATCAAGACCGGCGCGCCGGCCCGCAGCGACCGCGTCGCCAAGTACAACCAGCTTCTCCGCATCGAAGAGCAACTCGGCGACCGCGCTGTGTACGGCGCTAAGTTCTGGAACAAGTAATCCGGGATCGTTCCCGGCCAAGGAAGGTTCGGCATGTCGCAAGGATGCGACGCGACAAAATCCGACTCTGCCGCGACGGCCGCCCCCAAAGCGTCCGCGACGGCTGCTGGCGATCTGCACACGGTTTTGCCCGTGCAGGTTGCCGTGCCGGCCAATGACGCGCAGGGCTCGTGGGAAGCGCCACTCTCTCGGAGCGCTTCCCCCGTGCCCGGCGCGTTTTCGCGCGATGGGACGGGGTTTAGCTCGGGCGGAGCGGTGTCGCTCGGGATTGCGGATTTGAAGGGGGCTTCTGTCTCGCCGCTGGCCGGATCGACCGCGCCGGCATCCGCGCGGGGATTGATTCAGCCTGAGATTGACTCTGACACCGAAGTCGTGCCGGCGATCGGCGCTTCGCTCTTTGATTCGGTCGAGGCGGAAGAGGATTCGACGGAAATCGATTCTGCGGAAGTTGAGTCAACGGCCGATGAAGCCGAACTCGATCAGGCGGATAATGTGGATAATTCGGCCGCGTCCGCGGCTTCGCCTCATTCGGCGTTTGATATAGAGCCCGTGATCCGCAAACCCCGTCCGCTCGCTCCCACCGCGCCAACCTCCGCGTCTGCGCCAACGCCATCGCCGGCAGTCAAAATTGATCGCAAGCCCGAACCCGACCCCGAGCCCGATGTCGACCCCGGCTCGCTCGATCCCTGGGGCGCGCAGAATCAGGACGATGCGGAGGAGGCGGAGGATGAAGAAGTCCCATCCGGCCCGCCCGCGCTTCGCCGGGGTGGGGGCGTGCTGACGATTCCGCTTCTCTGTATCGGCATCGCCATCATCGCCTGCGTCTCGCTCCTGCCCCTGGCCGATGACAATCATCGCCTGGCCTGGGAGCGGCAGAAGCTCCAGGCCGATCTGGAGCATCTCAAGGAGCAGACCCGCGTCAACGAGGAATTTTTGCAGCGCGTCGCCGATGACCCGACCCTGGCCGAGCGCCTGGCGCAGCGGCAGATGAAGTACATCCGCGCGGGGATGAGCGTATTGCCCCTGCGCGGGATGGGGAAGGTGGAGATGTCGCCATTCCATCTGGTGGCCGTCCCCCCGCCGCCGCCGATGCCGGAGTATCAACCGGTGGGCGGGGCCCTGGCGACACTGGTGCGCGAGCCGCGCATCCGTTTGTATTTGAGCGGCGCGGCCATGCTCCTGATCGCGGCCGGGCTGGTGCTGGGGTATATCCCCAAGGGGCGGCATCTGGATGATGTGGCGGATGGGAAGGATGAAGGATGAAGGATGAAGGATGAAGAATGAAGAATGAAGGATGAGGGATGCCCCTGATCGTGCCCGCCGATGGCGGGACGCCTTTGAATATCCTCGCGGCGACGGCGCTGCTGCCGGTGAAGATCCGCCTGAAGATGGCCCGGTGCCGCGCGGCGCGGCCTGGAGATGGATGGGGGGCTGGAGCGAACTATCCGATCCCATCACGAACAACTATCCCAAATCGACATTCGCCGCTTTTAGTTTTTAGTTTTCAGCCGGGCCGGAGGCGTTCGCGGATTCTTATGTCTTTATGTTTTATGTTTTTTTCCCATTTCGCACCCGCCCACTCACCAATAGACATCCCCCTCCAGAAACCGTTGCATTCCCCACCCCCACCCCTACAATCCTATCCTGTTTCCGACCGGAGCCTTGCCTCGCCGCCCGTGCCTCATCCGCCCTGGCGATTGATCGGGGTGCCCCGGTACGGGCCTACTTGGACCAGCCGTTCACCGACCTGAAAGGATTACAACCATGCCCCTCATGACCACCAAGCCGATGTTCGACCTCGCCTACGATGGCGGCTTCGCGATCGGCGCCTTCAACGTCAACAACATGGAACTGGCGCAGTCGATCATCGATGCCTGCGTCAAGGAGAATTCCCCCTGCATCCTCCAGATCAGCAAGGGCGCCCGCAAGTACGCCAACATCCGGTACTTGAAGGCGATCATCGATGCCGGCGTGGCCGAGAACCCCGGCGTCCCCATCGCCGTCCACTGCGACCACGGCGACACCGTCGACCTCATCGATACCTGCATCAATGATGGCTACACCTCGGTCATGATCGATGGCTCGCACTACGATTTCGCCAAGAACGTCGCCCTGACGGCTGAAGCGGTCAAGCATTCCCACGCGGCCGGCGTCGTCGTCGAGGCCGAACTGGGCATGCTCGGTGGCATCGAAGAGGATGTGGTCGGGATGGATGCCCACGAATACGAGAAGAACGTCGAGAAATTCCTCACCGACCCCCAGGATGCCAAAAAGTTCTGGGAACAGACCAAGTGCGATTCGCTGGCGGTGGCCATCGGCACCAGCCACGGCGCGTTCAAGTTCAAGCACGAAGCCAAGCTCGCCTTCGGCCGCATCGAGCAGATCATGAAAACCTGCCCGGGTCTGCCCCTGGTCATGCACGGCTCCTCCAGCGTGCCCCAGGAATTCATCGACCTGGTCAACAAGTACGGTGGGAACATGCCCAACGCCAAGGGTGTCCCCGAGGATCAGATCGCCATGGCCGTGCAGAAGTATGGAGTGTGCAAGGTCAACATCGACACGGACCTGCGCCTGGCGATGACCGCCAAGATCCGCGAAGTCTTCGCCACTAAGGCGGCCGAGTTCGACCCCCGCAACTACCTTGGACCGGCCCGCGAAGCGATCACCAAGATGGTGCAGCGCAAGCTGCACATGCTCAACAGCGCCGGCAAGTCCGAGGCGGTCATCAAGCAGTGGGAAAAGCTCGGCAAGCCCATGCCCTCGATCTATAATAAGGCGAAGGTCGCGTGAGTGTTGACGCCAGGAGAGATTATGGCGAAGGTCGATAAATCATCGGATGTCTCGCCGGAGTTCATTCGCGATCTCACACAATTTGATAAGACGGCTATCAAATCGTTCGGTTGTTTTGAGGACGCGGAGGAGGCTCATCGCCGCTATTGGTGGTCACGTACGCCGACAGAACGCCTCATCGCGCTTGAGTATGTTCGGCAACGCGCCTGGGGTTACAATGACGATACTAGACCCAGGTTTTCGCGGTCTCCTGAATTGCTTCAACTCCAGCAGCGTGAGATGACTGATCTTGATTCCGAGAATGATTGAAGAACGAATTGACAGGTCGAAAATAACGTCCACTTCGGTCGATGAGGCTGAAGCGGATGACATCGATTATTGGATGAGCCGGACCCCGACCGAGCGCGTTGAGGCTGGCGAGTATCTGCGCCGGTGGATCTATGGCGACGATCAAGTTGACGCAAGACTTCAAAGAGTTCTTACAGTTGTTGAACTCGGAGAAGATTGAGTATCTTCTGATCGGCGGGTACGCCGTGTGGCTCTACGGGTACGTTCGCGCCACCAAGGATATTGATTTCTGGATTTCGGTTTCCCCCGCAAATATGGAACGATTTAAGGCGGTACTCACCAAGTTTGGCTTCGGCTCTTCCATGAGGGACCCCCTCTTTACTGACGTGAAAACGGTGGTGCGGATGGGCATTCCTCCAAACTGCATCGAAGTGCTTTCCAAAATTGAAGGCGTTGATTTTGACGGGTGTTATTCGCGGCGAAAAATCATGGAAATCGAGGGTATCCCCGTGCCCGTCATCAGCTATGAGGACCTCAAACGGAATAAATCGAGCACGGGTAGAGAAGGCGATCGAATCGATATTGAGAGGCTGGAAAAAAGGCAAAAAACTTGAGCATCTCCGAATCCCAAATCTTCTCAACCATCGGCCAAGCCGGCTTCACCCGCCTCGTCGCCGCCTTCTACCGGCGCGTGCGAACCGATGACCTCCTCGCGCCGATGTACCCCAGGGATGAACTCGACGCCGCCGAGGAGCGCCTGCGCGGGTTCCTCATCCAGCGTTTCGGCGGCCCGTTCACTTACAGCGAAACCCGCGGCCATCCGCGCCTACGCATGCGCCACGCCCCCTTCAAGATCGACGTGGCCGCCCGCCACCGCTGGATCGAGTTGATGGAGGCGGCCATGGCGGAAGTTCAACTGCCCGAGGAAGTCGTCGCGATCCTCCGTCCCTACTTCCAGACCACCGCCACGCAGATGATCAATCAGGACGCCCCGCCCCCCACCGGCCGAAGCTTGGGCCTGTCGCCGGGTTGAGGGATGTCGTTTCCAACGATTGTGCCGCCGGCATCGATTGGGCCATGCCATTCGGTATATTTCTTGCGGCTCCGTAAGTGCTTATTGCGCCGTAACTTAAATGCGAACAGTGGGCGGGCATCCTAGCGGCGGGGCCTGGGCACCATTGACAATCCGAAAATGCCACGAACCGGACCCAAAACCGGTCGTATAATATTCCAAAGGGTCGTTCAATTTGTCCTCCTTCCCGGGTGGCGTGGAATGCCGAGAGGTCCACGCCACCTTTTTTATGCGCTGACCACCCGCGCCATTTTGCACAGGATGCGGGTTTTTCGTTTCCAGAGTTTCCCAGTTTGACCTGACTGCGAGTCCACCAGGCGGTCGAAGCCGCAGCGCATGTTCGCGGGCCGGGCCGCCAGGCAGAGCCGCAATCCCGACTGGCCGGCGAGTTGCGACGGCGAGGGCAGGCATGGTGATCGTAGTTTCGAACGTCATGATACGACCGAATTGCAGCAACAGGATGCGAATGGACACAAAGAGGATATTTAGGTCTTGATATCCTGTAACTTGCGATTTAGATTGCTCCTCAATTCGTCGCACCGTGCTGGCTTGCCTTGGATTCTTGAAGGAGTGTGCCCCGTGAAGGACTCCCAATTGTTTCGTGGATCGCGCGGACGGCTGTGCCAGGGGATGGTGGGCCTTTGCGGGGCGTTGGTCGTGGGTGCCATCAGTTGCACCAGCCTATTTTCGGTAAAAAAGGAAACTCCTCTCTCGGCGGCGGAGCCGGCCGCTCCGGTGTCGCCCGAGGCGCAGCTCCGGCGCGGGCTGGAGGTGTATGCGAAGCAGTGTTCGGCGTGCCACGGCGCGGCGGGCCTGGGCGATGGGGCGGCGGCTTATCTGCTGTATCCCAAGCCGCGGAACTTCGCCGGGAGCTCTTTGCGGCTGACTTCCACCGCATCGGGCCTGCCCAGCGATGAGGATCTGCTACGCTCGATTCGTCGCGGCATGCCGGGGTCGGCAATGCCGGGCTGGGCGCATCTTCCCGAGAGCGATCTTGCGGCCGTGGTGAAGGCGGTGCGTCAACTGGCGATCGAAGGTCGCGTGGCGGACATGCTGGTCCGCGATCCCACGCGGACCCGCGACAAGGCCGAGCAGATTGCGCGGAAGGTGCTGGAGCCGGGGGCATTGGTCAAACTGCCGGCGCGGCCGGCGGATGCGAACATCGAACGCGGCAAGGCGTTCTACACGAAAAACTGCGCGGCGTGTCATGGCGCTGATGGCCGGGGGCGCGACCGCCGCGATCTCAAGGATACGGATGATGTTCCGAGCTTCGCCCGCGACTTCACGCAGGGCGTCTTCAAGGGAGGTGCCCGGCCGGAGGACATCGCGCTGCGGATCGTGCGCGGAATGCCGGGGACGCCCATGCCCGGCAATGCCGAGATCGCGGCGGCGGACCTGTGGTCCTGCGTGGATTACGTGCAGACCTTCATCAAGCCCGGCGCGGAAGAGCGGGTGCTGCAATCGCAGAAGGCGATTACGGCGGCGCGGGTGGCCGGGCCGATTTCCGCGGATCTGGCGGCGGCGCACTGGAAGAATGCGCCGGCGATTTTCCTGCCGGTGATGCCGCTGTGGTGGCGGGATGATGGGATCAAAGGGATCGAGGCGCAGGCGGTTCACGATGGCAAGAACATCGCCATCCGCCTTTCGTGGGAGGATGCCACCCGAAACGATACGCAACTTCGCCCGCAGAGTTTCGGCGATGCGGTGGCGATCCAGCTTTCGCCCGATGCCGATCCGCCCTTTTTCGCGATGGGGGCCAAAGGCGCGGCCGTGGATTTATGGCACTGGAAGGCTGCCTGGGAGAAGGATCTGGCCGGGGCCGCGCCGGGATTGAAGGCCGCCTATCCGAATATGCCGGCCCACACGCGTGAGACGGATCAGGGGCCGCTGTTCATGACCGGCGCGGCCGCGGGCAATCCGGTGTCGAGCCTGACACACACCGCCTCGGTGGATTGCCTGGTGGCCGGCGGGTTCGGGACGCTCACCTCGCGCGGGCCGGCGGCGCAGGGCGTGCGCGGGACGGCCCAATGGGCCGATGGCCGATGGAGCGTCGTCTTCGTCCACGAGATGGTTTCCAGAAATGCTGGCGAGCTGTCGTTCCAGCCCGGCGGAACGGTCAGCCTCGCGCTGGCGGTCTGGGATGGCGAGATCGGCGAGCGCAACGGACAGAAGTCGGTCACGATCTGGCACCAGTTAAGGCTCGCGAAGTAACTCCCTTTGAAGCAAAGGGGCAAGGAGAACGGACCATGAATCCACGCGATGAACAGGCGTCACCGGATGGAGTGCGAACCAGTCGCAGGCGGTTCCTGCAACTGCTGGGCGCGGGAGGACTGGCGGCGATTGCGCCGTCAAACGTGCTGGGGGCATTAGCGCCGGTGGAGGAGATCGCCAATCCGCTGGAGTTCTACCCGAGCCGGGATTGGGAGAAGGTGTATCGGGATCAGTACCACTACGACCGGACCTTCACCTGGGTGTGCGGCCCGAATGACACGCACATGTGCCGGATGCGGGCCTTCGTCCGCAACGGCGTGATGATCCGCAGCGAGACCAACTACGATCACGATCGCTGCGGCGATCTCTACGGCAACCGCGCCACCAAGGCCTGGAACCCGCGCGGCTGCCCCAAGGGTTACACGTTTCAGCGCCGGGTTTACGGCCCGTATCGCTTGAAGGGGCCGGTGCTGCGCCAGGGGTGGAAGCAGTGGGCCGACGATGGTTTTCCCTCGCTATCGGATACGCCGGCGCTGCGCAGCAAATACAAATTCGATGACCGGGGCAACGACCAGTTCGTTCGCGTCAACTGGGAGCAGGCCTCGGAATACTGCGCCAAGGGCTTGATGGCGCTGGCCAAAACCTATAGTGGCGACGACGGCAAGCGGCGGTTCGAGAAGGATGGATACGACCCGGTCATGCTCGAGCACTGGCAGGGCGCGGGCACGCGCACGATGAAGATCGGCTCCAACCTGCCGATTCACGGCGTGGTCGGCAAGTTCGGGCTCTATCGCTTCTGCAACATGCTGGCGCTGGTGGATCATCATGCCCGCGGCGTCGGCCCGGATCAGGCGCGAGGCTGCCGCGAGTGGACCGAATACACTTGGCGCGGCGATCAGGCACCGGGCCAGCCGTTCGTGCATGGATTGCAGGCCTCTGATGCGGACATGAACGACCTGCGCTTTTCCAAGCTCACCATCCACATCGGCAAGAACCTGGTCGAGAACAAGATGCCCGAGTCGCACTGGCTCAACGAGATCATGGAGCGCGGCGGGAAGATCGTGGTGATCTCGCCGGACTACTCCGCACCTTCGTCCAAGGCCGACTACTGGATCGGGTGCCGGCCGGGTCTGTCGGATACGGCGGTGCTGCTGGCGGTCACCAAGATCATGATCGACAACCACTGGATCGATGAGAAGTTCGTTCGCGGCTTCACCGATTTTCCGCTGCTGGTTCGAACCGATTCGCTGCGGCGGCTGCGCCCCGAGGAAGTGATCGCGGGCTACAAACCCAAGGACATCAGCGGCGGCCCCTCGTTCAAGATCCAGGGTTTGACGGCCGCGCAGCGCGAGAAGATCGGCGATTTCTGCATCTGGGACCAGAAACAGCAGAAAGTCGCCCCAGTCAGTCGCGACGAGGTCGGCGACCATGCCAATGCGGATTCATCCCTCTTCGGCGCGTACAAGGTGAAGTTGCTGGATGGGTCCGAGGTCGAGGTGATGACCGTTTTGGAAATGTACAAGCGCCATCTGGTGGACTACGACCTCAAGACGGTTGAGGAGATCACCGGCGGCAAAGGCGAATTGATCGAGCGCCTGGCCCGCGACATCTGGGAGACCACCAAGGCCGGCCACCCGGTCGCCCTGCATCACGGCGAGGGCGTCAACCATTATTTCCACGCCACGCTGCACAACCGCGCCTGCCACCTTCCGCTGATGCTGGCCGGCCAATTCGGCAAGCACGGTGCGGGTGTCTTCACCTGGGCGGGGAACTACAAGGGGGCGCTGCTTCAGGCATCGGAATGGTCCGGCCCGGGCGTGACCAGCTACACGCACGAGAATCCCTTCGCGCCGGTGCTGGATGAGAATATTCGGATCACCGAGAAGCACCTCAAGAATTTCACCATGGGTGAGGATGTCGCCTACTGGGGCCACGGCGAGAAGCCCCTGACCGTCGAGACGAAGGACGGCAGGAAGCTCTTCACGGGCAAATCCCATCTCCCCACGCCCACCAAGTTGATCTGGTACAACAACGCCAACCTCATCAACCAGGCCAAATGGGTCTACCATCTCATCGTCAACGTCTTCCCCAAGATCGACATGATCGTCGATCAGCAGGTGGAATGGACCGGCTCGGCCGAGTACGCCGATGTCATCCTTCCGGCCAACACCTGGGTGGAAAACCAGGATCTTGAACTGGGAGGATCGTGTTCCAACCCGTTCATCCAGGTGTGGGGCGGCGACGGCATCGCGCCCGTCCACGATTCGAAAGATGATGCGGAAATCTTCGCGGGCGTGAGCCGGGCGCTGACCAAGCTCACCGGTGACCAGCGCTTCGCCGACCACTGGAAGTACGTCACCGAAAAGAAGGCCCGGGTCTACATCCAGCGCGTGCTCGACAACTGCACCACCACGCGCGGCCTGCAGGGCGCGTACCAGATCGACAAGATCGTCAAGGGCGACTACGGCGGCGAGCCCGGCACAGCACTGATGCTCTTCCGCACCTACCCGCGCGTCGCGTTCTACGAGCAAATCCACGACAGCATTCCCTTCTACACCGATTCCGGACGGCTCAGCGGCTACTGCGACCTCCCTGAGGCGATCGAATACGGCGAGAACCTCATTTCCCATCGCGAAGCGGTCGAGGCCACGCCTTATCTGCCCAATGTGATCGTCTCCACCAGTCCGTATCTGCGTCCGAAGGATTATGGCATCGCCCTGGATGACATCGATGCGGACCGGCGGACCGTGCGGAACGTCAAGATGTCCTGGGCGGAAGTAAAGAAAACCGTCAATCCACTCTGGGCCCAGGGGTATCGCTTCTTCTGCTCCACGCCCAAGAGCCGCCACAGCGCCCACTCCTCCTGGTCCACCGTGGACTGGCACTGGATCTGGGGCACGAATTTCGGCGACCCCTATCGCAGCGACAAGCGCTCCCCGGGCGTCGGAGACAGCCAGATCCAGATGAATCCACTGGCGGCCAAAGATCTCGGCATCAGCGAAGGGGACTACGTCCATGTCGATGCCAACCGCGCCGATCGTCCCTTTATCGGGGCCGATGAGAAGGACCCGCGCACCCGCGCCTTCCGCTGCATGGTGCGCGTGAAGTTCAACTCAGCGCTACCGTTCGGCATGACCATCATGAAGCACACCGGCTGGATCGCCACCGAGCGCACCGTCAAGGCGCACGAGTCCAACGCCGATGGGCTGGCCCAGGCAACCGACACCGGATACCAGGCCAACTACCGCTTCGGATCGCACCAGAGCATCACCCGAAGCTGGCTGCCGCCCATGCACCAGACCGACACGCTCTTTCACAAGAAGACCGGGTCCATGGGGTTCGTTTTCGGGTTCGCGATCGATAACCACGGCGTCAATACCGTTCCCAAGGAGACGCTGGTGCGCATCGTCCGCGCCGAGGCGGGCGGAATCGGCGGCGTCGGCGTCTGGGCACCGGCGGCCACCGGCCACTCTCCCGGATCGGAATCCGAAGAGATGCAGAAATACATTGCCGGGTCCCTGACTCAGATTGGTTAAACATCATGTCGCACCACGACCACGACGACCACGACGACCACGATCATCACCCCGAGCATCCCAAGGACCGCCCGTTGGAAGCCGGCGATCCGATGCAGCTCACCGGCGTCGAGATCGAGGGCGACCCGCTGGTCATGCTCGATTGCATCGTCGAGGAATACGCCGGGATGGGGTGGGATCAGTCGATGATCATCGAGGCCTTTTCGCAGCCGTTCTACCAGGGGCTGTACGGATTGACGCGGCATTTCGGCGCGGAGGCGGTCCAGCAGCGCATCGGCGCGATTCTCTCGCGCTGTGGAGTCATGCGCGTGAAGACCGTTGAACTCGAGGCACCCGAAGGGCCCGATTTCGAGACCGTTCCCATCACCATCCAGGGCCGCTCGCTCGATTCCCAAGGAGAACACCATCATGGCTAAGGTCTACAACTGGCAAATCGGCCGCGACATGTCCTACCCGCACGAGGCGGGCCATTCGCAATGGCAGTTCGCGTTTGTCTTCAACCCCAATCGTTGCATCGGCTGCCAGACCTGCACCATGGCCTGCAAGTCCACCTGGACCTTCTCACCCGGCCAGGAGCTGATGTGGTGGAACAACGTCGAGAGCAAACCCTACGGCGGCTACCCGCAATACTGGGACGTCAAACTGCTCTCGATGCTGGAGAAGGCCAACCCCGGCGGGCAGACCTGGGACGATTCGGAGAAAAGCCCGAAGAAGCCCTATGGCGCATTCGGCGGCAAGACCGTTTTCGAGGCCGCTGAAAAGTACGTTGCGCCTGAAGGGCCCATGCGCGTGCTGGGCTATCTCCCCACCGATCAGGAATGGCTCAGCCCGAACATCCACGAGGAAGTGGCCGCGGGCGAAACGAAGAAGCCCGGCGAATGGGGCGGCGCGGCGATGTTGCCGGAGCACAAAGTCTGGTTCTTTCACCTGGCCCGGATCTGCAACCATTGCACTTATCCCGGATGCCTGGCCGCCTGCCCGCGCAACGCCATTTACAAGCGCCCCGAGGATGGCATCGTCCTCATCGACCAGTCGCGCTGCCGCGGCTATCGCAAGTGCGTCGAGGCCTGTCCCTACAAGAAGGCGATGTACCGGCCCACGACGCGCGTCAGCGAGAAATGCGTCGGCTGTTATCCGCGGATCGAGGGGAAGGATCCCACGCTCAGCCCCAACGGCGAACCGGTCGAGACGCGCTGCATGGCTTCATGCGTCGGCAAGATCCGCCTCCAGGGGCTGGTCAAGAAAGCGCCCGATGGCAACTGGGACAACGTTCCCGACAATCCGCTGCATTTCCTCATCCGCCAGCGGCAGGTCGCCCTGCCCCTCTACCCCCAGTTCGGCACCGAGCCCAATGGATTCTACATCCCGCCGCGCTGGGTGCCGCGCGGGTATCTCGTGCAGATGTTCGGCCCGGGCGTCGATCGCGCCATCGAGCAGTACGTCTGCCCCGACCGCGAATTGCTCGCGGTGCTGCAACTCTTCCGCGCCCAGCAGCAGATCATTTTCAATTACAAGATCGAAAAGGGCCCCAAGGTCGCCGAGATGGAAGTAACGCTTCCCAGCGGTAAGAAAAAGACCCAGGAAATCTACAACGACACGATCACCGGCTTCAACAAGTTCGGCAAGGAATGCGTTCGCATCACGGTCGAGGAGCCGACCTTCGAACGCGGCAAGGAACACCTCAACTCGATCTGAACCGGAGTCCCCATGACACTCGAACAAGCCACCCAACCCGCGCTCGGCCGCGATGACCTTCAGGCCCGGCAGGCGCTCTACCAGTTCCTGTCGCTGGCCTGCAGCGATCCGGCCTCGGCGCGCTTCGCGCGGCTATTTGATGCAGGGCTGCGCGAGATCGCCGCCGCGGCCGCCGATTATCTCTCCGAATTGCCGGCCGCAAAGCCCGATCTTCCCGCTTCGGGAGAAGTCAGCGCCGATCGGCTAAATCTTCGCCTCCTCCTGACCCATCTCGAAATCGGCCAGGCCGCCTGCCAGGAACAATACCAACGGATTTTCGGCCTGATGATGTCGAAGAAGTGCCCGCCCTACGAATCCGAATACTGCCCGCAGACGTTCTCGGTCCTGCGCTCGCACCAGATTGCCGATGTCGCGGGTTTCTACAGCGCCTTCGGTTTGCAGCCCTCGCGCGACATGCCCGAGCGACACGATCACATCGCCCTGGAACTGGAGTTCATGGCCTGGCTCATCGCCAAGGAACTGCGGAGCGACTCGATCGAACAGGCCACCATCTGCCGCGAGGCGCAGACGCGCTTCTTCGCCGATCACCTCGCCTGGTGGACGCCGGCGTTCGCCATGGCCCTGCGCATGCGGGCCGACCGCATCGATGGCCCCGCCGAGCAGGCGGCGCCGCCGGGCAGCCTCTATGGCGCTGTGGCGCAGTTGCTGGCGGCGCTGATCGGCGTCGAGCGCGGCCTCCTCAACGTGCCCCCGCCCAAGCGGTTGCAAGCGCCGCCCGGGGCCGATGTCGAGGCCGAAACGGGCTGCGATGAATGCTGTGCCGCCAAGTTCTAGGCGAAAGAAATTCTAATGCGCTTGAGCGTTCTCGCATCACCGCCGCCGCTTCCGGAATCGATCCAGCACGGCCCGCAGTCCATTTCATCCGTGCAACTGCTGCGCATCAGCATCACCGACCGCTGCAATCTTCGCTGCGTCTATTGCATGCCGGCCGCCGGGCTGCGCTGGCTTCCGCAGGCCGATCTCCTCTCCTTCGACGAGATCGCCGAGGTCGTCCGTGCCGCCGTCGAATGCCACGGCATTCGCCGCTTCAAGCTCACCGGCGGCGAGCCGACGCTGCGGCGCAACCTGCCCGACCTCATCCGCCGGCTCCGCGCCATCGCGGGCGTTGAAGAACTCTCCCTGACCACCAACGGCATCCTGCTGGAATCCCTCGCCGTGCCGCTCAGGGAGTCGGGCCTGGACCGCGTCACCATCAGCCTCGACAGCCTCGATCCTGCTCGCTTCGCCGCCATCACCCGCGGCGGCCGACTTGCTGACGTGCTGCGGGGGATGGATCGGGCGCAAGAGGCCGGGCTCGCACCCCTCAAGATCAACTGCGTGGTCATGCGCGGCGTGAACGATGATGAGGTCGTCGAATTCGCTCGTCTCACCCTCGGCCGGAAGCTCACGGTGCGGTTCATCGAATTCATGCCCCTGGGCGATTCGGTCGTCTCCTGCGTGCGCTCGGGCGAGGAAGGACCGGCCGCCGGCTGCGGCGGGCAGGACCGCGGCCAGGGCGTCTTCGTTCCCGAAGCGCAGGTCCGCGCGCGGATCGAAGCGCAACTCGGCCCGCTCATCGCGGTCGATCGCGCCTCCGAAGCCGGTGTCGGCCCATCGGTAATTCACCGCCTTTCGTGCGGGAATCCGGCCGGCAGGATCGGTTTCATCAGCGCCATGTCCGCGCCATTCTGTTCGAGCTGCAACCGCCTGCGCCTCAGCGCGGATGGCCGGCTTCATTCCTGCCTCTTCGACGGCGGGCACGTGGATGTTCGCCGCATCATCCGCGATCGGGGCTCTTATGGCGGACGAAGCAGCGCCCTCGCGGCCGCGATGGAACAATGCGTCAGCCTCAAGCCCGCCATTCACGGTGAGCAGGGATACGAGCAGATGAGCCGCATCGGTGGGTGATGGCCCGGGTTCGCGGAATACCCGCGAATGTGATTGAACTCCACTCCGACCGTGCCCGCTGGTTCGACGAGGGGTTACTTGGGTTTTTCGGCTTTGAGGGCCGCGGCGACGGCGGCATCCAGCGCGGCGGCGGAGCCTTCGCCGAAGCCGACGAAGATTTTCTGGACGGTGCCATCCCGGCCGACGACGACGGTGGTGGGGATGCCGCTGACCTGGTACTGCTTCATGGAAGCGCCTTTGTCATCCATGGGGACGGTGAAGGTGAGCTTGTTGGTGGCGAGATATTTCTGGACGACATCGGCCTTCTCGTGGGCATTGACGGCCCAGACGACCAGGCCCTTGTCGGCCAGCGCTTTGTCGGTCGCGATTTCCTGAATATGTGGCAGGGATTTTCGGCAGGGGGGGCACCAGGTGGCCCAGAAATCCATCACGACGACGGAGCCTTTCATATCGGAGAGCTTGATGTCCTTGCCATCGAGTGTCTTGAGCGCGACATCGGGGGCGGGCTTGCCTTCGAGATCGGCCGGTTCGGCGAGAGCGCGGGTTCCGGCCAGGGCGAGGGACAACGCGAAGAGCCAGGCGGCGGTGGGGCGAGCGAGCATTTTTTTCTCCTGAGGCGGGGAAAGAGGCAAATGTCGAACCGCGAACACGGCGCGACGTATCCATAATACGACGAGACCGGCCCGTTGTTTCCAACGGCGAGGACCCCCTTGAGCGGACCGAGTCGATGGCGGGTCTTGACAACCCGGCGTAACACCTTAAATATACTGTAACAACAGGGATGGGGACGTAGCTCAATTGGTTAGAGTACCGGACTGTCGATCCGGATGTTGCGGGTTCGAGTCCCGTCGTCCTCGCTGATATTTCTGCGGAAAACCGCATTTTTGGCCTCCGTGTTTTCTATAACCTGTGTCGCCGACACAGGTCACGACACAGGAGTTGCCATGAAATCGGTGCTTCCGCCCCTTCCGTTTCCGGAGTTTCCACTCCGCGTCCACCGCAATGGGCAGTGGTTCAAATCCGTCTGGAATACTCGCAGCAAGAAGTCTGAGCAGTTCTATTTCGGTTCCTGGGCTGATGATCCCAAAGGCGAACGCGCGGTGAACGATCCGGTCACGGGCTGGCTCGCCCGGCGGTCGGCAATCAAGGCGGGAGCAGACAATGTTCGGGTCGTCCCACTGGCACCGGTGGTCTCTCTCGGGGATTTGATAGGACGATTCCTGGTTTCAAAACGGAGCCGCGTGATTGCGGGCGAACTTTCCGCGCGAACGCTTGGCGACTATCTGTTCGAGTTGGAGAAATTCGTCGGCTTCATGAAGCCGACCACGCCGGTGGCGAGCCTGCGGCCTGAACATTTCTCCGCATATGTGCAACACTTGGTCGGCGTGCGCAATCTCGGTCGACACGCCCGCCGCCGCATTCGGGCGTACATCAACGCGATGCTCAACTACGGGGCCAAAAGCGGCTGGTTCCCGATGCCAAACACCGGCATGGACTGGGTCGCGCCGGCGACCGATCCCGATTCCGTGCGACAGGCGAAGCTGAGGGCAGGGGTCAAGGACTACTCCGATCGCATCGTGACCGGCGACGAGTTGGACAAGCTGCTTGATCGCGCCACGCAGGCGTTCAAGGCAATGATCCTTCTCGGAGTGAACTGTGGCCTCGGCCCTGCGGACATCGGACGGCTGCGCTGGGAGATGATCGACCTCACGACCGGCCGCATGAAATTTCCGCGGCCGAAGACCGGCGTGATGCGGATCGGCTGCCTTTGGAAGAAAACGCGAAGGGCACTGATGCGCGTCAGGACCCTGAAGCACAACCGTTATGCGATCGAAAAGGTGGGCGATTCATCTCTGGTCTTCATTACTCGCAACGGATTGCCATACTATCGCGAGCGTGAAGTTCACAAAAAAGTGGAGGTGGACGGAAAGATGGTGACCAAGCTCACGGGCGTTGCGGTGGAGAACGCATTATCGATGACGTT
The DNA here is from genome assembly GCA_038244055.1 of Tepidisphaerales bacterium. Taxonomy (GTDB): domain Bacteria; phylum Planctomycetota; class Phycisphaerae; order Tepidisphaerales; family Tepidisphaeraceae; genus DASPKW01. The sequence continues at coordinate 614 of JBBRTW010000083.1, read as the reverse complement.
CCGGCGAATGGTCAAGGAACTCAAGCTTGAAGGAGTTCACTTCTACCCACTCCGGCACACCTTCAAAACCCTGGCAAAAAAATCGCGCGACAAGGAGGCCATTGATTCGATGATGGGACACGGAGACGCCACCATCGGCAAGATCTACGACCACGAAGAAATTACCTGGTCGCGATCCAGCGGGTGGCGCGGGTCGTATACCGCGCACTTTGGCCGAAGGTCAAACCGAAGGAAAGAACGCAGCCACAGACGACGATACGGCCGGCCGGTGACGCCGCTCCCGTGCAGGATGCGGCGTAGGCGTGGGTGAGAGACTGGGTTGCGACGCGACGCCCCGGAGGTCGGCCGGGTCGATGCGATAGTGGTGGCGCCTCCCGCTGCCAAAATCCAAAGCACGAAGCCGCCCGTCCCGGATCAGTCGGCGAATCGTTCGCCGGTCAACCGGGGCTTCACGCGCGGCTTGTAGTTCGGTTAGGGCGCGCTCAAAAATAACTTGAGCAATTGTCAATGAATCATCGACATGCGGGACGATATCGCGTGGATGCAGGACGCACAATGGCTTGGACGGATCCGACGCAAGTTTCGCGCCTTGAACGTCGAGATGGACGAACGCC
>JBBRTW010000082.1:0-19509 GCA_038244055.1 Tepidisphaerales bacterium | reverse complement strand
GTTCATGTGCCCCGGCCGAAGCAGATCCTGCGGCTGGGCATCATCGGCGATGGCCACCTGGATCGTCGTCGCGCGGTCCTTGGCCGAAACGCCGGTGGTCGCGCCGAAGCGCGGATGGGCATCGACCGTCACGGTGAAAGCCGTCCCCAGTTGCGCGGTATTGATATGGGTCTGCGGATGCAGGCGAAGCTTGTCGCACTGCTCGTTGGTCAGCGCCAGGCAGATCACGCCGCGGGCGTGCTTGGCCATGAAATTCACATCATCGGGCTTGACGAACTGGGCGGCGAAAACCACATCCCCCTCGTTCTCGCGATCCTCATCATCCACCAGCACAATCGGCCGGCCGGCCTTGAGTTCTTCGAGTATCTCCGGAATGGGCGCAAACGGCATAGGGACTCCAAAACGGGCTTTCAAGGTCTATCTGCTCGCCCGATTGTAGCACACATCGCTCCCCTGTCCCCAGTGGACCCCCGGCGAGGGGGATGGGGAGTTGCCAGTCAGCCGCTGGATGCGTGCCTGCGCTTTTCGGCCGCGAAATTCATGAAGCTGCGATGAGTCCGCCGGAGACCCGCACTAAATGGATGCAATTATCTATTTACGCGCGTTGCGACATGCGCAGACGTGCTACCATCGATTGTTCGCGCGGCGTTTGTGCGGCGCGGCGCGATGTCGATTTTGCGATGTTGGAAAGTAGTTGATCATGAATCCTGATCGGCGCAAGTTGTTACGCAACGGGTTGTTGGCGGCCGGTGCGGCCGCAGGATTGGCGGGCGGGCAGCAATTGCTTTCCAGAGCGCTCGGAGAAACCACCCCGGCGGATGCGGAAGCAAAGGAGCCCGTCAAAGAATCCGCCGCGCCATGTTGTTCGAGCGGGCCGGCGCTGACGCACGACCATCAGGTCGTGTTCCTCAATAGCGCCGGGCAGGCGAAGAGCCGCAAGGAGGTCTGCGACGAATCGCGGCTGGGCATCAAGGGCCGCAAGTGGGTGATGGTCATCGATCTCGCCAAGTGCGACGGTTGCGGGCACTGCATGGAGGGATGCGAGAAGATGCACTTCATCCCGCCGGGGCGCAAGTGGCTCAAGGTGCTGCGGCAGAAGGACTCGCAGAATTCCGCGCCGTACTTCATGCCCCAGCCATGCTTCCACTGCGATAACCCTCCCTGCACGAAAGTCTGCCCGGTCGATGCGACTTACAAGCGCAGCGACGGGCTGGTGCTGGTGGATAATGACCGCTGCATCGGCTGCCGCTTCTGCATGGCGGCCTGTCCCTACTCGGTGCGGGTATTCAACTGGGGGCATCCGAATGAGACGCCCGAAGTTCAGGCCCTGCCCTATTCGCCGGAGAGCGGCGTTCCGCGGCGGGTGGGGACGGTCGAGAAATGCGACTGGTGCCCGGACATGGCGCGGGTCGGAAAACTGCCGGCCTGCGCGGCGGTCTGTCCGATGGGCGTGATCTACTTCGGCGATCAGAACGAAGACGCCGTCACCAATGGGCTGGGTGAGACCGTGCGGCTTACGAAATTGCTCAAGGATAACGCAGGCTACCGGGCCCTGGAGGAACTGGGCACCGAGCCGCGCCTCTATTACCTGCCCCCCAAGAACCGCTCATATCCCGGCCCGGCCGAAGGAGCAAAGAAGTGAGCGCGATCGATCCGAGCATGTTGGGTGTCGCCGCGAATCCGCCCGTCGAGCCGTTGGATGAGGAATCGACCTTCCTGATCCAGACTCTGGCGCCGCTCAAGCGCGGCGGGAAAATCTGGGTCCTGGCGCTGCTGCTGGTCATCGGCGTGGCGACGGCCGCATACATCACGCAGTTGGTGCGCGGCCTGGCGGCCACCGCGCTGAACGACTACATCTCCTGGGGTTTGTACATCGTCAACTTCGTGTTCTGGATCGGCATCAGCATGGCCGGGACATTGATCTCCGCGATGCTGCGCCTGACCGGCGCGGGCTGGCGCGCGCCCATCACCCGACTGGCGGAGGGGATCACCCTCTGCGCCCTTCTGGTAGCCGCGCCGATGGTCATCATGGACATGGGCCGTCCGGACCGCTTCTGGCATGTGCTGGTGTACGGGCGACTGCCCTCGCCAATTCTGTGGGATGTGATCTCGCTCAACACCTACCTTGCGGGCAGCTTCTTATATCTCTACCTGCCCCTGATCCCCGATCTGGCGGTCCTGCGCGACAACGGGGCGCATTTTCCGAAATGGCGGCAGCGCCTCTACAAAATCCTGGCCCTGGGATGGAAAAATACCCCCGCCCAGCACAAGCGCCTGGAGCGGTCTATCCTGGTGATGGCGATCGTGATCATCCCCGTGGCGATTTCGATCCACACGGTGACGAGCTGGATCTTCGGCATGACACTGCGGCCGGGCTGGCATTCCACCATCATCGGCCCGGACTTTGTCGTCGGGGCGCTCTATTCCGGACTGGCGGCGGTCATCACGGCGGTGGCGCTCTTCCGCCGGTTCCTGCATCTGGAGCGCTTCATCACGGCCGACCATTTCCGCAAGCTCGGCCTGCTGCTGCTGGTCTTCTGCCTGGCCTACCTCTATTTCATGGTCAATGAGTACATGGGCCCGGGCTACGTCAAGCAACCGGCCGAGCGGAGGCTGCTCTTCGCGGTGCTCAAGGGCGGGTTCGCCTGGACCTTCTGGTTCGTGGTGATCGTCGGGCTGATCATCCCGCTCTTCATGCTGGTTATTCCGGCGACGCGCACCGTGCGCGGGATTTTCATCGCGTCGATCCTGGTCAATTTGGGGATGTGGATCAAACGATACATCATCATCCTGCCGACACTGAATACGACTTTCTTCCCGCCGTGGCAGGGGCAGATTCCCGTGTATTACCCGACCTGGGTGGAGTGGTCGCTGGTGGCCGGATCGCTGGCGGTCTTCTGCCTGCTCTACACCATGCTGGTGAAACTGTTCCCCTCCGTATCGATGTGGGAGATGAAGGAAATGCATGCCGGCCATGCCAAGTCGGGAGGTGCGGCATGAAGTTCAAACGCGGAGCACTCGGATTGCATTCGTTGGTATTGATGCTCATCACGGTATCAGCCCAGGCGTTGCCGACTCCCATTATCGCGCTGTCAAAATCCACTGAGGATGGCAAAGCGGTCCTGGTGGCCAAGGTCACCATCGACGGCAAGCCGCTTGAGGATGCGGATGTGCAGTTCTTCGCCCAGCGAACCTTCGGCCAACTGGCCCTCGGCCACGAGAAGACGCTCGATGACGGCACCGCCGCGACTGCGTTTCCGGCCGATCTGCCCGGTGGCGAATCGGGAGAGGTCTCAATCGTCGCCATGATCAAAGCGGGTCCGAAATACGCGGCCGCCGAAGCCCATGGAACTTTCAACGGCGCGACAGTGGTGATCGATACCGACCAGGAACTGCCCCGGGCGCTGTTTGCGCCGCGCGCTCCGCTGGAGTTGATCGGCAGCATCTCCGTGCTGACCGGCGGAATCTGGCTGGCGTTTTTCTACGTTCTCTTTCAGTTGTTCAAAATCAGACAGGAAGGACTGCGCAAATGAATCGAATCATGAGGATTTCCGCGGCGTTGTGTGTGGGCTTGATCGTGCTGGCGTTTGCCGGCGCGGGTAATGCGGCGGACGCTCCGGCCGGTGGTGAATGGAAGGCTCCGGCGCGGGCGTCGAAGAAGAAAAACCCGGTGGCATCGGATGCGGCCTCGATCGCCGCGGGGAAGGCCGCATATACCAAGGAGTGCCTCTCCTGCCACGGTGAAACCGGCAAGGGCGATGGCCCGGCCGCCAAGGATCTTCAGGTCAAGCCCGGCGATCTGGCCAATCCCAAGCTCTGGGAGCAGAGCGATGGCGCGCTCTTCTGGAAGCTGACCGAAGGCAAAACCCCCATGCCCAGCGTCGAGAAACTGCTCAGCGAAGACCAGCGCTGGCAGGTGATCAATTTCGTGCGCACGTTCTCGCCCAAGCCGGCCGGGGTCGAGCCGAAGTAGCTCGGCCTGATTCTCACAGATCGACAATCTCCAGATCGCTTCCCTTAAGCAGGGCGATCGTCTGGTTGTCCGAATCATCCACCGCCCGGCTGATCCAGCGCCCGGCCGCGGTGGCGGTGGTGGAGAAGGCCCAGGTGCTGCCGGCCGCGTTTGAGCCTGCGTGCATCACGGCATCGGACGTCTTGGAATAATAAAGAATGTCGGCCGCGCCGTTGCCGGGGTCGATCAGCAGATTGGAGTACAGCCCCACCGATCCCTTGGTGGCCACCGCGCGCGGCGACCACGTCGAACCATTGAAGGTGGCATACTTCAGATCGGCGTTGAACGCATCGTAATAGCTCATGGCCGGGCGATGGGTGATCGGGCTGAAGGCGAGCGAAATGAATCCGCCGCCGTATTTGGTGGTGGAGTCGGCCATGTAGAGGGCCCAGGCGGATTTGCCCTGCTCGGCGTATTTGAAATGGCCGGTGGTGGTGTCTTCATAGGCCGTTGCCCATCGGCCGGTGGCGAGGTTCAGCGCCAGGCTGGAATATCGGCCGACATCATTGCCGGTATCAATGGCGGTGATGGTCCAGTTCGCGCCGGTGGAGGTATCGCCAACCGCCACGCGCAGATCGCCGCCGGTCTTGTAGTAGTACGAGATCACCGGCCGCCCGGCGGCATCGTACTTGAGTGAAGGGTAATACCCTGTGATCTTATTGGAGTCGACCAATTGCACGCTCCAGGCCGAACCGGTCCAGTGCGCGTACTTGAGATCGGCGTTGTACGAATCGAGATAGGCCACGCCCGGCCGGCCCTGGGGGTCCAGCGAGAGCGAAACGAACTGGCCGGTGAGCGGGTTCGCATCGATCGTCTGCACCGCGCCCCAGACATTGGCGGCGCTGCGGACGGCGTATTTCAGCGTGCCGGTGGATTCATCGAACCAGGCGAAGTGGAGCTTGCCGGTGGAATCGTAGGCGATGCCGTTGCCGGTGCCGTTGGTTCCCGGAACGACCACTGGCGGCGCGACATAGGGGGTGGCATCGACCGAAACCGAGTAAGTCGAATCGAGCGTGACGGCCGAGTAGACGCGGATCAAATACCGCCCGGCCGTCAGCCGCCTCGAGAGCGCGCCGCTGGAATAGTTGGCGATCAGATTGCCATTGGTATCGAGCAACTGCGCCCCCGGATCGGGCGTCGATCCGGCGAAGTTGATGCCCAGGTCCACATCATTGGTGCCTGCGAGCGTGAAGCTGAAATAGTCATCCAGCCCCGCCAGCATGTTGAGATTTGAAACGCCCCCCGACCCGCCGCTCAGCGTAATCGGAGTCGCCGTGGCCGTGGAATGATTATTCAGTGCATCATCGGGCGTGCGGTCGATATTGATCGAGTAGTCTCCATCCAGCGTCGCGGCCGGCGCGTTGACGCGGAGGTTGTACGTCCCGGCCGACAGGCGCACGGCATCGCTCGATGACAGATGCTTGAGCAGCGTTCCCCCGGAATCGAGAAGATCCCATGTCGGCGTGAAAGAGCCGTTGGAGCTTATGGCAAAATCAACGTCCGAGTCTGTGGAGAGCGTGAACTTGTAGAAATCGGCATCGCTCAGCAGAAGCTTCAGGCCCGAGGCCGATGCCGTGTCATTGGTGAATGTCAGCGCTGAGGCGGCGCTCAAAATGTCATTCTCCTCGCGATTATCATCGCGCTCGGCATAGGCCATGTTGATGGCGGCCGAAATGCTCACGCGCGGCCAGGTCAGCCCCGTAACCGGCGCGGCTTCATGGTCGCCATCGTAGTTGGCGACGCCCGAGCGGCTGAGGATGGAGATGATCTCCTGCCCGGTCAGCGAGGGATCGACCTGCTTGATCAGCGCCACCGCCCCCGCGACATAGGGCGATGCGAAACTGGTGCCCGTGGCGGCCAGATAAATGTGCCGGTTCGACGCCGAGGGATTGGCGAGCGGTGAAAGCCAGTAGGGCAGCGGCACGTTTTCCCCCGGGGCCAGAAGATCCATCAGCGCCCCGCGCTCGGTGAAGGTGGAAATCACATCGCTGGAGTTGATCGATCCGATGGCATAGACGTTCGGATCCGCGCCGGGATACTCCACGCCATAGGGAACCTGCACGCCATCGTTGCCGCTCGAAGAAGTGATGACGATGCCCATCGAGGCCAGTGTCGCGAATTCATCGCTGCAGGGCGCTAATGCCGTCTCCGCGGAGTAATGGCTCTTGCCGTTGGAGATGTTGACCGAAACGATGTTGTACGTTGATGCATTGGCGATGACCCATTGCAGCGCCTGCTCGATGTACGGCGCTTCCTTGTTCCAGCCGAACGTGCCATCATCCGTCCGCAGGGCGATTAGATGCGCCCCCGGCGCGGCCCCCTGGTATTCCGCGCCGCCGTAGGTGAAGGGCAGCGCGGCGGCCGCGCTGGCCGTGCCCGTCCCATGACCATCAGTGTCCATCGGGTCGGGATCGTTATCGACGAAATCCCAACCCGCTTCGACCTTGAACCCCGGACCAAAACCCCCGCCCAGGGATGGATGCATGTAATCGACACCCGTATCGAGAACGGCGATCGCGTAACCCGCGCCGGTGACGGTTGGATGCGCCGCCGCGGCCGCCGCCTGGCCGGTCAATGTCGGAAATGCGCCCCACGTCGTCAGCATCACCCGCGATTCCAGAGGCTCGATCATGCCCCGGCGCGCGGCCTCGACCAGCCTGCCGCGCCGGCCGAGTGGAAAGTGTCTGGATGCGCCGATTCCCATGATCTCCCATGTAGCAATGGACACGTTACGAAGCGGAAGAGACATAATGTAACGTCTAAACAGGCCGCGATTTACCCGATTCATCGCGCCCGAAGGTGAATCCGCGTGCCGACATCGCTGCCCATCTGCCTCAGGCCGCACAATCGGGCGGATACGTTGCTTATCGGACAACCGGATGGCCTGCTTGGTCAACCAAGATTCCAATCGGACCCACAGTATCTTGAGACGCCGAGGGCGCTTGCGGCATTCCAACGGCCCTGAATTGTGGTGCGGGCGTCAACGCCTGCATTCGTCTCTTTTGTACTTTATTGCAGCAGCGGCGGATGCCATCCACGCCCGCATTTAATTTTTCCCCCTTTATGGCAGGCATGGACGCCCGCACCACAAAAAGAGACACTCACACCGCCAGGGAGAATCCCCCATCCACAAAAATTTCCGCCCCCGATACGTGCCGCGCCAGATCGCTGGCAAGGAAAAGGCACACATCCGCGATATCCGCCGGCCGGGCCTGCCCATTGCGGATTCCCGGCGCGCCATGGGGAAAATGCACGCCGACTTTGATCGTCTCGACATTTCGCTTGATCGTGCTGCTGCCGATTTCCGTATCGGTGGCCCCCGGGCAAATCGCGTTCACGCGAATATTGCTCGCCGCCAGTTCCAGCGCTGCCATCTTCATCAGCGCCACCTGCCCGGCCTTGGAAACGCTGTAGGCCGTCGAGCCGGCGTTGGCGAAGGTGCGCGTGCCGTTCACGCTGCTGACGATGATGATGCTCCCGCCGCCGGCGCGCTTCAATTCCGGAACGGCGCAGTGGATGGCCAGATACGTACCGCGCAGGTTGACGGCAATCGTGCGGTCCCATTCCCCGGGCATCAGTTCATCGATCGGTGCCCAGACGCCATTGATCCCGGCGTTGGCCATCACGATGTCGAGCCGGCCGAACTTTTGAATAGTTCCTTTCACCGCCGCGCGAACATCTTCTTCGCGCGATACATCGCATGGAATGAAAACCGCCGCGCCACCCTCGCGCGCGATCTCCGCGCACAGGCTCACCGCCCGCTCCTCTTCCGATTTCAGGCTTACCACCGCGACCTTCGCCCCCTCTTTTGCAAACCGCCGCGCGGTCTCCCGGCCGATCCCGCTGGCCGCCCCTGTGATCATCGCAACTTTTCCATCGAGCATTCCCATGATCGTCTCCTGTTTGCCGTCGCCTTCCCATGATACCCTCCATGGCGTGAATGAACTCTGGAACCAACTTGCCTCCCGCGCTAATCTCACCCTCTCGCCCGAGCAGCATCAAAAGCTCTCGACCTACATCGACCTGCTTCTCCAGGCCAACCTGCGAATGAACCTCACCCGCATCGACGACCGCGCATCGGCGGAGGTTTCGCATGTCGGCGATGCGCTCACGCTCCTGCCCTTCCTGCCCGCCGGCCCGATTCAGCTCGCCGATGTCGGCAGCGGGGGCGGGGTGCCGGGATTGCCCCTGGCCATCGCGCGCCCGGATGCAAAAGTTTTTCTCATCGAATCCACCCAGAAAAAGGCTGTCTTCCTCCGCAGCACCGCCAAAACGCTCGGCCTGAGCAACGTCCACGTCATCGGCGAGCGCGCTGAATCGGCCGGCCGGGGCACGCTGCGCGATGCTTGCGATATCGTCACCGCCCGCGCTGTCGGCACGCTCGACTTCCTCGTCGAATGGTGCCTGCCCCTGGTCAAGAACCACGGCAAGTTTCTGGCCATGAAGGGCGCTAAGATCGCCGAGGAACTTCCCGAGGCCGAGAAAGCCATCAAAATGCTCAACGGCGGCCAAGCCATCATCCACCCCGTAGCGCTTCCCGGCACCGAGCACCACGTCATCGTCGAAATCCCCAAGCTCGGCCGCTCGCCGATTCAATATCCGCGCGACCCCACCTTCGCCAAGGGCAAGCCCATTCGCTGATCGCACTTTCCGAAAGGGACTTCCGGTGGGGTGGACATTCTTGTCTGCCCTGAAGAATTTTCCGAACCCCTGTGTCCGTCAATACCAAAGCGAGCGGACACGGTGGGTGTCGTGGCCGCTCGGGGGGGGGAAGGATGGAAAACCGCGACATCAGGCGAAGAGCCCATCGTGCTTATGGCTCACGCCCTCAAGCAAATCGTTCGGGCTGCCGCCCCCGCCATCGTGGCCATCATCCGGCCCGGAATTGTCATCGGTCAGATCGTGGCTGTCGCCGCGCACATCATCGCTTCCATCGCCGTGGAGCGTATCGTTGCCCGTGCCGCCGACTTCCGTATCGACGCCGGCATTGCCGTCTACGACATCGTTGCCCCCGCCGCCGTTGAGGCTGTCAGCGCCATCGCCGCCTTCGAGCGTGTCGTTGCCAGTTCCGCCCATAAGCGTATCATTGCCGCCATCGCCGTGCTCGACATCCGCGCCGTCGCCGCCGAGGATGCTGTCATCGCCCAGGCCGCCGCTGAGCGTTTCATTTCCGCCGCCGCCATCGAGCGTATCGTTGCCGTCGCCGCCATCCTCGGTAATGCCCCCCGCGGCCGCGACATTCGTGGCCACGGTGATACTGTCGTTGCCGCGATTGCCCAGGGCAGAAATTCGCCGAACACTGGCAGCCTTGAACTTGGTGACCTGGCCATTTACGCTGACATCCAGCAGCGAATGGTGCTTTGCATCCACCGATACATTAATAGTATCGGACCTGCGGCCCCCTTCGATATCGAGCGTTCCCTTGGCCGTGAGGCTTGCCGAAAGCATTCGCCGGGTTTCCAGACTTTCGAACGCTGCGGGATTCCTGTTCGTGAACGATTGCATAACGGCACCTCATCTCGAAATTCGCAAATGGTATGGGAGCCGGCACGCGCCAAACTCGCACTTGTCAGGGGTAAAGTACAATCTGGAACGTGAAACTCAGATGAGTGCAAATTCTGCAGGTGACTTTTTTGCAGGGAGAAGACCCGACAGACGCTTCGTAGAACCACTCATCCGAGCACTCATTCCAGACTAATATCCCGCTCCAAACCCGGAAAACGCCCGTTCCGTCGGTCGTCCGCTACCTCCAATGCCAGCAGCCGGTCCGCCTCGCCTTCGTCGCGGCCCGGCCGGATTTTCAGTGGCGACCCATCGCCTCGGCCAATTACATCGATGACCACGTCTCCGCCAAGCTCCGCACATTGCGGATGAATCCCTCCGAATCGTGCAACGATAGTGATTTCATTCGAAGGGCGTGTCTCGATCTGCCGAGCCTGATAAGTCTCAATCCCTTCCACGCCGGCCGAATTGTTTCTTCTTCTCGCCGCCCATCGTGCCTTCGCGGCCTTCGCGATTAATCCGGGCCCCGGGCAATAAAAAACGCCCGACACCTCATCGGAGGTCTCGGGCGAAAAATACGGAGGAGATCCACTTGTGCCGTGTGAGGGGTGGTTTGGTCAAACCCAAGTAAAAACGTGGGTGATGCGCCGATCCGGAGGGTTCTCCGGTCTATATTGCCTTTCGGATCCCGTCTGCGCCCGGTCCGGGGATTTCTCCACCAGAACAGGCATGCGGGCGTGCGGCCGGCAAGCGGCGATCCCCGTGGGTCTGCTTATCGGTTTGCCAAAATCTGGCCCTCAAGCACGTACACGGCAGAACACTTCCGTACTGACGAACTATATCGTCCAAATCATCGCCGGGCAATCAATTCTTCGAGAATGAATCCTATTTCGCGAAAATCGATTCACCGCCATTTTGCCGCATATTTTTCGCGATTTCGCTTGCTATTCCAAAGTCAATTTGAACAGGCGAATCGGCCTGGGCCGCGTCGCCACCGCCTGCTCGGCGCGCTCCAGATTCCAGCCGCGACCCTGGATCCAGTCGAGAAAATAATCGCCGGTGGACCGCCCCGGTTCGCCGAGCATGACCATTCCGCCGGCGCGCACATGGCCCTTCCAGAAGGGCTCGAGATAAGTCCATTGCGCCCGCTCGTATAAAATGTCCGCGCCGATGATCAAATCGAATTGCTCGGTCAATCGCGCCGTTCGCCAATTGAGCTGCCGGGTGCGCACGCGCTCTCCATACGGTGCTGAATTGAGCTGCGCGAACAGCAGCGCATCGGGCGACAAATCCGCGAAGAGCACCTTCGCCCCCAGCGCCGCGGCCACGGTTCCGGTCAGGCCCATGCCGCATCCGAGATCGAGCACGCTCATGCGCGACAACTGATCGGCCGGGAAAAGCTGCCGGAAATAATCCGAGACCCCGTAAGCGCTATCCCACAGCTCCGCCCAGTACGGCAGATTCAGATCGTCCGATGGCCTGCGGTAGCCGGCCAGTTTATCCTTCAGGTCCTCCGCCTCGGCCATTTCATCGAGCACGAAATTGGGATCGGCGATGCGCGTGAAATTCAATTTCACGGGCCCGACACTCACTTCCTCGGTCAGGGTCCTGAACCGCCGGCCGATGCGATGCAGCAGCCGCTGCCGCAGGGCTGCCAGTTTATCCGCCGCGCGCACATTATTCGCCGCGCCAACGCGCTGCGCCGCGTCATTCATTTGGGCTGTTTCGAGCAACATCTCCATCATTTCTTCGCGCCCTTCGTGCCCTTCGTGGTTCCATCTCACTCGGGAATCAAGTCCAGTTTGCGCATCGCCCATTTCACGAGGAAATACAGCCCGGCCGAGCCGCCGATGACGCCGCCGGCCGAGATGATGATGCAGATCAGCGAGTTGGCGGCCTTCACCGCCAGCCGGGTCGCACCGGCGTATATCCACAATCCGACGATCCACACCAGCGCGATCCCCGGGCCGATCTGGAACGGGATCAGCGCCAGAATGCTCGGCCCAAGGCAGTAGGCCATCGCGTTGAACATCAGCACCGGCGGCGCTTTCTGCACCTCCGAGCCGGTCGCCACCAGCTTGTGGAACAGGCGCGACACGAATGTCAAAATCAGCCAGGTTCCCACCACGCCAAGGATGAAGTGCGTGATCATCGCCTGGATATCCAGTTCCGGCGGCAGCGCGCTGGCCGCGCTAAGCCTTCCCGGCACCGCCACCCGCGCTTTCGCCGCCGCGTCGTAGGCTCTGCTCGCCCAGATGTGGTCCATCAGGTCATTGATCACCCAGCCCAGCCCCCAGAACACGCCGTAGATGATCGTCAGAACCCGCGTATCCCCCGCCGTATCCGGCCGGCGTATCGCATACAGCAGCTTGCGCGGCTGGACCATCGCCATGATCGCCGTCTTGAAAAACCCCGACACAAAGCCCGATGACCCGCGATCTTCCCAGGGCGTACCGGCCCCGGGCTCCAGGATTTTAATATTGGCCTGAACCTTCTTCTGCCGCAACGACGCGATCCGCATTTCTTCGGGTGCTTCAAAATTCGATGACATAGTCTGTCTCCAGAAATCGATTCGCAGGCATGATACCGAATCTCGCGGCAACCGTCGAAGCCGGCATCGTCATTCTGAGGGAGCTTCAGGCGACCGAAGAATCTTGCCAGACCATTTTGGCCCGATTGTTTTGACGGAAGGGCCAGGGCGAACGGGCCGGGACGAATGGGCAAGATCCTTCGGTCGTCTATACTCTCTGCTCTGGAAACGTGATCAGTTGGACGCTCGGTACGGTCATCTGTCGCCCTTCCAGGGCTTGGCGGTGAGGCGCGATGGCCTCTGGATGGCGTTGGGGGACCCAGTGCTTACGCACATGGGCTACTTTTTGTCGTCGCTCCGCGACTGTGGAAAATGCGATTGTCATAGTTTCCTTCCGCCGTCCAGCACCAACATCTCCTCCCACTTCCGCATGCTGTGATTCCGGAAAAACAGGCCCAGCGACAAATCCCGATAAATCTCCAGAATGGCCGAGCGGATCGCGCTGCCCCGGCCATCTTCCAGCGAGGCGATGTCCACCTGCACGATTGGGTGATCATCCACGCAGGCGATCTTGCGATACAGATCCTTCCCCGCCCAGGCCGCATCGCCGATATGGGCGTGGCCGTAGAGATGCAGCTTGATATTCCCCGGCAGGGGAAGCATCTGATCCATCAACCGGCTCGGGCGATTTCCACCGGCGAAGGAATAATGCGAGCAGGTGATCACCGGCCCGGGGGCCTTCGCGAGTTGATCCCGCACCGCTTTGTAATCCATCGCGCCGTGCGGATAGGCCGAGGCATCGCCGTGAACCGTGCCATGCGTGCTGCACCATGCGCCGGTGGGGTCGGAATGATCGGAGAGGAAAAGGGTTGCGAAGGGCCCGATGGAATCGAAATAGTGGAACGATTCGATCGAATCGGTCGTCCGCCAGCCGGGTGTTTTCAAAACCGTATCGCGAAAAATGGCCGTGCGCCCGCTCTTGCCGCCCGAGTGCCGCAGGTGGTCGAAATCGTGATTCCCCAGCACATATTTCACCGGCGCATCCAGCCCCCTCAACAACTCCACCTGCATGGCCGCCATCTCCTCCAGCGCCTCCAGCCGGCTCCCCTCCACCGCATCGCCCAGATACCAAATCTGCTCCACCGGCCGATCCAGCGACTTAAAATCCTCCACCGCCGCCGTCAAACACCGCCGCGCCTGCGCGGGGACCGACTGCTGCAAATCCGAAATCACCCAGACGCGATGCAGGGCCGAGGGGCGGACGCTGTTGAGAAGAGTTTGAATCACGGGAGCCGTAGCATAGGGAAGGGGGCGGAGGGTTCAACTGATGCTTGCGCGGCGACCATGGAGAGTCAGCCTGAGCTTGCGAAGGAGCTTGCCGCGGATGTGACGGCCCTTTCACTCGCGGCTGGATTCTTCGGGTCGCTCCACTCCCCTCAGAATGACGGTCACATTGGTGGGCGAAGCGCTACTTCCCGGGGAACTTTGCACACACCTTCGCGTCCAACCCCCATCACCCAACCCGGAGCCCCCATGCGCCTTACCCTCTCGCTGATCCTCTGCCTCGCCCTCACCACACTCTCCCCCGCCGAGGCTCCCGCAAAACCGCCGCTCGCGCTTTCCTTCAATCTTCCGGATGGGCAGACCTGGACGCTCGGCGCTAAAGCCGTCGGCCGGCCTTTTATGGTGCGGCTGGTTCTCGCCAATGAATCCGACAAGCCGATTCAGATCTGGGACCCCCAGAACTCCGAAGGTTCCGTGTGCCCGCGCGTGATCCTCACCGATCAGGCCGGCAAATCGACGACATTGACCCCGCCCGGCATCGCCCGCGCGGCCGGCATTCCCACGGTCTGGAACTTCAAGCCGCATGACGTCCGCGCCATCGATATCGAACTCCTCCGCCTGGTCGATGAGAAGACCGTCCTCCCGCGCGGCCAATACAAGATCAAAGCCGGCTACGAGAACACGCTGGCCAACGATTTCACATTCATCAAAGGCCCCATTTTCATTGGCAAACTCGAGAGCGAAGCGCAGACGATCACGATTATCGCGCCGTGAGCGAATGGCGCGATAAGGAAAACAGATGTGAGTTAGCCGCTCGGCTTGCCGAGCGCGTCCGCCGGCGTGAAGTTGTTCGGCACATTCACTTTTTGAACGGCGACGCACTGGTATCTGCGGGCGCGGGCGTCGCCGCATCCCCCGCATTCGACGGCGCAACCGTTGGCACCGCGGGCGCTGGCGCTTTCGGACCCGCCGGCGCGATCGCATTGGTGCCGATCACCGGCTCGACATGCTGCCGGAAAATAATCGGCCGGAAGATCAGCAGCGTTTCCGTCTGCTCCGCCGCGCCCTCATTGACCAGAAAAGCCGCGCCGGGAAGGCCTGGCAGTTTGGCTTCAGGCGATGGCGCGATGATGAGAAACGAATCCAGCGGCACATCCACCGCCATATTCAAATCGTACAAATGCTCGGGGTACACGCGCTGGATCGTGCGCGTATTCACATCCCCGATCGGCACCAGCCGCTCGCGCAGGCTCTTGATCACCGGGCACATCGCCAGGCGAACGCTCCCGTGTTTTCTCGGCGCGGGCTGAAACGAGAGCCGCAGGAGGTTATCGCAGCGCTCGTAGGTCCGGCCGCTGAGCTGGCCTGTATTGTCATAATAGAAGACGTTCTGATACTCGACCTTCTGCGCCAGATCCATGTCCAGATCCTTCGCCTCCCGGCCGGTCCAGGCGCTGCGCTGGGTCATCACCGGGTGCCGCTCGATCAGCGGCTTGAGCCAGCCATCCCACTCCTGCGTCGGCGCGACGCCGACGCGGATTCCGTTCTTGTAGAGCAGCTCGTAGGTGCCGACATCCACCGCCTGCTCGTTGATGTGCTTCCAGAAATCATCGCTGCGGCTGATCGTCCCGGCCGGCACGGTGATCTTGTAGGCCATCACCTGGATCAGGTACTGCTGCTCCTTGATCGCATCGGCCTGTTTTTCCTGGGACTCGGGCGGGAAGAAGACGGCATTGGGCGCTTTCTCGACCGCGCGCGGCGGCGCGGCCGCCGGCGCAGGGCCTGCTTTGGGCGTGCATGATCCCAGCAGCGCCAGGCCCGCAACGACGATCCATCGCATTGGAATTTTCATGAGCGCCTCTAAGAGCTTGCAAAAGATATCGTATGGTCATCCTCAGCATGACATCTCAATGAACTTCTTGAAGGTCTACGCCTCGGCCGCCAGTGTTTCCACAACGCGATCCAGCCCCGTATCCCAATCGGCCTGCGGTATATTGAGCGCCGGGGCGAGCCGCACGACATTCTTGGCCGTCAGATTCAGCGCCACACCATGCGCCAGCCCGCGCTCGACGAAACCGGCCGCCGGCGGGTTCTTCATCTCGATCCCCAGCATCAGCCCCTTGCCGCGCACGTCGACGATTTTGTCTTTGAGACGTTTCTCGTCACGCAACCGCGCGATCGCCTGCTGGCCGAGCTTTTCGGCGTGAGCCACGAGATTTTCTTTTTCGATGACTTCGAAAATCGCGTTGGCCACCGCCATGCAGATCGGATTGGCTCCCAGGGTATTGCCATGCGTCCCCGGCACGAGCAGCTTGGCGAGTTCCGACTTAGCCCATACCGCCCCCACGGGCAGGCCGCCGCCGATGGCTTTGCCGAGTGTCATGATGTCCGGAATGACCGGCGCGGTGCCATCGCTGAACCATTGATGCGCGAACCATTTCCCCGTGCGCCCGCAGCCGGTCCACACTTCATCGAAAATCAGTGTCAGCCCCCGCTCATCGCAGAGCTTGCGAACCTTGGCGGGATAGTCGGCCGGGTACTGATTGATGCCCCCTTCCCCCTGGATCGGCTCGAGAATAATCCCGGCCGTTTCATCATCCACCGCGGCCGCGAGCGTTGCGATATCGCCCCCATCGACCTGCAGAAATCCCGCAACCGGCGGCTCGAAGCCGACGCGATAGGCCGGGTTGCCCGTGGCGGCGATCATGGCCAGCGTCCGGCCGTGGAAGCTCTTGTTGAGCGAAATGACCTTCCACTTCTTGCCGCCATTCTGATGGCCTTTGAGACGCGCCAGCTTGCACGCGGTTTCATTCGCCTCCGCGCCGCTGTGACAGAAAAAGGCCTGCCCTTCGAAAGCATGCCGGGCCATCGCGCCGGCGAAATCGATCTGCGGCGTCGTGTAATAAGTGTTGCCGACAGCCCAGAGCGTGTTGGCCTGTCTGGTCGCCGCCTCGATCAGCGCGGGGTGGCAATGGCCGAGAATGGTTCCGCCAAACCCCGCGAAGAGATCGAGATATTCCCTGCCCTCCGAATCCCACAGATGCGACCCGCGCCCGCGCGCCATCACCACCGGCAGCCGCGCGTAATTGCCGATGAGGAGCTTCTTTCCGGAATCGATGATCTCTGCGGTGTTGGCCATGGCGGGCGGATTCCTTTGCGTTGAAAGCGGTAATGTATCAAACGAAGCCCGGCGCGAGAAGCTGACGATGAATCGTAGCGTGGGCATCTTGCCCATGTCGGATGTAGCACGGGCATCTTGCCCATGTTGGATGTAGCATGGGCATCTTGCCCATGTTGAGCATATTGAATGCCAAAAGCAGTGAGTATTTGAATTGAAAGGCGCGGACACGGGCAGGATGCCCGTGCTACAAAGACGCTCTCCGCCCGCGCCTTGCCAGCCCCGCCAGAACCGCGATCGCGATGACACCCACACTCGATGGCTCGGGCACCACCGCCAGCACCGCGGCCGAGAAAGCATCGCCCATCTTGTTGTAGCCCACCTGATTGGGATGCAGCTTGTCGCCCAGATCGGTGGCAGGATCGAGCTTGCTCTCCATGTCCAGAAAATAAACCTTCTGCCCCAGGGCCTGATGGGCGGCGACGATGCCGGGGACGTAGGGATTGAAGAGCGATTCGATGTTGTTTTCCGTCGTCGTGTTGTCAGTGCGAATGAGCAGATTGGTCACGATCACCTTGGCGCTGGGCCGGTCCGCGACCAGTTGCGCGATCAGCGCATCGAGGCGGTCCTTGGCGGTGGTGATATTGAAGTTCTGGCCGAAATCGTTGGTGCCGATATGCAGGAGAATGATATCGGGGTTGATCGGGTCGCGCGTGCCGGCGATGCCGGGGAACCAGAAACCGCCATTATTGCCGGTCCGGCCGCTGTTGGCGTCGAGGTTGGCGGCCAGCTCATCGATGCGCCAGCCGCCGTGGCCTTCATGATTGACCTGCCCGGCCGCGCCGAGGGTGGTGGAGGGGTTGTCGGTGGCGCTGCCGACGAACTCCACATTCAAACCGGCCGCGGTCAGAGAATTGTAAAGCTGGGTTCGATATCCGCCGGCCGCGCCCGAGCCGTAGGTGATCGAGTCGCCCATGGGCATGATCTTGATCGAGGGTGGTGGCGGAACGGGTACGCCCGCATGGACCAGCACCTGGAGATTCTTGATGGTGTAATCGGAGGCGTTAGCGCGGAAGGTCCAATCCGGATTGACCTGTCCGCTGGCGAGAACAGTATTGTCTCCGATGCCCAGATCGCTCTTGGTCGTGCCGCCGTTGCCCCAGTGGTCGTAGGCGAAGATCGTCTGCGCCGTCGTGGCGGTGGCCAGATGATTGTGGATCTGCATCGATCCATATCCATTGGGCGTGGCGGTGGTGATGGTGTCGCCGGAGTCGTAGAGGGTGGTGCTGGCGTTGAGGATGCCGATGGCGTTGGCGGCGCTATAATTGTTGGGCCAGAATTCGATGTTGCCGCCGGTCAGGTTCGTGCCGGTGGCGATGGTGCCGACGTTGGAGAACACGTTCATGTTCTTGACGTTTTTCTGATAGGTCGCGCCCGAAGGAAGCGTGGGGACGCCGATTTTATTCACCTGGGTGGTGAATGCATCCATCGAAGCGTAGACCCATGCGCTGGAGGTATCGCCGGGCTTTTGAAGCTCCATGTAGTAGGCGATGCGATCGAACTGGCCGGTAAAGCTGGCCGAGTTATCGATGCTGTAGGGAACGTTGTTGCCGACGGTATTGAACGTGGCGGTGTTGGGAATGCCCAGTGTATAGATAAGTTGGTAGTTCAATGCCTCGGTGACATTGGAGAAGACGTCCCCGCGCGCGGGAACGGTCACGCCAATAGTGGCCAGAACCACCGCCCACGCCGCCAGACCAATACAGCTTTTGACCATCGGAAAACCCTAGACGCCGGCAAGCCTCTCCGTTCAAACACCCTCCGAGCGCTTCACCATACGGCCAGTTCGCTGTGACGTCGATGAAAAACCGGCGTCATTCGAGCAAACAGCATGAAAGCGGTCCGAGTGCGACCCGTATCACAATCCGCAGCAGGGCGATGCGGTGCCCGCTCCCGCCTTCCGCCCGCGCCGGGAATTGCCACCGCAGCGATGGACATTGGAGCGCGGATTCTTAACAATCCCCCGCATGTCCGTCATACCGCGCGCCGACGATGTCATTCTCGTCCGCCTGACCGCTGATCCCGGCTTCTCGGCCGATCTGGATGCGGTTCTGAGTACACCGAGCCGTCGCGATGCGCGGGTGATCCTGGATTTCGCGGGTGTCATTTACATCAATTCATCCAACATCGCCAAATTGCTGCGCCTGCGCAAGGCGCTGATCCAGGCGGATGGCCATCTGGTGTTGTGCGCTGTTCCGCCTCGGATTTGGAACATTTTTGAGGTCACCGGGCTGGATAAGGTTTTTCGCTTCGCGGCCAATGAGCAGGAGGCCGAGACCATGTGAGGCTTGGCGGCCTTCGATTTGCGAATTGCTGCCCCCCCCAACTCGCAACTCGCAACTCACAACTCGCAACCCGCAACTCACACCGCGCCTTCACTCGCCCCGCTAAATCGCGTATTATTTCCGCGCCTCGATCAACCCATCTCCCACGGTTCATCCGGAGTCTGCTATGAGCCACCCCAAGCCGTCCGCAACGTCCCGCCGCCGATTTCTCAAGCAGGCCGCCGCCGTCGCCGCCGGGCCGATGATCGTCCGCGCCTCCGTCCTCGGCGCGGATGGCTCGCCCCCGCCTTCGGAGCGCATTACGCTTGGTATCATCGGCCCGGGCAAGCAGGGCACGCAGCATCTGAACGCCATGGTGCGCCGCTCGGACGTGCAGCTTCTGGCCATCTGCGATGCCCAGGAAGAGAAGCGCAAGGCCGCCCGCGAGAATATCGAGCGCGTGGTGGGTACGCCCAGCACCGCCCCCAAGCCGGAGACTTCAGATCCCGATGCGCTCTCGACGGCCAACAGTCCTTGGGTCGCCACGCAGCTCTCGGCGACTGCCGGCAAGGGTCCGGCCACCAAGGCGAGCGATGTGCAGTATTACGGCGACTTCCGCGAGGTGCTGGCCCGCAAGGACATCGATGCGGTACTGATCGCCACGCCGGACCACTGGCACGCCACTATGATCATGGCCGCCTGCCGCGCGGGCAAAGACATCTACTGCGAGAAGCCCCTC
>JBBRTW010000081.1:0-19587 GCA_038244055.1 Tepidisphaerales bacterium | reverse complement strand
GCGCGACTGAATGAGACCTCGAATGCGCTCGTCGATCACCAGCAATTCAAACGTGCCGACCCGGCCGCGATAACCCGTGTTGCGGCAGGCGGCGCAGCCAGCGCCTTTCCGCATTCCGCCGGCGCGATCGCGGGAAATGCCAAGGAAGGCCAGTTCAGCATCATCGGGCGAATACGGCTGGGCACAGCGCGAACAGATTCGGCGGACCAATCGCTGGGCGAGAACGGCGACGACGGATGAGGCCACCAGATACGGCTCAATCCCTAAATCCAGCAACCGCGTGACGGCGGATGCCGCATCGTTCGTATGCAGCGTGCTGTAGACCATGTGACCCGTCAGCGAAGACTGAATCGCCATGGTCGCGGTCTCGCGGTCGCGGATCTCGCCGACCATGATCACATCGGGGTCCTGGCGGAGAACGCTGCGCAGGCCACTGGCGAAGGTCATGCCCTTTTTGTCGCTCACCTGGGTCTGGCTGATCCCATCGAGCTGATATTCGATGGGGTCTTCGAGCGTGAGAACGTTTTTTTCCTTCGAATCGATGCGCTTGAGGGCGGCATAGAGCGTGGTGCTTTTGCCGCTGCCGGTCGGGCCGGTGACCAGCACCAAACCATGCTCAGCGCGGATCAATTCGCCGAAACGCGCGAGTGTTACCGGGTCCATGCCGATCTCGGCCAGGTCCAGCAGGCGGGCACTTTTTTCCAGGAGCCGGATCACGATCCGCTCGCCGAAACTGGTGGGGAGCGACGCGATGCGGAGATCGACGATTCGGTCGCCGATCTGCACCGTCGCCCGGCCATCCTGCGGCAGGCGCTTTTCGGCGATGTTCATCCGGCCCATGACCTTGATCCGGCTGATGACCTCTTCCTGGACATTCTTCGGGAGCTCAAACGCATCGTAGAGAACGCCATCCACGCGGGTGCGGACGATCAGTCGCTCTTCGTAGGGCTGGATGTGCACATCCGAGGCGTTGGCCTTGCCGGCCTCGAAAAGAATGAGATTGACGAGCTTGATGACCGGAGCGCGGGTGGAATTATCGAGCAGATCTTCGCGAGTGAGGCGATTGACTTCCTCCAGCACCTCGCGGCGGTCGAGTTTGTCGATCATCGCCTGGGCCTGGCCGGTGCGCTGCTGATAGGCTTCATTGATGGCGGTGAGGACCACATCGGGCGGCGCGAGGATGGGCGTCAGGGCTCGGCCAAGAGATCTGGAGACAATCGCGATTTGACTCAGGCGGGCGGGGTCGCCGAGGGCGAGGATGAACTGGCCGCCTTCACCGGTGAGGCCGAGCATGTGATTCTGGCGGGCGAGGGAGATGGGGATGGCGGAAAGGAAATCGGCGGCGGCGGTCTGGGCAACGAGTGACGGGCGAAATTCGAGATTGAATGCCGCGGCGGCGGCGCGGGAGATTTCAGCGTCGGGCAATCCGGCGGACTGGGCAGACTGGCAGAGAGCGGGAATTGAGGCGGGGTCGAGCGATTCCGCGGATAGGCCGGCGCGCAATAGGGCGGAGGAAAGATGGGATTGCAGGCGTTGGGTGGCGGATTCGGGCATTTCGTCAAGAAATTAGGCGGAATACGATGGATTTCAGGCGGAACACATTGGCCGATTTCAACATCGCGTTTGGGTTCAGGCATATCCCATTTTTCGATTCCTGTTTCTGAATTCTCTGCGAACTCTGCGTCTATGCGGTGAATATTTTTGGCCTTCCCAGCCGCCAGACGCGCTTCGCAAGCGAAGCGGCTAAAAGAGGATCAGTTTACTTGATCGGGATCGGCTTGCTCGATGGATACTGCCCCGGCAGGCCGACATCTTTCATGGCTTTGTCGGAGAGATGTTTCAGGTCGGCGAATTTGTCATCGCGGAGAATGACCGGCTTGATGAAGACGAAGAGGGTCAAATCCTCCGTCGCTTTGCTGCGGCTGCCGATGATCAGATTGAGGATGGGAATCTGATCGATGAACGGCAGCGAATCCATGGCAGCGCGGAAATTCTTGAGCTGCAGGCCGCCGACGACGATCGTATTGCCATCGGGAATGGTGACGGCGCTGTCGATGGAATTCTTCTGGCTGGGAGGGGGCAGGCCGTTGCGGGCCGCGCCGGTGAAGCTGCTGAGTTCGATGCTGTAGGCGAGCTGGAGGTAATCGTCCTCGCTGATGTGGGGCTCGACACTGATCGTGGTGCCGGCCTGCGCCAATCCGCCCAGACCCGTGCGCGATTGGGTCGTGCTCGTGTCGAGAATCTCGGCGAAAGGTTCCTGATTGACGCTCTCGAGCTTTCCCTTGCCGTTGTCGTTGACCAGAAGCTGCGGCGCGGAAATCAACCGGGCATGCGAATTGCTCGACAAAGCTCGCACCACGACATCGGCGATCCCCGGGCTGAGCATGGCGAACGTGCCGCCGGGTGAGCGGACGGGGGTCAATCGGCCCGTGGCGGGATCGACCGAGGCGATTCCGAAGGAGCCGAAGCTGATGATGGAGTTGTTGGAGCCGAAGCCGCCGCCTTTGCCGATGTCGACGCCGAAGCTGAAGTTGTTGGTAGTGTCGAGCGTGATGATGGTGCATTCGATCTGCACCTGGGGACGGCGCTGGTCGAGCTTGGAGATGAGCCCGGCGTAGAGGTCCTGCACTGCGGGGGGAGCAATGACGATGATGGAGTTGGTGTTGACATCGGCGGTCACCGTTGCGTTTTTGGCGCGCGATCCAAGCCCGGCCTCTTCGCCCTGCGCCTCGGGGCTGCCGCCGGCTCGCATCGTGCCCATGCTGTTTTCGGGCGTGCTGCCGCTCATGCCGCCACCGGCCGATCCGCCTGTCATGGAAGATCGCGGGCTCACATCGCTGAGCGGGCCAAGATCATCGGCGCGGGGGCGCCTGCCACCTGCGAGCGGGCTACCGGGGGCGATGGTGGTGTCGCTTCCGCGCAGCATCCCGCCAGCGCCGGAAGCGGGCAGGCGATTGTCGGTGGGTGTATTGGGCGCGCCCAGAAGTGATTTGCCGAACCCGCTCGATTCATCCGCCCCGGCCGGCCGCGAGACCGTGGCGCTCTCCCCCATCAACCCCGCGATCGTCGCCAGAACATCCGCCGCCTTGGCGTTCTTGAGCTTGTAAAACTTCACGGGACTTTGCGATTCGATCACCGGTGTATCGAGCTCTTTCACCAGCGTTTCAATGCGCTTGTGGATGTCATCGGTGGCCGACACGACCAGAATCTGCGCCTCGCGATCGATGGTGGATTGGTAGGAGCGCTTGCTGGCCGAGACGCCGATGAGATTCTTGACGAGCTTATCGATTCGATCGGGCGAAGCGCTCTTGAGGCGGTAAACTTTGGTCGCCAGATCGAGGGGCTTATCGACGCCGGCGATCAGATCGGTCACTTCCTGGACCCGCGCCTTGGGGGCGATCAGGATGACCTGGCCGGTGCGCTCATCGGGCGTGAGCGTGATTCCTGAAGAACTGGCGGCCGGCGTGCCGCCATCCCGGCCGGCGAGGATGGCCAGCACCGTGGTGACCACCTGCTGCGGCTCGGCGTTCTTGATCGGAATGAACTTGACATCGACCGGCGCGGCATCATCGAGCGCCCGCGCGATTTGCTCGACCTTCAGCGCCACCGGCCCGTAATCGCTGACGATAATGGCTCGCTGGCCATTGACCACACTGGCGCTGCCGCCGAGGGAAATGAAGGGCCGCATCGCATCGGCGACTTTGGTCGGGTCGGCATGCTGGAGCGGGATGACCTGGACGACTGGCGTGGCCGCCCCGGCCGGCTCAGCGCCGGGCGGGCCGACGGGCTTGGCGATGCCGGCCATGTTGGTGGCCGCCACGATCTGCTTCCAACCCGGCTGCTCGCCATCGATCAGGGCAAGTTGCTTCATCTTCAAAGCACTTTGAAGAATTCCCATCAGTGCGCTCTCGGGCAGATCGACGGGCACGCGGATGATCACCTTTTTGTTGGCGATCGATTCATCGTAAATGATGGGGATTTTAAGGCGTTTGGAGACGACATCCGCCAGGACGCGCACATCGACGCCCTCGGCCGGGAAATCCATGGTGACGAGCTTGCCGGCGGCCGGATTGACGGCGGGCGGATTGACAGCGCCCGGCGCGACGACCGGCGCGGGAGCGGCCACAGGCTGCGCCCAAAGCGCCGGACTGAGCGCCATCCATCCCCCCGCAAGCGTGAGCCAGACAATCCGCTTCATGCCCCGGATCATAATCGACCGCCAATACAAATCACCTATGGCGAATCTTCCGAGACAGGGTTAAGTGCCCGGTCGAAAAGAGATTCGGCAATAAAAAAGGGGCCGGCCCCGTCCAAAGCCGGCCCCGAAATTCGGTGAGATTGTCGTTCAGCGCGCCCTGCGCCGCAGGGTCATCGCAGCAAGCCCGAAAAAGAGGATGGCGGACGCGGGTTCGGGAGTCACAGTAACCGTGTAAGTCGCCTGTTGATCGAAGGGCACTTCCTTAAACGGGAAAAATCCCTGATCGTAGCCAACATCCGTCGCATCGCTGACAGTCTGGATGTGATAGACGCCGGGGCCCGTGCCAGTGGGAATGTTAATGGTCAGTGTGGCAACCAGGTAGCCGACACCCGCGGCCACCGGACCTCCGGCTTGGCCGATGTTTATACCCGAGTCCGAAACGACCGCGCCCAGATTCAGGTCGGTGATGGGATCGAGCAGCCCTGCACTGCCGGCGACCACCGCCGCATCCGTATTGGCCGAATTGAAGCCAAAAATAGCATTGGTAAGACTGCGCGTTGTCAGTTTGAATTTTCCCGAGACGGCCGCCTCAACCACTTGCAACCGGTAGTTCACACCGCTCACGGATTCAAGCGTACTGGTCAGCTTGACGAGGAGAGTGATATTGGTGTTGGGCGCGAACGTGCCTGCCAGCGGATCGCCCGAGCTATCGTCGAACGCCATTGTCACATCAGCGCGCGCGGAACGGTCACCCCATCCGGCCAAGGTGCAAAAAACGCATATCAGAAATGCCCATCTCCAGAACTTCCGCATCGCTCCACCTCCAAACAGCCATCCAACCCCAATCCAAGCATCGCAGAATACTGTGAGAATTCAATGAGAAACTGCGCGCCAACACCAATAAAAAACGCAGTGCGTTACAGTTCTGCTCGAAAAGTGTTGACAACAATTCTACCGGGTGGGTAGGGTAGGTTTGGGCAAACTGGACAATGCGTACAGTTACCCGCCGAGCGACGAATCGTGGCAGCTTGTCTCTGTCCGTCGTGTACGTCAATTGCCGACCCCAACACGGGCGGCCCTTTTCCGATCCTGTTCGGTCGATTGAATTCCCGTTCAGAGTATTTCTACATCTCGTTATCACACCCGGGAGATGCACATGTCCCAACGGACGTTTGCGCGCGTGCGGTCATTGGCCGCTCTGTTTGTCCTGTCGTGCCTCGGCTCGATTGCCTTGGGCCAGCCTGTTATCAATGGGGTCGCCTCCCGAATGAGCCATGCCGGGACGGTTTTCGATCTGCCCCTTCCACAGACCAGTCCCTATGGAGTGGAATGCCGCAATGTCACCACCGGCATGACCCTGGTCATTTCTTTCGACCGGACCGTCAACAGTGGAACCGCGGCCGTTTTCGCTGGCACCGCGACGATGGGCACGACCACGTTCGCCAACAACGAGATGGCCGTAACCCTCACGGGCGTGGGCAATCCCACGATCATCACCCTTCGTCTGACCAACGTGCAGGACACCACCAACGCCCCCGGCGGCATTCTCGCGACCGCGGACGTTTCCTTCCGCGTGTTGATGGGAGACTGCAATGAGACTGGCAACGTCAACACGGGCGACATCAATTATGTGAAGTTCTTCAATGGCAAGCCGCTGGACTACGGCAATTTCCGTGCCGATCTGAATTTGAGCGGCAACATCAACACTGGGGATATTGCTTTCGTCCAATCCCAAAATGGCAAGGCGGCAGGTGTGGGCAGCGCCCCCAACACCGCGCCTGTCATCTCCAATATCCCCGATCAGATTACCCCGGCCGGGACACCTACCGCTCCGGTCGCATTTACGGTCAGTGATGCGGAATCGCCCGCGACCAACCTCCAGGTCACCGCCGCCTCCTCCGACCAGACGATCGTTCCCACCGCCAATATCACCATCGGCGGCACTGGAACCAACCGCACGATCACCATCACCCCGGCCGCGGCGCAGACGGGCGTTTCGACGATCACCGTGACCGTCTCCGATGGCCTGGCCACCGCGGTCGATACGTTCGTGGTGACGGCCGGCACCCCCCAGAAGCTCTATCTCGCCAACCTGGCCCCGCAGACGTCCTCCATCGTCACTTCCGCCGCGGGGTCGGCAACTCTTACGGTCAACGGAGCCGAAACGCAGGCGGTGCTGCGCATCTCCTATTCGGGCTTGACCTCCGCCAAGACCAACATGCACATCCACGGCCCGGCCGACCCGGGTCAGGACGCCGGTATTTTGTTTGACATCGATGCCGCAACCCCGCAGGCGGATGGCTCCTTCATCTATACCTTCGTTCCGATTGGAGGGGGTGCTATTTCGGTCGCCGATATTGTCACCGCCATCCGCTCCGGCCGGACTTATCTCAACGTTCACACCGTCAACTATCCCAATGGTGAAATTCGCGGGCACTTCAATCTCGCCGCCGGCTCGATCAACTTCACCGCGCCGGCCGCCCCTCCGCCCATCGCGGCCGCCGACATGGAACTGACGGCCGAGCCGCAGGCCACCCGAAACGCCGTCCGCTTTCTGACCCAGGCCAGCTTTGGCGCTACCAACGGCAACGGCACCGCCAACACCGATGTCGCCTACCTCAAGACTAAAGGCTACAGCGCCTGGATCGATGAGCAGATCGCCCTTCCGGCCACTTCGATGCTCACCATCCACTCCGCCCGCATTAAGGACGGCGTGAACGTCTATGGGCTGGACGGCAATAACGTGAACGAAATCTGGTGGAACCTCGCGCTGCAAAGCAACGATCAACTTCGACAGCGCGTGGCCCTGGCCTACAGCGAATTGTTCGTCGTTTCCCGGTCGGATGGCAATATCGATGGCGATCCCCTGGCGCTGTCGTCCTACCACGACATGCTTGCCAATGATGCGTTCGTCAACTTCCGCAAGATCATCGAAGATGTGACCCTCCATCCCATCATGGGCCAGTTCCTCAGTATGAAGGGGAACGTCAAGCAGGCCACCGCCAACTCCCCCAAGCCGAACGAAAACTACGCCCGCGAAATCCTGCAGCTCTTTGCGGTGGGTTTGAACAACCTCCAGCCGGATGGCACCCTCAAACTCGACAACGCGGGGCTGCCCATCCCGACCTACGACCAGAACACCATCGAGAATTTCGCCCGCATATTCACCGGTTGGAACACGAATTCCACCACCGACTACTTCGACTATTGGGATACGGCAACGAGCACGGTCAAAACCGGAACCAGTGGCATTGGCACCCGAAACATCCGGCCCATGGTCCCCACGGCCGGCAATCACGATTTCCTCTCCAAGACTCTGTTACTGGGATCGCCGATACCCATCGGGGGCATAGTGATTGCCCGATCCTCCAGCACCGCCAACGCCAATCTGGATCTGAAGGAGGCCCTGGACAACATCTACAATCACCCCAACATCGGGCCATTTATCGCCCGCCGCATGATCCAGCGCCTGGTGACCTCCAACCCCAGCCCGGGCTATATATATCGCGTCGCCAGCATTTTCAATGATGACAATTCCGGCACGGCCACGGCCCGCGGCAACATGGGCGCGGTGATCAAGGCGGTCCTCACCGACTACGAAGCGCGCACCGCCGCGCTGGCGACCACCCAGGGCTTCGGCAAAGTCAAGGAGCCGTTGCTTCGCATCAGCCAGGCCATCCGCGCTCATCATCCCTATTCAAATGGCCCGCAAGTCCCGGCAGGCAGCGGCGGTCCCAAGCCCGCCTACTGGCGCCTCGCCAGCAGCGACACCTACCTCGCCCAGACACCATACAACGCTTTGACCGTCTTCAATTTCTTTAACCCCGATTACAACATCATCGAGACGCTGACCAACTCCGGCAACGCCAACGAGACCTATACGGTCCCCGTCAACGCCCCGGAAATGCAGATCAATACGGAGAACACGGCCGTTTATGTGACCAGGATGCTTCGCACCGGCATCATCGAAGGCCCGGCCAGCGTGGCGGTCTCCGGCACCGCCGGCAAAGGTTTCGAAACCGGCACGGGCACAACGGATGTCCGCATCGATCTTTCCTACGAGGCCGGACTGGCCTTCACGGGCGTTTCTCCTGACACGCATTCGGCCGCCTGCGACCGCCTGCTGGACTATCTCAATAACGTGCTGTTGGCCGGGCAGATCACCCAGGCTCATCGCGACCTGATCAAAAATTACCTCATCAGCAAACCCGTCACAGATCCCACCCAGCGCGCCCGCATCGCCATCTACCTGATCACCGCATCGCCCCAATTCAATTCCCAGAAGTAACCCGACCTCCTGAGCCGCCCGGCCCCGACACTTCCGCGACACTCACCCACGAACGACACCCCGAATCATCGAGGAACCACGATGAGCAAACGACCGATGACCGACGAGCAGAAAGAAATCACCCGCCGCGACTTTTTCCGCCGCGCCGCCTGCGCGGGCGTGGGCATGACCGCGGTCTATTGCGCTATCCGCGACCTGCGCCTCATGAACGCCGCGCTGGCCGATGTACCCCCCGCCGACGGCACCTATAAAGCGCTGGTTTGCCTTTTCCTCAATGGCGGCAATGACGCCAATAACTGGCTCATCCCCTCTGAAACCACCTCCACCGGCTACACCGCCTACGCCGCCGCGCGCGGCACCCTGGCCATCCCCCAAGCCAGTCTCGTGCCCACCATGGTGCTCAATTCCACCGTCAGCGACGGCCACACCTACGCCCTCCACCCGCAATGCCAGGAGCTGCGCGATCTTTATAACGGCGTCGGCGGCGCACGCCGCTGCGCCTTCGTCGCCAATGTCGGCACCCTCCTCTACCCCATCACCCGCACACAGTATCTGGCCAGCCCGCGCATCATTCCCATTCCGCCCCAGCTCTTTTCCCACCAGGATCAGGTCCTCCAATGGATGACCTCCGTTCCCGATCAGGATTCCCGCACCGGCTGGGGTGGCCGAATCGCCGACCTGGTCAACTCCGCATACAACACCGCCGGCTCGGTCTCGATGTCCGTCTCCCTGGCCGGCATCAATACCTTCGAAGTCGGCGATGTCGTCAATGAATACAACACCAACACCAGCAGCCCCGTCGCCTTCGACACCGGCACGATCAATTCCATCGATATGACCGGCGTCAATAAGGTGCTCACCGGCTACACCAGCGGCTCTTACATCAGCGGCATCAACGACATCCCCCTCACGCCCGCCGGCGCTGCCGCCCCCCAGTTCAACGTCTACGAACGCGGCAGCGCCACCATGACCAAGCGCGCCAACGACAACGCCGCCGCCGTCAGCTCCGCCATCGCCATCTCCTCGGCCTCCAATTACTGGAAGAACACCAGTTGGCAGTTCGTTTACCCGCGCAGCCCGGCCACCAACATCGGCTCTTCCCTGATGAGCCAGCTCAAAATGGTCGCCCGCCTGATCGCCGGCCGGAAGATCCTGGGCCACATGCGGCAGGTCTTCTTTGTCTCTGTGGGCGGCTACGATCTCCACACCAACCTGGTCACCGTTTTGGATACGGTCGCCGGCACCACCGACCCCCTGACCGGCCCCCACGCGAAGCTTCTCTCGGAGATTTCGCAGGGTGTCTATGCATTCCAGCGGGCGATCGATCAGTTGAAGGACCCAGCGCTGACGACGGATGCGAATGTCCGGCTGAATGCGGGCGACGCCGTCACGCTCTTCACCATCTCGGATTTTGGCCGAACATTCCCATTCAACGGCACCTGGGGCTCGGATCACGGCTGGGGCAATCACCAGCTCGTCGTCGGCGATCAGGTGCAGGGCGGGCGCGTCTATGGCACCTTCCCGACCCTGGCGGTCAATGGTCCGGATGATACGCAGATCGGCCGGTGGATTCCCAAGACCTCGGTCGATGAATATTCCGCGACGCTGGCCCGCTGGATGGGCGTCGGCAGCGCCAACCTCAACACGATCTTCCCGAACCTGAGCCGATTCCCCAATCCGAATCTCGGCTTCATGGCGGCAGTCGCCGCGCCTTCGCCAGCGCCGCAACAGGCCGCGCCGATCCTGATCACCTCGGCCGGTGGGAGTACCGGTTCGACCCCGATCGTCACGTCCACCCCCTCCTCGCCCTCCAAGCCGACCGCCCCGCCGCGCCCGGTCATCAAGCCCGCGCCTCCAGCGCCGCCCAGGCCCGTCATCCGGCCGGTCGCGCGGAAATAAAGGAGTATTAACTCCCTCTCCTGTATTCGGGGGGGGGGTGAGGGTCTTTTTGCCGCGAAAACTGAGCTTTTCCGCAATCCACCACAGACGCTCACCCCACCCCTCTCCCGAGTACAGGAGAGGGGACCGGACGGTTGACGACTAACACTCCACAGGCGACAACCTGATCGATCGGCTGGCGATCCGTACCCGCCGGCCGAAGGTCCCTGATGGAGTTTCAATGAATCTGCGCGTTTTTGTCGGTCGGCTTCTTTCAATTCGTCGTGGCGGCATTTACGCCCCGCTGCTCGCCCTCGCGCTGGTGCTGGCCACCACGCCTGCCCGCGGCCTGATTCACGCCGCCACGCCGCCGGACTCGCTCTATAGTTCCTGCCCAACCGTCATCACGGGGACGATCACCAAATTCACCGCCGACACCGGCAATATCGAAGCCACCGCCCAGACGCTCAAGGGCACTCCAGTCGGCGATGTAATCCGTTTCAAGCTTCAGAACCTGCCGGAGATCGCGGCCCGCGTCAAAGTGGGCGAGCCGCTGGTCCTTTTCGTCGCACACCTCGACAGAAATGCCGCACTGCATCTGGCCGATACCTGGCTCGCGCCCGCCAAAGCCGGTCCGAGCACTTTTCTCGTCAGCGCTGAAAAGGACCTCCGCCAGAGCTACCCCGGCACCACCGCCGCATTGCACAGGCTCGTCACCGGCCTGAAAGACGGCAAGTACGACATGCTCAATGCTGTTTCGCCGAACAGCTTCAAGGGGAGCATCAAAGAACTCGGTAAACTCGATGCACCGGGAGCACACACCCTTTTCGCCGCCCGCCTCGGATCTGACAAGCAATCCACGCTCATCGCCGCCTCCGCGACGGCAGCGAAGTCATTCAGCCTCGCCCCCGATGGCTTCCATCCCGCCACCACGCCCCCTCCCGCTCTCACCGATGTGATCGCTGTCGCTGCGGCCGAATTCCCCATCGGCACCACCGGCGCGGCCGCCCGTACCTTTCTGTCGCTCAAAAAAGATGGCACACTCACCGCCGGCGATCCGGCCATCCCGACCACGCCGGGGGCAACCCCCCTCAAGCTCTGGGCCAATGA
Organism: Tepidisphaerales bacterium; assembly: GCA_038244055.1. Lineage (GTDB taxonomy): Bacteria > Planctomycetota > Phycisphaerae > Tepidisphaerales > Tepidisphaeraceae > DASPKW01. The sequence goes on along the minus strand of JBBRTW010000081.1, from coordinate 8,113 downwards.
TGCCCCCGCGTCCTGCGCCGCCATCGGCTCCTTCGCCGATCAGGGCAAACTCGCCGCACTGGTCGTCCGCGACACGGACGTCTTCCTCTACCCGATCGACCCCTCCGCCGATCCGAAAACCGCGCCTGCGCCCCTGGATTTCCTCCGCCTCACCGGCGAGCGCCTCTCGACCTATTTCAAGGGCGATAAACCCCTGGCCGGGGCATCGGCCGCGCCCCTGGATGTCAATGGCGACGGCCGGATGGATTTGCTCATCCATACGCCTCAGCGCGATCTCCTGCTGATCAATCGCGGCTACGGCTCGTTTTTCATCAACGCCGATATCGGCAAAATCCTGGTCGATCCGGCCGGCAAACCCCTTCTCGGCGACAAAACACCCTGGACGGCTGTGGATGTCGATGGCGATGGCAATGACGACCTCCTGATCCTCTCCGAATCCGGCGCAGTTTCCGCGCTTCTCAATCCCAAGCCGGAGAAGTAGGCAGTAGGCAGTGGGCAGTGGGCAGTGGGCAGTAGGCAGAAAAAAGACGTCTATTCACGATACGCCTGTCCCGTTCTGGCTTCCTCCCCTTCATCCTTCCTCTTCTTTCAACCCTCTGCCCACTGCCCACTGCATACTGCCTACTGCTTTCATCCTTCTGCTACTCCTTCGTCGATAAACCCACTGGCTCCCGTTGACTCTCCAACCCCGGCTAGTACCATGCGATTTCGTACCCCAACTTTTATGAAACTCACTGAGTTGCGAACGGAGTCGCGCTCCAATCCCCTGCCAACCAGCCGCTTTGTCGGCCGGCGTGTGCATTTCATTGGCATCGGCGGCTGCGGCATGGCCGGGCTGGCGAAGATGCTCATGGATGCCGGCGCGAAGGTCACGGGGTCGGAGCCGAATTTCAACGAGCAGACCCTGGCGCTCATCCAGCGCGGCGCGAAGATCACCCGCGATCAGCTTGGCGAGCTTCTCGATAAGGATCTTTTCCTCGTCGTCCGCACCGCGGCCGTGCCCGACCATAATATCGAGTTCATCGCCGCCCGCCGGCTTGGGCTGACAGTCATCAAATACGCCCAACTTCTTGGGCTGGTGATGCGCGAGCGCATCGCCATCGCCGTCGCGGGCACGCATGGCAAGACCACCACGACCTCGATGATCTCCCACGCCCTGCTCGCGTGCGGGGCCGACCCGTCTTTCGTAATCGGCGGGACCGTCCCGCAACTCGGCGGCTCATCCCGCTCGGGCAAGGGCCAGTCGTTTGTCGTCGAGGCCTGCGAGTACGACCGCTCCTTCCACAACCTCCATCCGGCCGTCGCGCTCATCACGAATATCGAAACTGACCATCTCGATTGCTATAAAGATCTGGCCGATATCATCGCGTCATTTCGCCATTTCGTTTCGCTGGTTCCGGCCGACGGTCTTATTCTGGCCAATGGTCAGGACCCGCACGTGGCCACGGCCCTCGGGGGTCTCGACCGCCCCATTCAATGGATCGGGCTGACCAACGACAACAACATCGCGCCCGTCAGCACCCTGGATTGGAATACGATCGAGCTCCCCGCCAGGGAAGGGTGCCATCGCGGAAATGTTCATTTCAACGGCCAACCTGTCGCCGAACTCCACCTCGCCATCCCCGGCGCCCACAATCTCTTCAACGCCACGCTCGCCCTCGCCGCCTGCAACGCCGCCGGCATCGCCCCCGGCCAGGCTGCCGCCGCCATCAACACCTTCACCGGGGTGGACCGCCGCATGAGCCATGTGGGGGAATTCAACGGCGCTATTCTGGTCGATGATTACGGCCACCACCCCACCGAAATCCGCGCCACCCTTTCCGCCCTCCGCCAGCGTTACAGCCCTCAGCGCCTCCTTTGCGTCTTCCAACCCCATCAGCACAGCCGCACCCGCACCCTGATGGACGATTTCGCCACCTGCTTCGCCAATGCCGATATCGCGATCATCGCCGACATCTATGCTTCCCGCGATTCCGAAGAAGAAAAACGTTTGACCACGTCCAGGCATCTGGTCGACCGCATCAACGCCGCCGGCAACCGCGCCCTCCACATCCCCACCTTCCCCGAAATCACCGAATATTTGAAATCCCAAGCCCGCCCCGGCGACTTGATTCTCACCATCGGCGCTGGCAACGTATGTGACATTGGGAGGGAGTTGCTGGTCCCCTCTCCTGTACTCGGGAGAGGGTTAGGGTGAGGGCCTTCGGCGGATTGGGAAAGCGGACTGTTTTCGCGGTCCAAAGACCCTCACCCCCGCCCTCTCCCGAGTACAGGAGAGGGAGCGATGCCCTCGCTCGATATTGAATTGTTTGGAGCATTGTTAGTCGTGACCCCGCCGCCCTCTCCATCCTCCAACCCGCCTTCACCGGGCTCGCCCTCCGCGCCGTCGCTGCGCCTCACCTCCCCCTTTTCCGGCCTCGAATCGATCGTCACCGAAAACCATCCGCTGGCCCGGTACACCTGGTACAAGCTCGGCGGGCCGGCGCGATATTTCATTCAGCCGCGGAGCCTAGAAGAGTTGCAACTGGCGGCCTCGCGCTGTCTCGAAAATGGTATTCCGATTCACGTCCTCGGGCTCGGGGCGAATGTACTGATCTCCGATGATGGCGTGGAAGGCGCGGTCTTCCGCCTCGATGAGGAGCACTGGCGGCGGGTGCGTTTCGATCAGCAGATCGTCGAAGTCGGCGCGGGCGTGGATATGCAGAAATTGATCGTCCGCACGGTTCGGCAGGGCCTGGCGGGAATCGAATGCCTGGCCGGGATTCCCGGCACGATCGGCGGCGGGATCAAGATGAACGCCGGCGGCAAGTTCGGCGATATCGGCGCGGTGGTTCGATCCATTACCGTCATGGACTCCGAAGGCACCGTTTTCGAGCGCACGCGCGACGACCTGATCTTCGAGTATCGCCATACCAACATCACCGCCCCCTTCATCCTCGGCGCGACCCTCCAACTCGATGAAGACGACCCCGAGCGGATCATGAAGCGCACCAAGGAAATCTGGATGTTCAAGCGCAACAGCCAGCCGCTGAACACCAAAAGCGCCGGCTGCGTCTTCAGGAACCCGCGCGGGCTGAGCGCGGGGGCGCTGATCGATCAGGCGGGGCTGAAGGGATTGCAAGTCGGCGGCGCGGAGGTGTCGCGCATCCACGCGAATTTCCTGATCGCCCACCCCGGATGCGTGGCCGAGGATGTGAAGAAGTTAATCAAGATCATCCAGGAGAAGGTGTGGGAGAAAAATGAGATCGCGCTGGAGACGGAAGTGCAGATGTGGTGAGGGTGGCGGGGTGGAGACAATGGGACAATGAGACAATGAGACGGGGGGACAATGGGACAATGCGGGGGTGCAGCGCCGCTACCTCATGTTCTGATTGGCAATGGGTTGGATGGTTCCCGGGCTTCAAAACGGCTCATTCCATTCTAAACTATGCGCCATGACCCCATCCCCCGTGCCTCCGCTGATCTTTGACTCCCATCTCGATCTCGCCTGGAGCGCGGTCGTCTTCAATCGCGATCTTACTTTGGAAGTCGCCGACATCCGCGCTGCCGAGGCGGGCATGACCGATCATCCAGCGCGGGGGACGAACGTGCTCAGCCTCCCCGAGCTGCGCCGCGCGGGTGTGGCGGTCTGTGTGGCGACACTTTTAGCGCGCTCCGGCCCCGAGCAGAAACCGCGGGAAAAAGTTCTGCGAACGGATCTGGATTACGTCACACCGGCGCTTGCCAACGCCGCCGCCCATGCACAGCTCGCCTGGTATCGGCTGATGGAAGAGCAGGGCCATGTGAAAATTCTCCGCCGGCGGGGAGATCTGGCCGCACATTGGGAAGCCTATGCAAAAGCTCCCGCGACCACACCGCTGGGGATCATTCTGAGCATGGAGGGGACCGATCCAATTACTTATCCCGAACAGGCGCGGCAGTGGCACGATGCTGGCCTCCGCGCTGCCGGGCTGGCCCACTATGGGCGCGGGCAATACGCCTACGGGACGGCTGTGGAGGGGCCGCTTTCATCGGCCGGGATCGAGCTGCTGCGGGTGATGGACGATCTGGGCATGATCCTGGATGTCACCCACCTCTGCGATCAGTCGATGAAGCAGGCGCTGGACTATTTCGACGGGCCGATCCTGGCCAGCCATCACAACTGCCGCGCGCTCGTCCCCGGCGATCGCCAGCTCACCGATGAACAGATTGGCGCGATCTGCAAGCGCGGCGGGGTCATCGGAACAGCTTTGGACGCTTGGATGCTCTACCCCGGCTGGGTGCGGCAGAAGACGCGCCCCGAGGTAGTCTCCCTGGCCGCCGTCGCCGATCACCTCGATCATGTCTGCCAGATCGCCGGCGATTGTGCCCATGCGGCGCTGGGGACGGATCTCGACGGCGGCTTCGGGTACGAGCAGACGCCGCGCGATCTGCGCATTTATTCGGACCTGCGGGCGCTGGCTCCACTCCTGGCCGGACGCGGTTACTCCCAGGCGGATATGGAGAACATCTTTCACGGAAACTGGCTGACCTTCTTCGGGCGGGCGCTGCCCGGGGAGTAAACCGGCTCCAGCTCCGATGGCATTCGATGCCAGGGCGGCGCGCAAAGGTGCAAAGGAACTAAGATGCAAAGAAGAGAAGAGGGGATTCATAAATAAAGAGAGCGGACGGAATGCCGCGCCTGCGTCACCTCTTCTCCTTTGAGCGCATTTTCTTCCCTCTTCAACGTCTTTGTCTTCTCTTCTTTGCCCCTTGGTCCCTTTGCTTCTTTGCGCATCTCCTCGGCCTATGGTAGCGCAAGGCAAGCCGATGGGAATGCGTGCGGCTTCGAAATAAGGTATCCTCATCGCCATGCCCCCCCGCCGCTCCATCATCGCGCTGATCGCCCTCAGTCTTTCATTGACGGCCGCCCGCCCCGCCCGCGCTGCCCAGCCCGAAGAATTGCTCCCCCGCGCCGCGCTGGAGAAACTTTACGCGGCCGAGATTCCCAAGTACGACCCCGCTTCCTTCGACAAGCTTTACGCGGCCCATCAGCTTCTGGAAAAATATTTCGTGGCCGATGCTAACGAGGATCGCAAGACCCTGGTCAAATCTCTCGACGCCTCGGGAGTCGATGCCGCCACGCTCGGCCGGATGTGCCATATCCGCCTGGGCTGGCCCGCCCTGGCACCGGGGGTCGCCCATGTGAAGGAAGACATTCCTCCCCATCACGTTCAGTATTTTCTCGGCCTCCCCAAGGACTACGACCGCACCAAATCCTGGCCCCTCGTGATCCGCCTCCCGGCCGTCAATGTCCTGATCACCGACCCCGCCAAGCCTCCGACCGCCGATGAAGTCGTCCGCCTCTACTCCGACTGGATGAACGATGAGCTCACCCGCCATCCCGATGCGGTGGTCATCATGCCCCGTCTCAATCTCGATGAGTTCTATGGCCCCTCGGTCAAGGGGATGAATACGGTCATCCAGGCGATGCATGATGTCGCGGGAAAGGTGAATATCGACCCGGCGCGAGTTTACATGGTCGGCCACGGCATGGCCGGCCACGCCGTCTGGAATCTCGCCCTCCACTACACCACCTACTTCGCCGCGATCAACCCGCTCGCCGGGGCGGCCTCGGGTGACTGGCAGCGCGTCCGCCTGCTCAATCTCCGCAACATCCTCCCCGTCGTCTGGGCCGACACCACCGACAAGATCATCAACTCAAACCAATCCGGCGCGATCGTCAGTGTCTTGAAAAACTTCAAATACGATGTCGTCTTCGAGCAGACCCGCAACATGGGGCACGTTCCCACGCCCGACATGGTCGAGAAATGCTACGTCACCCTGCGCGGCCGCACGCGCGAACTCTACCCCAAGCAGGTCAATCTCCGCTCCACGCGCCCCGACCCGACCTTCAACCGCATCGACTGGCTCCAGGTCTACCAGCCGCTCACCCCAGGCGCGGAAAAACACCTCACGCTCCGCAAGGGCACGGGGCAGATCATCGTCAACGAGAACACGCATAGCGTGCAGGCCGCCCTCACCGGCCCGCAGAAGATCGAGGCCAAGACCGACAACATCGCCTCCCTGCGCTTCTACCTCAACGACCAGATGATGGATCTCACCCAGCCGGTGGTCATCATCATCAACGGCAAGGGGCGCTTCGAAGGGATCGTCAAACCCAGCATCGATGAAATGCTCCGCGATCAGCTTTTCATTGGCCGGGGCTGGCGCTATTTTACGGCTGCCGTGGATATCGACCTGGTGCCGCCGCGCGCATCAACCACGCAGCCCTCCAATCCCTCCTCCGGCTCCTCCAACTCCTCCACCGGCGCCGCCTCGGGCGGTGTGTCCGCCACGCCGGCCGACGCGCCCGACAAAAAGTTCTTCTTCACCATCGATGAAGGCAAGACCATTTTCACCGACCTGGCATCCACTCGACCCCCCTTCACCCACGAAGGCAAACCCGCCTACCAGGCGCATATCTTCTCCATCGACAACGGCAAAACCAAATTCATCGGCTACCTCAGCAAGTACAGCGCTGTGGCGGGTGAATCTCTCGTCCGCCGCCCCGGCGAAATTCACTGGGCCCCCGCCAGTTCCGCATCGGGCGCTGAAATCACCAATGTTCGTGGCCCCGAAGCCACCGGCGCGCGAGCGGCCACCGAAATCTTCCCCCAATAACGTGAATCAGCCGGCATGATGGTGGGTAGACATTCTTGTCTGCCCAGAACAACCTTCTTCACACCAGCATTTTCCATCACGAAATTCCCCAAATTCCAGTCCACAATCTTCATCCACGCTCATACTATATCTGCCGGCCAATCCACAAAGGACCATGACCATGAATCAACCCACTTTACGCTCCACGCGCCTCTCCACCTTCCTCCTCACCGCCGCCCTGGCCCTCTTCACACTTTCTCCCCGCGCTGCCGCCCAGCCTAAGCCCGATTCAAAACCCCCAGAAGCCGCGCCCGCCGCCGCTCCCAGCCAGGAGGAGCTTGATAAGGCCTTCGCCGAGCGGATGACTAACGCCGTAATGGCCGGCCAATGGAGCGATGGCGTGCATGCCCCCAAGGGAGACAAGTACACGATCGTCTCGGTGCAGAAACTTCCGGGCAAAGGAGACACCTGGGTCTTCAATGCCCGGATCCAGTTCGGCGGCAAGGACGTCACCATCCCCCTGCTCATTCCCGTCAAGTGGGCGGGCGACACCGCTGTCATCAGCGTGACCGATTTCAACGTCCCCGGACTGGGCACCTACACGTCGCGCGTGGTCGTGTACAAGGACCAATATGCCGGCACCTGGTCGGGTAAGGATCATGGCGGATATCTCTGGGGACACATCGAGAAGGCTCCGCCTGAAAAGGCCCCCGCCGAGAAACCGGCCACCGATATTCCCGCTGATCAGCCCAAGGCCCCCGCCAAGTAACGAATCCGGCCAACAGAATCGCCCCCACATGATCCGCCGAGATGCCGGCCCCGACCACTATTACCTGATCACCCAGCACGACCACGCGCTGCTGGCCGGCGAACTCGCCCGTCATTTCGGCAATTCTCGATTCGCCCGCCCTGATCCCTACCAGGAAACCATCACCGGAATCACTCTCCACGATTCCGGCTGGCCGCTCCACGATGACGCGCCAACCTTGAATCCGGCCGGCCAACCCCTGCACGTCTTCGAAGTCCCCGTGCCCATCGCGGTGAAAGTCTGGTCTGCCTCCGTCGACCGCGCCGCACAGGCCGGCGATTACCCCGGCCTCCTCGTCAGCCTCCACGTTCTCAATCTCTCCTCGCTTCTGCTTTCCCACGCCTTCAACCCCGCCGCAAAGCCTCTCTCCCGCCCCGACGTTTTTGAGATGAACAAATTCCAGCACCGCCAAGTCGAAATCCAGGAAACACTCCGCGCCCGCCTGGGTCTCTCCAACGACCTCCCTCGCCAACTCGGTTTGGCCGCGCCCGGCAGCGCGCCGGCCGAAGATCAGCTTCGATTCAACTTCCGCCTTCTTACGCTCATGGATCGCCTGAGCCTGTCGCTCTGCTGCGGCAAGAATCTCTTCCCCACGATCGACGATTGCCCGCCAATCCCCGGCCGCCCCCCCCTGCCTCTCACATCAACCATGCCCAACCCCTCCACCCTGACCCTCAGCCCGTG
>JBBRTW010000080.1:0-19619 GCA_038244055.1 Tepidisphaerales bacterium | reverse complement strand
CCAGGTCCGATCCGGACAATCACCCGCTGGATTATCTCTGGCAAATCTATCCCGAGGCCACGGCGTATTCGGGCGAGCTTCCGAAGCTGTCGGATCCCCATGCCGCCAGCACCACCCTCGTCCTTCCTCGCAATGCCCGCCCAGGAACTTTCCATGTGCTGCTTCAGCTCACCGACAAGGGCGCGCCGCCGCTGACCCGCTACGCGCGGATCATCGTCAATATCATTCCTTGAATCATGAATGAAAAAGAATGGCATTGACTCCCTCTCCTGTACTCGGGAGAGGGCGGGGGTGAGGGTCTTTAGGTTGCGAAATCGGAAATCGTTTACAATTCGCCGAAGCCCCTCACCCTATCCCTCTCCCGAGTACAGGAGAGGGGACCGGAACATTTTCGGTGCAGGGAGCTTCAGGCAACCGAGGAATCTTGCATTGACGGGATGGGCCATTTCACTTTGTCGAACGGTCCGCGACGCATCGACAAGATCCTTCGGAGTACCTCAGGATGACGGCAGCGGCATTAGGAATTCTAAACCACACTCGCAACTCGCAACACGCAACTCGCAACACGCAACACGCAACTCGCAACTCGCAACACGCAACACGCAACTCGCAACACGCAACTCGCAACTCGCAACTCGCAACATGCAACACGCAACTCGCAACCCGCAACCCGTCCTTGCACCCCGCCGCCGCGCGGGTAACTTCCGCGACATGCCCTTTCCCAATGTTGTCCTCATCGATCACCCGGTCATCCAGACCAAGCTTACCGAGCTGCGCGATTTCTCCACCGAATCGCGCAAGTTCCGCGCGCTGCTCGATGAGATCGCCTCGCTCATGGTCTACGAAGTCACCCGCGACTGGCCCACCCGCCCGCGCCTCATCCAGACCCCCATCGAAAAAATGACCGGCCGCGAGCTCGCCCGGCCGATCACCCTCGTCCCCATCCTCCGCGCGGGCCTGGGAATGGCCGATGGCGTCCTGCGCCTCCTGCCCGATGCCCGCCTGGGCCATCTCGGCGTGCGCCGCGATGAAACCACGCTCCAGCCCATCGCCTACTACCAGAAGCTTCCGCCCGATATCGCCAGCACCGAAGTCCTCCTCATCGACCCCATGCTCGCCACCGGCGGCTCCGGCTCGGCCGCCATCACTTTCCTCAAGAAAGCCGGCGTCACCAGCATGCGCTTCGTCTGCCTGGTGGCCGCCCCCGAAGGCATCCAGGCCCTGCATGCCCTTCACCCCGAAGTCCCCATCTTTTGCGCCGCGATCGACAGACAACTCAACGAGAAGGGTTACATTCTCCCGGGACTCGGAGATGCGGGGGATCGGTTGTTTGGAACGTAGCGGGTTGCGCTTTATTCGCGGGATGGTGAGAGACAATGAGACGAAAAGACGATGGGACGATCGGACGATAGGACGATTCAAGCATGAATCATGGACAATTGACGATGGACAATTGACCTTCAACGTGGCCGTGCAATCGTTCCCACCCCAATGTTGCCAAAATAAGCATACAGCCACCCCCCTTCTCCTTTGCACTCAGCCCCTGCGAGGGTAACATTCAACCCTTTCGTCTACTGGAAATCGAAGATCAGTGGCAGGCGTTCCGGGAGCTGTATCACCATGCGTTTGACTGAAATTCTCAAGCCTCAGGACATCAAGATTCCCCTCGAGGCCAAGACCAAGACCGAGGCCATCGCCGAGCTGGTCAACCTGCTCGCCGCAAATGGTTCGGTCACCGAACCCAAGAAGGTCCTCGAATCCGTCCTCGACCGCGAATCCACCCGCACCACCGGCATTGGCAACGGCCTGGCCATCCCCCACGGAAAGTGCGCGGGCCTCGCCAACCTCGTCATGGCCATCGGCAAGGCCGCCACCCCCATCGATTTCCAGGCCATCGACGGCCGGCCCGTCAACCTCATCTGGCTCCTGGGCTCCCCTCCCGACAAAACCGGCCAGCACATCCACGCCCTGGCCAGAATCTCCCGCCTGATGACCATCGACAAATTCCGCCAGTCCGTCGCCGGCGCGAAAACCTCCCAGGAATTGTACGACCTGATTGTCGCCCAGGAAGCCGCCCTATAATCATCGACTCATCGCCCGCGTAGCTCAGTTGGATAGAGCGCTGGTTTCCTAAACCGGAGGTCACAGGTTCGAATCCTGTCGCGGGTACTCGGCCCTTAAAGAAGATACCGCGCCCGGCTTACGAACCACTGCACGAAGCGATCGAACACTGGCCGGTGCCGCCATTTCTCGGCGCGGATGCGGTGGGCATAGCGCATGTCGTTTTCGAAGAGCCCTTCCATCTGCTCGCCAAAGGGTTTGGAGCGGATGATGCTGGAAAGCTCCAGGTTGTATTCGATGCTGCGGTAGTCGAGATTGGTCGAGCCGATCAGGCTGATCAGGCTATCGATCACCATGGTCTTGGCGTGGAGGATGACCCCCTGCCGCTCGTAGATTTTGACGCCGGCGGCCATCAGGGTTTCGTAAAACGAGCGGGCCGCGATAAGGAGCACCTTGATATCGCATCGGCCGGGGAGCATGAGGCGCACGCGCACGCCGCGACGGGCGGCGCGGCAGAGTTCATCGATCATATCATCGTGCGGCGCGAAATAGGCCATGGTCAGGGAAATGCTCTTGCGCGATTCGCGGATCAGTCGGTTGAGGAACGGCCGCAGCGGGCTGCGCCGCTGCGGAACCGAGGCGAGGATGCCCAGTTGGCCGGGGCCTTCATGGCGCTCGAACATCCGGCCGCGATGCTCATCGGACCGTTTCTCGGCGAATGGCCACGAGCAGGGCTCGGCGCAGACGCCGTCGAGGTTGTAGATGTGCTCGAGCTTTTTCGAGGGCGTGCGGGTGCGCGTGTAGCTCCAGGTGCGCATGAACGCAGCGCGGTACTGGCGCACGGCCGGGCCGGTGATCTTGATCGCGTTATCGCGCCAGAAATCGCAAGGCGGGGCCGTGGACTTGGCGATCCATGAACCCGCATATTCCCGGCCGATATTCAACCCGCCCATCCAGGCGATGTCATCATCGATCAGCAGGAGCTTGCGGTGATCGCGATTGGCCGGCCGCCATTGAGATTTGCCTTCCCACGGCCAGAAGGGGTGAAATTCCTGCACGCGCACACCCGCCCGCCTCATCTGCTCGAACAGGGCCGGCCGGGTCGCGATTGAGCCGAAGGAATCGTAGATAACCCATACCTTCAGGCCCGCGCGCGCCTTGGCGGAGAGAAGATCGGCGAAGGCCTGGCCGGTCTCATCGCCAGCGAAGATGTAAATCTCCAGGCAGATTCTATGGCGGGCCTGCTGGATCGCCTCGTAAGCGGCGCGAAGGGCTTCGCCATCTTTGTAAAGCTGCACCTGCGTTCCATCGGCCAGCGTGACCGGATCGGGAATGACCCAGCCATCATCATCGCTGCCGGGCGCGATGTTAATGCCACCGGAGGTTCCCCGCGCACCCTGCGCATCCGTAGCGCACAGCGGGTCGGTCGCCAGATCGCGGCGGGTGGGATTTTCGAGCTGAGAGGCCATGGAGGTTACGGTGTGTGCGCGCCGCGTGAGAATCGCCCCTGGAGCGATCTCTTCCTAGACGATAACGGTTAAAGGCGATCTGCACACTGTCTAAAGTTCTAAAGTGACAACAACTCCTCGTCCTCCCATCCCATTGTCTCATTGTCTCATGTCGCGAAGCGCTGTATTCACCTGAAACCCACGCCTCTCCCTGTCCCCGGCCGCCGGCACCCCCTATAATCGGGTTCGATAACACCAGAAGGATACTCAACTATGGCATTGACTCAGGATCAGGTTGTCGCGGCGCTGCGGACCGTCAAGGACCCCGAACTTTTCAAGGACATCGTCACGCTGGGAATGCTCAAGGGCGTGCAGATCGACGGGATGGTTGTCAACGTGCGCATAGAGCTCACGACGCCGGCCTGCCCGCTCAAGGATGTGATCGAGAAGGATGTGAAGGCGGCCCTCGCCCGAATCGGCGCGACGCAGGCGAATGTCGAGTTCACCGCCCAGACGCGCGGGCCGGCCGGTGGACCCGGCGGAACACCCGGCGGCCCGCCCAAGGCCAACAACCCCCTGCCGCAGGTGAAGAATGTCATCGCGGTCGGCGCGGGCAAGGGCGGCGTAGGCAAATCGACCATCGCCGTGAATATCGCAATCGGCCTGCAGCGCGCTGGGGCCAAGGTCGGGCTAATGGATGGGGATATCTACGGCCCGTCGATGCCGACGATGCTCGGCATCAAAGGGCAACAGCCGCAAACGCGTGGACCGCGCATCCTTCCCTTCCACGTTCACGGTATCCACGCGATCACCATCGGCGCGCTGGTGGAAGCCGACAAGCCTCTCATCTGGCGCGGGCCCATGGCGCATGGCGCCTTCAAGCAGCTCTTCTGCGACAACACCGAGTGGCCGGAGCTGGATTATCTGATCGTCGATCTCCCCCCCGGCACCGGCGACGTGCCGCTGACCCTCTGCCAGCTATTGCCGCTCACCGGCGCGGTGGTGGTGGCCACGCCGCAGCAGGTGGCGCTGGATGATGCCGTGCGCGCCCTGCGCATGTTCCAGCAACTCGGCGCGCCCATCCTGGGCATCGTCGAGAACATGTCTTACATGCCCATGCCCGATGGATCGATCGTCGATCTTTTTGGCCGGGGCGGTGCGGAAAAGGCGGCGCAGGAACTGGGCGTGCCCTTCCTGGGCGCATTGCCCCTCTATCCCCAGCTTCGCGTGAATTCCGATGCCGGCGATCCCGTCGCGAATTTTGAGGGCGATCCGCGGCTCCGCGATGCGCTGGAGAATATCGTCGGGAATCTGGCGGGGCAGATTTCGGTGAGGAATTTGCAGGGGGGGATGCCGGAGTTGAATATTCTTTAACCGTGATATGATTAAAATTGGAATGCCATGAGTCGAACCGCAACGCCATCTTCGCTTACGCGCGACGCCCAGTTCGCGGGCCACCGGATGACGTACCGCAATTTTCTTGCGCAATATGATGATGGCAGTCATGTCGAATGGGTCAATGGAGAGGTGGTTGAGATGCCGCCGATTAGCAGCGATCACGACCGCTTGGAAGTGTTTTTACTGCACCTTTTTAGCGAATTCCTCGAAGGGCATGCAATTGGAGAGTTACGCCATGACCCCTACAACATGAAGACGGGGCCGGACCTTCCGGGACGCGCTCCGGACATTCTTTTCGTCGCCACGAAAAATCTCAAGCGCCTGAAAAAGAGCCACCTACAGGGACCGGCCGATCTTGCGGTCGAGATTGTCAGCCCCCGCAGCGGCGGCGTGGATCGCGGCGACAAATATTACGAATACGAACGCGGTGGCGTGCTGGAATACTGGCTTATCGATCCCCAGCGCAAGACCGCGGAATTCCATCAGCGTAGCAAACGCGGCCGCTATCAATTGATTCCTGTGGATGCCGACGGAATTTACCGCAGTCGAATGATGCCGGGGCTTTGGGTCAAGGAATTGTGGTTCTGGTATCCGTTTCCAGCCATGGCGACGGTGCGGCGCGAATGGGCGGATTCCGAAGCGGATTGACAACAGTTCCAGCCCACCACGGCAACAACTCGCGCATCGATTGGCCGCCTACGATCATTACCTGCATCCGCCGAACCTCCTCGACTGGGGACGTCGTCGTCGATCGCCGCAAGGCCATCAGCTACGATGGAAACCGCCAGGTCGCTCGATAGCTGTCAGATACCCACCCCAACGGCGTCTTTGTTCGTGCCCTTCGTGACTTTCGTGGTTCAAGACTTTCGTGGTTCAAATCGGTCCGACATGAAGCCCAAAGACCTCCTCAAACTCGGTTATCAGCCCGGCCCCGCCATCGGCGTGGCCATCAAACTCATCCCCGCCGCGCAGCGCGAACTCGGCTCGGCCAGGGTGAAGGAGGATCTGGCGGCGCTGCTGAATAACCCGGCCGAGTTTCTCGATCATTCGCATTTCGCCGATCTCGCACAGGCGCTGATCGATCATGCCGCCCAGCAGAAGACCTTCACCGAGCGCGCCGAGCCAGCCCCCTATCGCGTCTGGGGCCAGGGCCTCGAGGCCGGTTCGCTCGATCAGATGAAGAATGCCGTCCGCCTTCCCGTGGCCGTGCAGGGCGCGCTCATGCCCGATGCGCATCAGGGGTATGGGCTGCCGATCGGGGGCGTACTGGCAACCGACAACTGCGTCATCCCCTTCGGCGTCGGCGTGGATATCGCCTGCCGGATGAAGCTCTCCATCCTCGATATCCCGGCCCGCGACATCACCCGCCTCCATCGCGAACTCTGCCACGCCCTCGAACACCAGACGGTCTTCGGCACCGGCGGCGAGCATCGCAAGCCCCTCGATCACCAAGTCCTCGAAGACGACTGGTCCTTCGCCGGAATCGTCCAGCACGTCGCCGACAAAGCCCGCCGCCAACTCGGCACCAGCGGCTCGGGGAATCATTTTGTGGAGTTTGGGATTTTGACTGTTGGGGAGGGCTCAGGGTTCGGGGTTCAGGGTTCAGGAGGCGAGAAGAAGTTAGAAGTGAGTAGCGGGAAGCGAGAAGAAGCGAATGGGTTCAAGGTTCAGGGTTCAGAAGGGGAATCATCGAACTTGGAATTCGCTGCGCCTGGCTCATCTTCCCTGAACCCTGAACCCCGAACCCTGAACCCTTCTTTCGACCTTGCTGCCGGCCAATACCTCGCGCTCCTCTCCCACTCCGGCTCGCGCGGCGCGGGCGCGGCCATCGCAGATCATTACTCGCGCCTGGCGACCCATCTCCATCCCGAGCTTCCCCCCGAGCTGCGCCGGCTCGCATGGCTCGATTTGGATACCGATCCCGGCCGGGAATACTGGATGGCGATGAACCTCATGGGCCGCTACGCGCATGCGAATCATGAGATGATCCACAAGCTGGTTGCCAAGGCGCTGAAGGCCAAGATGATCGCGGGCGTGGAGAATCATCACAATTTCGCCTGGAAGGAGATGCACGGCGGCCGGGAGGTGATCGTGCATCGCAAGGGGGCGACACCCGCCGGCGCGGGCGTTCTGGGCGTGATCCCCGGCTCGATGGCGACGCCCGGGTATGTCGTGCGCGGGCGCGGCTCGGCGCCTTCGCTCTTCAGCGCCAGTCACGGTGCCGGGCGGCAGATGTCGCGCACGGCGGCGAAGGAGAAATTCCGCTGGTCAGGGGTGCGGCCGATTTTGGCGAATGCGGGGGTGACGCTGCTGTCGGCCGGGATCGATGAAGTGCCCGGTTCGTACAAGGACATTCACGCGGTGATGTCGGCGCAGGCGGATCTGGTGGAAGTAATCGCGCAGTTTGATCCGAAGATAGTGAAGATGGCGCCGGAGGGGGAGAGGGCGGAGGATTAACTTTTTCCATGTTAAACTCAATCTGAAGCACTCACAGCAGCGGGACTCGCTCGATCCAGTTCCGCATCTCCTCAGGCTCAAGAACAGTCGCGATCAATTCCACATCCCGGAGTACCACGCCGACATTCAAGCCCATCTGCCTTGCGTAGATGACACCCGCAAAATTGCGCCCGGACTCAATCCAATTTCCGGCGATCTCAATAAAATCGACGTCCTGAGTAAAAACAACTCGCCCCAAATCGGCTGCCCGCTGCAAAAGGGGCTCGTCATCCGCGTCTGCCATGCCATCACTTTCGGCAGTGATAAGATCGATGCCTCGTTTTCGCAATCCGGCCACGATGCCGCCGTGCGAATTATGATCCATGTATAATTTCAGGCTCAACGCGCACCCTTTTTCAATTCGAGTTTCGCCTTGACGCGAGATTCTCCCAGCTTACTCAAGGCGACGTCCTCCCGCCTGATTCGATCGGCAATTGATTGGTTAATCTCGACTTCATGGTCGTAATAGTAGGCCAGCGCGCTATAAATCTGACCAAGGCTCAAGTGGGGACGCTGCCGCTGAATTTCATCCGCGTCCCAGTGATAGGCCAATCGGTCCATCGCAACAATAGCGACCTTCGTATTGGCGCCGGCGATTGTCGGTTCGCCACTCGCGTCAATTTCTATATGGGGATAGGCCACGACCGACATTGAAATCTCCTTTGGCTATTGCACGCATTATTGTATTCCGACGGTGGTTCTGAGTCTCTGTGGTTGTTCAATCATCCTCAAAGAATAAACTTACTCAAATCCTCATCCTTCACCGCCTCCGCCAGCCTCTGCCTCACATATTCCCCCGTCACCTTGATCTTCTTCTCCGCCAGTTCCGGCGCGTTGAAGCTGATCTCCTCGAACACCCGCTCCAGAATCGTGTAGAGCCGCCGGGCGCCGATATTGGCCATCCGCCGGTTGACATCGTAGGCGATCTGGGCGATCGCCTCGATCGCATCGCTTGTGAACTCCACGCTCAATCCCTCGGTTTCCAGCAGCGCGGTCGTCTGATTGGTCAGCGCGTTGGTCGGTTCGGTCAGGATGCGCACGAAATCATCCTTGGTCAGATCCTGCAGCTCTACCCGGATCGGAAAGCGACCCTGAAGTTCCGGCATCAGATCGCTCGGCTTGGAGCTGTGAAACGCCCCGGCCGCGATGAAGAGCACATGATCCGTCTTCACCGGCCCGTGCTTGGTGATGACCGTCGATCCCTCCACGATCGGCAGCAAATCTCTCTGCACCCCCTGCCGCGAAACATCCGGCCCCTGCTTGCTCTCGGTGCCGCAGACCTTGTCGATCTCATCCAGAAAAATAATCCCCGATTGCTCCATCCGCCCGATCGCCGTCCTTTGAATCCGCTCCTTGTCGATCAGCTTCTCCGCCTCCTGCGCGAACAGAATCTTCCGCGCATCCTTCACCGCCAGCTTCTTGGTCTCGCGCTTGGTCGGCAGCATTTTCTCGAACATATTCTGGAACTCGACATCCATCTCCATCCCCGCCTGCCCCAGCACCCCCACCACCGTCGGCCGATCCTCGGTGTTGATCTCCACCATGCGGTCCTCCAGCGCCCCGCTCTTGATCTGATCCTTGATCTTCTCCCGATTGCGCTCGCGCTTCTGCTTGGCCTCCTCATCATCCCCATCGCCGAAACCGGCCGGCAGCGGCAGCAGCAGATCGATCAGCCGCTCCTCCACCTGCGCTTCGGCCGGCTCCTTGACCGCCTCGGTCATCTCATCGCGCACCATATGGATCGAAACATCCAGCAGATCCCGCACCATCGATTCCACATCCCGCCCGTGATACCCCACCTCCGTGTACTTGGTCGCCTCCACCTTGATGAACGGCGCGCTCACCAGCCCCGCCAGCCGCCGCGCGATCTCCGTCTTCCCCACGCCGGTCGGGCCGATCATGATGATGTTCTTCGGCGAAACATCCTGCCGCATCGACTCCGGAAGCTGCTGCCGCCGCCAGCGATTGCGGATCGCCACCGCCACCGCGCGCTTGGCATCGGCCTGCCCGACGATGTAACGATCCAGTTCGGAAACGATCTGCTTGGGAGTCAGTTGCTGCATGTCCCTCTATTTTAGGCCGCGGCGACGCAAAGCAAACCCATCTCCCTCCGATCATTAAAACAATTCCCTCTCCCCCTCATCGGATTCGACAGTCGCCGCCGCCGAGACCGCCGGCGCGCCGAGGTCGGCCAGCGCCGAGGTCCGCCAGTGCCGACTCACACATTAAACAAAAAGTGCGTCACATCCCCATCCTTCATCACATAATCCTTCCCCTCGGCCCGCAGTTTACCCGCCGCCTTGATCGCAGCCTCCGTCTTATATTGCATCAGATCGGCCACCGTATAAATATTGGCCCGGATAAACCCGCGCTCAAAATCGGTATGAATCACCCCCGCCGCCTGCGGCGCGGTCGCCCCAACCGGAATCGTCCACGCCCGGATTTCCTTCGGCCCGGCCGTGAAATAGCTCTGCAGCTCCAGCAGCCGATACGCCTCGCGCGTCAGCGCCGCCAGCGCGGGCTCTTTCAAACCCATGCTCTCCAGCATCTCTTTACGGTCGTCTTCACCGAGTTCTGATAATTCCGATTCCAGCTTGCCGCAGACGGGCACCACGCCGCCACCTTCCGCCTTCGCGCGCTCGCGCACCCGCAGCACATGCGGTGATTGGCCGATCAAATCGTCCTCCGCCACGTTCGCCACATAAAGCACTTTCTTTCCCGTGATCATCCCCATCCCTTTCACGATCTTTCGCTCCTCGGGGTTAAACTCCAGCTCCCGCACCGGCTTGCCCTGGTTCAACTGTGCTTTGCACTTGCGAAGCACATCCACCCGCGCGATCGCCTCCTTGTCCCCGCTCCGCGCCTGCCGCTCCGATTTGTCGATCGATGAAATCACCGATTCCAGATCCGCCAGCGCCAGTTCCGTATCGATCGTCTCAATATCCCCGATCGGATTGACCTTCCCCTCAACGTGCATGATATCCGGGTCTTCAAAACATCGAACCACATGCAAAATCGCATCCACCTCTCGGATATGCGACAAAAACTTGTTCCCCAGCCCCTCGCCGGTCGATGCCCCGCGCACGATCCCCGCGATATCCACCACCCGCACCGCCGCCGGGATGATCTTCTCGGTCGCCATGTTCTGATGGATCATCTCCAGCCGCTCATCGGGCACCGCGACCACCCCCACATTCGGGTCGATCGTGGCGAATGGATAATTCGCCGCCAGCGCCTTGGCGGCGGTGAGGGCGTTGAAAATGGTGCTCTTGCCGACATTGGGCAGGCCGACGATTCCGACTTCTAATGCCATGGTGGGTGCTTAAAGGGTTCTAAATGCGGATGTTACAAAGAAATTACTGTTTAACGCGCCAAAGAACGCGGTAATATACCGGCAAACCGGTGATCGCGAGAGGGGTTGGGCGCAGGTTGCGGCGATTTGTTTGATGTTCGCCGACTCGGCCGAAACTTTCAGGAAACCTTGGTGACCTCCGGTGGTCTAACCGAGCGAGGAGCCGTGCCATGAAAAAACGCATCCGGCTGGTCGGAATTGTCCTGGTCCTGGGTCTCATCACCAATGTGCCATCAACCTGAAGGACAATCATGCGATTCCTTCGTAGGCAACTTCGAAAAATCATCAGCTTCTTCGTCCTCGGAGTCTGCTGCACGCTGGCGGTCTCCTGGATTCTCGCCGCCACCATCGACGTCCAGAAAGGCCGCCAATCCTCGGCCGACTACTATGGCGGTGACGGGCACTGGACCCTCAGCAAATGGGAGCGCGGCGGGGCAACCCTGCTTCACTCCATTCGCCAGCGCGGCATGAACTGGAGCCCCGAGCAGGCCACCGGGCAGCCCAACACCTTCTCCGTCGGCGACATGGTGACCGCCTGGGCTTCGCAATCCCCCGATTCCGGTCCGGAATGGCTCGTTCTGGATTACGCCAATGCGGTCATCGCGCGCGAGGTTCACGTCTACGAAAGTTACTCGCCGGGCGCACTGGTGAAGGTCACCGTCTTCGACGCATCCGGAACCGAGGTCACCGCCTGGACTGGCACCGATCCCTCGCTGCCATCGGGTACGCTTCCAACCACCGCCCCCGGCGCGCCTGCCATGAAACAGTTGGCCCTTCCTGAAGACGAGGGACTGGCTCCATCGACCGCGCCGCCCAACACCAACGGCCCCACCGCCATTTCCATCACCACGCCCGGATCCCCCGCGTTACCGCCCAGTTCCTCGGTCCCGGTTTCCAAAATCCCCATCTCCCTCAACATCAAGACCAACCGCATCAAGCTCTACCTCGCCTCCGACAAAGTCCCCGGTTGGAATGAGATCGATGCCGTCGGGCTGATCGATGATCGCGGCCAAACCCAATGGGCTCGCCGCTGCACCGCCAGCAGCACCTACGCGAGCAATAGCGGTAGCCCCGCCGGCGGAACCAGCCCCCTGCTCCTGCTGCCCGCATGGTCCGATCTCGATCGCGCCACCCCTTCCTACGCCAGCTCTGAATCCAGCACCGAAGAGCGACTGATTGATGCCCGGGGCTGGCCCATGCTGGCGATGGCCTCCGAGCGCCACTGCGCCCCGGCCGCCTCATCCGCCGCCAGCCCAATCAACCTCACCAGTTCCAGCACCCTCACTTACCTGGGCGGCCTTCCCCCGCCCGGCACAAGCGCATATTCTGCCATCCCCTACTCGCCCGCCGCCTCCGCGTACGACCGCCCGCCCATTCCCCTTCGCCCGATCTGGACCGGACTGATCACCAACTCGATTTTCTACGGCACCCTCCTCGCCGCCTGCTGGTATCTCGCCACCTTCCCCCGCCGATTTTTCCGCGAAGTCGCCCGATTCCGCCACGGCTGCTGCATCGACTGCGGCTACGACCTCGGCTACGACTTCATCCGCGGCTGCCCCGAATGCGGCTGGAGACGCGAGCGGGTGGAGGAGTTGGGTCTGACGCGCCCCGTTAAATCCGGCGAGGCGGCCAAGAACAACGGACATTAACGCCGATCCAAACAGAAGCACGAGACTCCGCGTCTCGTGCTTCTCTGCATTTCAATTCAATCCCGACGCCCGCTCTTATCCAGCCTTGGCCGGATAATACGGATTCTGCGGCGGAACCGGGCCGTTCGATGATGGATGCGGGAACGAGCCGTTGCCATTCCCGTTCGAGCCGATCGTGTCGCTGCCGGCTCGCGGATGCGCCTGGTCGTACACCTGCTTGACGCGGGTCGTCGTCAGGTGCGTGTAGATCTGCGTGGTCGAGAGGCTCTGGTGCCCCAATAGTTCCTGCACGCTGCGCAAATCCGCGCCGTTGTTCAGGAGGTGGGTGGCGAAACTGTGCCGCAGCGTGTGCGGGCTGATTCCCGGATCGAGCCCCGCTTCGATGAGATATTTGTCGAGCTTGCGGCGGACGGATCGGGTGGAAAGCGCCTCGCCGTGCTTATTGAGGAAGACGCGCTGGTTGGCGGCCTGCTGGCTCAACCGCGGGTCGGCGTTGCGCAGTTCGAAATACCGCTGCATCGCCTTGATCGCCTGGCTGCCGATGGGCGTGAGACGATCCTTGCGCCCCTTGCCGCGCACCCGCAGGATCCCTTCCTGAAGATCCAGGTCCTGGATTTCCAGTTCGACCAGTTCGCTGACGCGGATACCGCTGGAGTAGAGCACTTCGAGCATCGCCTTGTCGCGCGATCCCAGCAGCTCTCCATCATCGGGCGCATCCAGCAGTTTCTGAACCTGCTCCAGATCCAGGCACTTCGGCAGGCGCTTCTCCTGCTTGGGCGTGCGGATCGTCGAGAGCGGGTTGACGCTGACCGCGCCGCGGCGGATGAGGAACTTGTAGAAGCTCCGCAGCGTCGCCAGCTTCCGGGCCGTCGTACTCTTGGTGTAGTTCTGGGCGTAGAGATACGCGAGGAACTCGCGAATGGTCAGCGCTTCGCACTTGAGCTGCCGCTCATCCACCTGCTCGGGCGTTACCTTCTCGGAAGATTGCGGCGCGCTGGCGTGCCCGATCTCTCCGGCGATGAAAAGCCCGAACTGAATGAGATCGGCCCCGTAGCTCTTGACCGTATAGTCTGAAAAGTGCTTCTCGAGTTTGAGATACTCCAGAAACGCCTTGACCTGCGGGGTGAAGTGCTTGGGGTGCGGAGCGTTGTGCGGAACGGTGCTCGGGGAAACCGAGCTGATTGCGGTGGCTGCGTCCATATAAACTCAGCGTGGCGATTAGAATTGGACGGCCGCAGGCGCTACGAGGCGCTTGCGGACACACTTGCCACGCGGCCGGCGATTCCGGTGGCCCAACGACGGTCTGGCTGGCGATCGGCCTCGGCGCCAGGCGCTCCGCGCCTACCGGCATCCGATGCTCCATGGCCCGACATCCCGCTCGGCTGACCGCGGGTCATGCGGTCGTCCGAACGCAACCGGCCGGGCGGCGAAGCCCAACGGGTCGCGGCGGTCACTCTCAGAACGCAGCGGCTCCGACGCTGACAGTCCCGATAACCTTCATGCAGCCTTTTTCGGCAAGTAAGCCTTCAATTCTTTTGCCAAATGCTGGCCGAGTTGATGGCTGAGTACCGCGGCGTCGAACCAGTCGAAGGAAAGCTCGCGCCGATTGACCATTTCGATCAACGACTCAAGGACTTTGGCTTCCTCGCCGACCTGGTATCGGAAACAGAACTGCTGATTGCCTTTAACCAGGCTCAGCGTCCGCGTTCCCTGCTCTTTTACGCCTTGTAGCACACCCTGCTTCTGCATGGGTCCATTCTCCTGTTGACGCGGCTCAGCCGCATCTTTTCGACTTCAGCGCCGGAAAAACCCGCAGCGCCCATTACTCCATCGGCACTTTCTCTCCGTCACATAACTTTCGGACCAATAATTACATTGTGGATTGGCGATTGCGGATTGCGGATTGAAAGCAGGCGGATCGAGTATTCCAATCCACAATCCGCAATCCGCAATCCGCAATCCGCAATCCGCAATCCACAATCCCTACAGCCCCTTCAACTTCGAACTGCCAATAAGCTGATCGATCAGCTCCGAATAGACGAATCCGCAGAATCGATCCATATGGACGAAGTACTCTTTTTCGCCCAGCGGTCCCACCGGATCGTGCCGCCCGGCCGCATACATCTTGATCCGGTCCCGCACGCTCCCGTTGGCCGCATCGAACATCCCCACCGCCTGCACGATGTCCGCGTTCACCACCGCGATCCCCTCCGATTCCCGCGGCGCGGCGCGGCGCACCAACTCGCGGGGATCGACATTCGCCGGCCGGGCGTAACTCCCCGGCTTGAGGAACAACTGCATCGCCAGCCCGAACTTCGGCGGGTTGTACGGATCGTAGATCGTGCAGGAGGAGACAAGCAGCCCATCGCACTGGAGCAGGTCGCACACCAGCGCCGCCTGATCGGGCGAGGAGACATGGTCGATCCGCAGGCTGGCGTAAACCTCGACCACGCGATTGACCGGGATCACCGTCAAGCCCCGAACCTGCTGCAACTGCTGGAAGAGCAGATCGGCCTGCAGAATCGGATCCACGCCCTTTTCCCCGCTCAAATTCATCACCGGCGCTACCGCCCAGATTTGCCGCCGCTTGGTCAGCAGCACTTTAGGCGTCTCGCGGCTGTATGCGGGCTCCGCCGTCTCGCACGATGCCAGCCCGAGCGACGCGAGCAGCGTCATTGCGATCCAGATGTGCCTCGTCCGCCGCATAATAGCCTCGTCCTTGAAGCAATCGCCCATCCATAGGTCCTGGGTGGCATGGGTAAGGCTCTCAGGCCTTACCCGTGTCTTCATGTTCGCGTAGCGGGCATTGGTAAGGCTCCAGGGCCTTACCCGTGTCTTCCGCCCACAAACTACTTAGCCAACTCCGACGGATCGCCCGATCCTACCGTCGTGCGTAAATCACCTCCAGTAGAGGCGTTGGGCGATCGTTCTTTTCCCTTCTTAGCCGCCATCGGCCAATTCGCCGCCGGCTCCGTACGCGCCGACCAGATATTCTCGTGCCCCCCGCGATCGCTGATGAAATAGACCCTTCCATCGCTCGCCCAGCACGGCGCGAGGTTGATCCCGGTCCCATCGCTCAGCCGATGCCGATTCCCCCCATCCGCATCCACCATCCACACATCCTGCTGCCCGCGCGGCTTGCCCTTGCTCATCTGCGCCGGCTCGACAATGGTCGAGAACGCCAGCCGTTTGCCATCCGGGCTCCAGGACGGGCTGACAATCGCCGCATTGGAGCTGACCGCCACTTCCGTGATCTTCCGCGCCTCCCCTTCCACCAGGTCCAACGTCCACAAGCTGAACCACCGCGATCCCCGCTGCCGCGCCCGCTGGAACGCGATCCGATTCACACCGCGATCGGGGCACCACGTCGGGAAAAGCCCATACCCAATCATTTGCTTCTCGCGCGTCACCAAATTCACGATCCACAGTTCCCATTGCCCGCTTTTCCCGCCGATCGAGCAATACGCCAGGAACTTCCCATCCGGGCTGAAACTCGGGTGCATATCCTGCGATGGGCCCGAAGTAACCTGCGTGACACTCCGGCCATCGAGATCCATCGTGTACAAATCCCAAGACCCCGCCCGAGTCGATGCGAACGCGATCGTCCGCCCATCCGGGCTGAACACCGGCTGGGCATCATCGGCCGGATCATTGGTCAGTTGAGTCACGCTCGTTCCATCCACCCGCTGAAGATAGATATCCGTCTTCTCGGCATGTCGCGTCGAGGCGAAGACCATTAACTTGCCGGTAGGATCGATGGCGATATCCGAGTCATACCCCTCATCTGTAAACGTATGCTGCTGGAAACCGTAATCCCCCCCCTCGGGCAGTGTCTTAAACTCCCGGCCATCGAGTTCGCCAAACACATTAATCACCGGAATTTTCGCAGGCTCCAGCGCCGGCTGGAACGCCTGGCCCGGCTGATTCGGCTGGTACGCCGGCACCGGCGAGCCTTTGAAATCCGGCATCGGCGCGTAATCGGAAGATGCTTCATCGCCCTGGGCCACCGGCGCGGTGTAGATCGCCTTTTCCGTCTTCGCCGATGACATCGGCCCGGTGGCCGCATCCCACACCGCGTTCACCCGCGCGCAACCCGTCGCCAGCATACCGGCCAGCGCCACCGCCGCCATCCCCGCCAACCATCCCCCGACCGTCCTGATTGGAGCCATCATAGAAAACCCTCTCTTGGGGCGCACCGCGCCCCAACTCATCATCGGCATGATCGGACCCGAATATGAGCCCTCAGAGCAGATATTGAGGAAAACATAGGGGTTATGGGACCGTCGAATCGCCCCAACTACCTGCCCGTCG
This sequence comes from Tepidisphaerales bacterium, assembly GCA_038244055.1. Lineage (GTDB taxonomy): Bacteria > Planctomycetota > Phycisphaerae > Tepidisphaerales > Tepidisphaeraceae > DASPKW01. The sequence goes on along the minus strand of JBBRTW010000080.1, from coordinate 2,904 downwards.
GATCCAGATTGAAGTCATCCCCCGCCTTTTTCCGCCTATCCACGAAAAAGAACGAGGGCAGGTCGATCACCCGCCATTTGCTCCCCGATTCCCTGAGGGCAATGTCGTATCGATCTTCCGCCCCTTTGGGGAACTTCATCAGCACCTTGGTGTGCGCCAGCCGCGCCCCGCCAGCGCTGCTGGCGATGGGTGGCACCTGGTTCCATTCGAATTTTTCCACCGGCCCGCCCGCCGCCGCCTTGATCGCTTCCCAGGTCCGCGTGAAATCCGCCAGCTTCCACCGCTCCTGAAAAACCGGATCGAAATGCTCATACGCCGCCGGATAATCCCCCGCCTTGAGCAGTCGCCCGACCTCCGCGATCGTCTTGCTGATTTCCTTCTCATCGGCCGATGAGCGAATCCCATCCGCGATCAGAATCCCCGCCGTCCCCAGCCCGCACGCCAGGGCGATGAGCAACCCCAACCACGCCAAGGCCTTGCCTGTCTGCGTCTGGTTGGAATCGTTGATCTGCCGGATCGCCAGCACCGAGAAAAACACCGCCACCGCCGGAATCAGCAGCAGCAGCGGCGCTAGAAACGCCAGCGCGCTGATCAGCCCCAGGAGCACCGCCACGATCGCCATCGGATTGACCGCGACATATTCCTGATTGGTCATCCCCGCGGTCCGCGACATCGTGTAGAGCTGGGTCAGGCGTCCCTCGGCATCGGCCTTTTCAGCTCGATGGGCGGCGGCGTCGGCGGTGTTGTCGGCGGTGTTGGTCGGCAAAGCTTCTGACATGGCTGGGTATTTCAAGTCGACGAGGCACGATGACCGATCAATCCCTGGATAGGCCGGCATCGGAAGGGCAAGGCTCCCCGCGGGGCGTCTGCCTGTTTGTGACCGCTGCCGATCCTCGTGTTGCGCCTTGTCAAATCGAGAGTAAACAGGTGATGAACAAACGTCAACTCATCGACGCCGTCCGCCAACTCAACCAGACGGCCCAGCCCGATTTTCTGGCCCAGTTCGATGAGGATTCCCTCCGCCAGTATCTGGAGCATCTCCAGAGCGCCCAGGACAAGCGACTGAAAGTCGCCGCATGGGTCAAGTCCGTTCCCAGGCCGCGCTTCCGCATGGTCTCCTGATCCTTAAATCGATTCATCGGAGAAGAGCGACCGCTTCTTCGCGGCGGCGGTCTTGGCGGGCGGGGCAATCGCCACCGGCTTGACGCCCGGCACCGCCTTGGGGTTCCTGCTCGGCGGCATCAGCGCGATGACCATCGCCGGGGCCGGCGCGGGGGCCGCCGCCGGGCTGGCGGCCGGCAGAGTCAGCGCCGTTCCATAATTGTTGGCCAGGATCAACAGGTCGTTCAGCCCGATGTGTCCATCGTGATCGAAATCGCCCTGCGCCACACCGCCCGTCCCGCCATAATTGTTCGACAGCGTCAGCAGGTCCGACAGCCCGACTCCGCCATCGCGATCGGCATCGCCCGCCAGTTGGAAGAAATTGTAGACGAACGTGCCGTTGGCCACGCCATCGTTATTCCCATCGAGCTTGTTGCCGGCCGCATCGGTCACGCCATCGCCGAAGAGGTTGCACTTGTAAACCGCATTCGCCAGCGTGCCCGAGAACGTCACCGTCGCGGTATTGCTCGCCTTGTCGAACGTCACCGAAGTGGGCGAGATGCTCTGGAAGGTCTGCGAGTTGATGATGTAAAAATCGGCCGCCGACAACGTCGCCGAAACATCTTCGCTGAAACCGATCAGCAGCTTCTGCGGATTGGCATCGTAAACGAATTGCGCCGAGGTGACCGTCGGCGGAATCGTATCCACAGCCGCGACATCCTCGCTGGTGATCGTCAACGTCGATGTCGAGGGGCTGCCCAATGTCGCGCCGGCCGTGGGCGATGAAAGCGACAGCGGCACGGTCTCGTTCCCCTCCACCAGGGTATCGTTAATCAAGGCGATGGTGAACGTCGCGCTGGTCTGCCCGGCCGCGAAATTCAGCGTGCCCGATGCAGCCGTGTAATCCGACCCGGCCGTCGCCGTGCCCGTTCCCGTCGCGTAATTCACCGCCGCCGCGATATTCGTCCCCGCCGTGCGATTCACCGTGATTGTCACCGTCCCGCCCGCCTCGGCCGCCGTATAGGTCGATGCCCCGAACGTGAACGCTCCCGGCACGCTCGTGCCCGTCGGCGCGGTGGCCACATTGCCGGTGACGGTGTTCGTGCCGCTGTTGTAAACCGCCCCGCTGGGATGATTGCCATTGATATAATTGCCCTGGCCCGCGCCGGTGCCGCCGATCGTGTTGCCGGTGGCCCCGCCGACCATCACCACGCCCCAGGTCGCATTCAACATCGCCGCCCCGCTGGCCGACCAGCCGATCGTATTGCCCTGAACGATGTTGTTGTTGGCCGGGAAAATGCCCACGCCCTCGGCATCGTTGCCGGAGATCAGATTCCCCTTGATCGTGTTGCCGGGCGAATTCGACAGCGCGATCCCCTGGAATTTATTGCCGCGATCGAGGTTGCCGGTGATGTCCGTGCCGATGTAGTTGCCCTGGATCAGGTTGGCGGTGGCCCCGCTGGTATAGAGGACGATGCCGGTCTGAAGATTGGCGGAAAAGATGTTGCGCTGGGCCGCCGTCGTGCCCCCGATGGTGTTGTTGTCGGTCTGGATTTCGATTCCGTAAAGCGTATTCGGAAGCGCCGTCGTCCCCGCCGCGTTCAACCCCACGATATTCCCCTGCACGACATTTCCCGAAGACCCCGCGCCGATCAGGATGATCCCATCATCGGTGTTGCCCGAGATGACGTTGTTGATGATCCGGTTGTTGGGAGAATACTGCGTCCCCACGCCATTGTGGAAATTCGCCCGCGCCGCCGTGCCGGTTGGGTCGGTGCCGATGTAATTTCCCTGAATCGTGTT
>JBBRTW010000079.1:0-19670 GCA_038244055.1 Tepidisphaerales bacterium | reverse complement strand
TCTCCCAGCGCATCCCCGCCTTGCAGATCGAAGACCACACGCAGACTTTGCCGCGCATGCGCGCGGTCAAGTCGGCCGGCGAGCTCCATCTCATGCAGCGCGCCGCCGCTGCGACGGCGGGCGGCTACAACGCAATTCTCGAATACATCCGCCCGGGCCTGACCGAAGGCCAGCTCGAGCACGCCCTCGAATCCGCGTATCGCCTGGCCGGCGCGGAGGGCGTCGCCTACAACTCGATCGTCGGCTCGGGGCTCAACGGAACGATCCTGCATTACATGGCCAACACCGCGCCGCTGGAGGCGGGGGATTTAATCGTGATCGACTCGGCCGCCCGTTTCGCGGGATACGCGGCCGATGTCACGCGCACGCTTCCCGTTTCCGGCCGGTTTACGCCCGAGCAGCGCGATTTGTATGAGGTGGTGTTGCGTGCGGAACTGGCGGGGATCAAAGCGGCGCGGCCGGGCGTGACGATGACGGCGGTGGATGAAGCAGCGCGGAATGTGATCGAAAAAGCAGGCCTCGGCGATGCGTTCATCCACAGCATCGGCCACCAGCTCGGGCTGGATGTCCACGATGTGACACCCGATGGCCCGCTGGAGGCGGGGATGATCGTGACGATCGAGCCGGGCGTTTATCTGCCGCAGGCGAAGACGGGGGTGCGCATCGAGGATGACATTCTCATTACGCGCAATGGACCGAAGAATCTGACAGCGGCGATTCCCAAAACGGTGAAGGAAGTGGAAGAGGCGATGAAGCGGTAAATTACAGTTTTTGGGTGCCATGCCCTGACGAGCCGTAGAAAGAACCTCCCTCGCAGTGAGGATTGATCGGCTCGTCTGGGCATGCCGACGGAGTATCGCTATTGAAGTTCAAAGGCGGCGCGGCGGGGGCATGCCCAGACGAGCCAATTGCCTTGCGCCGCGAGTGAACGATTTTGGGCGGCTCGTCAGGGCATGGCACCCAGCACGGTGGCACCCGGCGCGGTTCTACTACTTCTGGCTGGCCAAAAACTCGACCAGGTCGCGCAACTCTCTCTTGGTCAGCATCTTCTCCAGACCCTCGGGCATCGGCGACAGACCCGTGCTGCGCGAGATCACTTCGGATTTGTCGTAGACGGTGATCCCTTCATCGGGCTCTGCGAGGGTGATCGTTTTGGCGTCTTCCTTCCTGAGCACGCCGGCGTGGGTTTCGTTGCCTTTGAGCTTAAGCAACACGCTTTCAAAGCCCGGCGCGATCTGGGCGTTGGGTTTCAAAATCGATTCCAGCATATAGCGCCGATCCTTGCGCGAGGCGAGGCCGGCCAGATCAGGGCCGACGGTCACCTGATCTCCGCCGATCTTGTGGCAGCGCACGCAGGCGACGCTCCCCTTCTCCAGGTAAATCTTCTCCCCCTTCTTCGCATCGCCGCCAACCAGCGATTCGGTGAATCCGCTCAGCGGGTCCTTCGGATCGCGCCGGCCCTCATATTCCTTGACCTTGGCGGCGACGAGTTTCGATGAAGACCGACCGGCCGCCTCCAGCAGATCCAGATGGAGCTCGGCCGGGACATTTCCAGCCAGCAGCTTATCCATCCACCCCGCCAGTACCGCCTCGGCAATGGCCGATTTTCCCGAAGTCCCCGTCACCAGCGGCGAGACCAGCGCCTCCAAAACGGCCTTCTGATCTGGGACGGTCCCATCCTTGTAAATCGCCTCCAGACGGGCGGCCGCATCGGGCTGGTTCATCTGAATCTGGATTGCCTCGCGGCGCAGGCTCGTCCCCGCGCCTTCGTGGAAGGCGAGCTTGGCGAGTTCATCAAGTCCGTCGAGTTTCAGGATGGCCACTGCATGCAGCGCCGCCGCGCGGACATCTGGCTTGAGATCCTTCGAGCGCACCATCGCCGGCAGGCCCTCCGCCCCAGCGCCCAATTTCTCGATCGCTGAAATCGCCGCGATTTTGACTTTGTCCGGCGCGGTTTTCACGATCTCCGCCAGCACGCCTTTGGCCGCCTCCACCGCCAGCGACTTATCCCGCGGCGCGATCGGCCGCCACAGGCCGATCACCCGATCGCGCCCCGGCGCATCGGCCCAGTTGGCAAGAGCCCACAGCGCCTCCACCCGCGCATCCTCCGGCTCGGTGGCATCGCCGGCAACTTTGGCCAGCAGCGCCGCGTTCTCCGCACCGCCCAGGCGCAGGTTGGCGGCAATCGCCCGCAGCCACACCGGGCGGCTGGTGATCTTCTCCTTGAGCTGCGCCGCCAGAGCCGGCATGGCCGATTCGATGGGCGAGTCGTATATCGCCCGCGCGGCTTCATCGGCAAGGACCGGCAGCGCTCCCGGCCGGCTCTTGATCGGATCGTTCAGCAATTTCGCCACCGACGCATTGCTCTGTCGGCGCATGACGAGCAGCGCGGCCAGGCGCACGGCATCGGAAGAATCATTGGCGGCCGCCGCGATCGCCTTTTGATCATTGATCCAAAGCAGCGCCATCACTCCGGCATGCCGAACATACGGATCGCGATCCGCGTTTTCCCGGACCATCTCGATAATCGCCTGAGCGGGGGGCGTCTTGGGTTTGGACTCTTTGTCGGGCTTTTCGGGCGTTGCGGATTTGTCGGGTTTTTCAGCGGGGTTTGGTTTGCTCCGCTCCGCGCCATCCGGGACGGCGCTGGGGTCGCTGCGCTCCCGGCGCTCTGTCCCGGCTTGTCCGGAGTCACGGCGCTCAGTTCCGGTTTGTGCGACGATCTTCCCCACCGCCAGCGCCGCGAAGAAGCGCACGCGCTGGGTTTCATCTTTCAGGCGCTTGATGAGGGCGGGCTGCGCGGCGGTGAATCGGGCTTCGCCGAGAGCTTTGGCGGCCTGGGCGCGGAGTTCGCTGTCGCCATCATCGAGGAGTTTTGTCACCGGCTTGATCGCCCTGGGCGACTTGCGCGCGATCTGGCCCAGCCCCCAGATCGCGTGAATCCGCGCGAGCTGGTCGCCTTCCTCGCTCATCAGCTTCTGCAATGGCGCGATGGCCCGCTCGCCGCGCGCCGCCAGTTCGTACTGCGCCTCCAGGCGCACCTTTTGATTCGGATGGGCCAGGAGCTTGATGAGTTCATCGATGGGCCGGGCGCTCATCCCTTCGCCGATGAGTTTCTTCGTCTCCACTACCAGCGCTGAATCCGACTCCTTCGGATCCGATACTTTCCAGATCCGCCCCTTCATCGGCCGAAACCATCCATTCACCCAGTCGCTCACATACAGCGAACCATCAGGCCCAAACTCCACATCCGTCGGCAGGAGATTCCACAAAAACTGCTTGCGCTCGGCGAGCTCAAATGTCGCCCCGCGCGATTTGAAAGCGACCTGCCAGACACCGCTGTTGGTGCCGCCTCGGAAATCGCAGAGGAAAAACCGATTTTTATATTTTTCCCCCAGCCCCGTCCCCGGGTAATGCGCAAGCCCCGATGGCCCCGGCGGCGCGTATCCCACCGGCGGCAGGCACCACGCGGCCGGGTGATCGCCTTCAAGATGCCACAAATTCTCCGACATCCACACGCCCCCATTATTCGGCTGCGTGATGAACTGGTATCCGCACCGCCAGCCGGCATCGAGGCCATCGACAATGTAGACCCAGCGCGCGCTGTCTCCCATGTCGCAGTTGTTATCCCCCGTAAAAAGATCGCCGTAATCATCGAACGCCAGTTCCTGCGGGTTGCGCAGGCCGGTGGCGACGACTTCCAGATTCGATCCATCGGGATCGCTGCGAAAGACCACGCCGCTGTCCGGGTTGTCGATGACCTTCCCCTCCTTGGTCGTCAGATGAACGCCGCGATCGCCAATGGAATAATAGAGCCGGCCATCGGGCCCCATGGTCAGCCCATGCAGATCGTGGCCGAGAAATTGATAGTGAACGCCGAAGCCCGAAGCCAGCACGGTGCTCGAATCGGCCTTGCCATCGCCCTTGGTATCCTTCAGCAGATACAGATTGGGAATATTCGCGAAATAGACCTGCCCCTTGCGCGCCAGGATCCCGGCCGCGAGTCCCGATTCAATCGTGTTGTAGCCATCGGTGAAAATCGTCGCCGAATCCGCCCGGCCATCTCCATCCCTATCTTCCAGCAGGCGGACGCGGTCGGAATCGAGCGTCAGGTTATTGGCCGACTCACCACCGATTTTCTTCGACCAGGCGATGCGATCCTCCACCGTCCGCGCGGCCATGTCATAGTCCAGCCAGTGCATAAATTGCCGCATGTCGATGCCGCCGTTGCCCCAGGCGCGGAAGGTCTCGATGACGTAGACACGGCCTTTCTCGTCGATGCTGAACGCGACCGGCGAAACCACCTGCGGCTCGGCCGCGAAGAGCGACACCTTCAAACCTTTCGGGACCTTGAACCCCTTGGCGGCTTCTTCGGCCTCCTTGAACGCCGGCGGCTTGGAAGGATCGACCGTCAAGATGGGGATCTTCGGCCAAGTGTGCGCGGATTGCCCCTCCGAAGTCGCCGCCTCATCGGCCGCCCGCGTTGCAGAAACCAGCGAGACCACAACAAAGACGATGCCCCCAAGAATCACACTGTAAATGTCCGATTTGCGCATAACAAAGGATGATATGCGCAGCGCTACCGCCATCCAAGCTCCAGCGCGATGCTTTCAGCAGGGTCAGGAGCCGGCCACCAGAAACCTCAACCAAGTTCGCAAGCGTCCCCCGGCTCCTGACCCTTTCGCGCCCCCACCAAGTTTGAATAGAAGGGGTCAGGAGCCGGGCATCACGCGATCGCCTATCGACAGCTTCTGGTGTCCGGCTCCTGACCCCGAACGCAACTGACCCCGAACATTATCACCCAAACCGCCCGGTGATGTATTCTTCAGTGAGCTTCTTATTCGGATTGGTGAACATCTTGTCCGTCCTGTCGAATTCGATCAGTTCCCCGAGGTACATGAAGGCCGTGTAGTCCGAAACACGCGCCGCCTGCTGCATGCTGTGGGTGACGATCACGATGGTCACCTTGGCGCGTAGCTCATTGATCAGTTCTTCGATCCGCGCTGTCGCGATCGGGTCCAGGGCGCTGGTCGGCTCATCGAACAACACGATTTCCGGGTCCGTCGCCAGGGCCCGGGCGATGCAGAGCCTCTGCTGTTGCCCCCCGGATAGCGACATCCCCGATTCTTGCAGGCGATCCTTCGTCTCATCCCACAGCGCCGCACCGCGCAGGGCCTTCTCCACGCGCTCTTCCATCACCCGCCGGTTGCTCGCGCCGCGGACGCGCAGGCCGAACGCCACGTTCTCAAAAATGCTCTTGGGAAACGGATTCGGCCGCTGGAAGACCATGCTGATGCGCATCCGCACTTCGATCGGATCGATATCCGGCCGAACGATATTCACGCCCTCGGGATGCAGCGTGATCGCCCCTTCGTACCGCGTATTCGGATACAAATCGTGCATCCGGTTGAAGCAGCGCAGCAGCGTGCTCTTGCCGCACCCCGATGGGCCGATCAGGGCCGTCACCTTGTTTTGCGCGATCGGCAGGTTGATGCTCTTCAGCGCCTTGAACGACCCGTAGAAAAAACTCAGGTTGGACACATCCGCCTTGAGCGCCTGATTCCCCGCCAGCGCGGGCACTTCCCGGCCAATGGTTTCCGGCACCACCAGCGCCGACCGCCGCATCTGTTGCCGGGGCGAAAGATTGCCGGGGGCGGGACTGCTCGAATTGATTTGATTGGAGGAAGCCGCCACTTCATTCATCATCGGGCCAATCTCCGCCGCCGAATCACCGCGGCCGCGCAATTCGCCGGCCGGCTCGTTCTCGACCATCGTGTCATCGGTTGAGGTGCTCATGGCGGTCTCCTGCCCCCAACCCTAGTCCCCCCGTTTGAAGGTTGTATTAAGACCCGGCGATCAATTCTCGTCGAATGCCGCGGACCCCTCACCGCCACCCTCTCCCACGGCCGGAAAAGCGGCACGGCGAATGGGCGAATATCACCGGCCTTGGAAGAGGGAGTAAGATGGCCATCCGTATGAATATCGCAACTAAAACCTCCTTCCCGCAGATACCGCCGCATAATCACGCGGCCTTAACCTGATCTTCACATACCGCTTGCCCCTTCATAACAACCGTCGCTACCATCCTTCACAGTTGACCCGGCCCCCGCTCCATTTCCCTCGTCCTTTGAAAGGACACCATGGTCCGCCACTTCGATGAACAAATTCAGGACGTCTCGAAAAAGATCGTCCTCATGGGCTCGCTCGCAGAGTCCATGATCGAACTGGCCGTCCGCATCCTTGTGGAGCGCGATCAATCCCTGGCGGCCGAGGTCTACGCCAAGGAGGATGAAGTCAACGCCCTCCAGGTGGAGATCGACGATGAGGCCATCCGCCTGACCGCGCTGCATCAGCCCGTCGCCAAGGATGTGCGCTTCCTCTTCAACGCCAGCAAGATCGTCACCGATCTGGAACGCATCGCCGACCAGGCCAAGAACATCGTCCAGAACGCCTCCTACGTTCTCTCCCAGCCGGCGCTCAAGCCGATGGTCGATCTGCCGATCATGGCGGAGATCGCGCAGAAGATGGTGCGCGATGCGCTCAGCGCCGTCATCAATCGCGATGTGAACATCGCCGAGCGGATCATGCAGGAGGAGTCGAAGGTCGATGCCTTCCGCGACCAGATATTCCGGACCCTGCTGACGTACATGATGGCCGACCCCGGCACCATCCAGCGGGCGCTCTCGCTGATCCTGATCTCCCGCAACATCGAGCGGATCGGCGATCACGCCACCAATATCGCCGAAGAGGCAATTTACATCGTGCAGGGGCGGGATGTCCGCCATGCCGCGTCGCAGGCCGCTTTTTCCGCCAAGTCGGCTTCTGTCACTTGAATCAATGATTACACTATGACATTCCAAGCCCCCACGACTATGAGCAATAAAGGTTCCATCCTCATCATCGACGACGAAAAGGACCTCATCGAGTTGGTGCGCTACAACCTCGAGAAGGATGGGTTCGACGCCATCGCCGCCACCGATGGCCAGTCGGCCATCGAGATCGCCCAGCGACACAAGCTGGACCTGATCGTGCTGGACCTGATGATGCCCGGCATGGACGGCCTCGAAGTCTGCCGCCGCCTCCGCCAGGATAGCCGCACCGCTCGCGTGCCCATCATCATGCTCACCGCCAAGGCGACCGAGGCCGACCGCATCGTGGGCCTGGAAATCGGCGCGGATGATTACGTGGTCAAGCCCTTCTCCCCGCGCGAGCTGGTCGCCCGCGTCAAGGCCATCCTCCGCCGCACCGCCACCCAGGCCGAGCCGCAGCAGATCATCCGCCACGGCGACCTGACCATCGATGTCGCCCGCCATGAGGTCCTCTTCGGCGGCAAGGCCGTCTCCCTCACCGCCACCGAGTTCCGCATTCTCCAGTTCCTCGCCGGCAAGCCTGGGCGGGTCCTGACCCGCGATGACATCATCGATGCCGCCCTCGGCCGGGATGCCAACGTCTTCGACCGCACCATCGACGTCCACATCACCGCCATCCGCCGCAAACTCGGCCGCGGCGCTGACCAGATCGAGACGATTCGCGGCTTCGGATACAAATTCCGCGACACCTCGCCCGCGACGGCGTGACATCACCAATGCGCCATTCCAAGGGTCATTCTGAGGGAGTATAGACGACCGAAGAATCCAGCCGCGACGTATTGGCCCGTTCACCAAACGAATCGGCCACGACGGATGCGCAAGATTCTTCGGAGTACCTCAGAATGACTGTCGCGCGCCCGCGGATTTCCCAATCCATCCTCCACCCTCTATCCTCTACACTCAAATCGTCCACCCTCACTTCACTCGAGGACCCCGTTGCTCGCCTCACCGTTCTTTCGCCGGCTTTTCCTACCCTACCTGCTCCTGATTTGCGCCGTCACGACCTCCGTTGGGATTTTCGCCGCCCACACGATCCGCACCACCTATCTTGACCGCCAGCAAGCCGCGCTCCGCGAAGGCGTCCGGCTGATCTCACACGCCATCGGGCCGGCGCTGCAACAATCTCCCCGCGCCGACACTTTCGCCGCCTCGTTCAACGAGCGGATTAGAAAGCTCGGCCAGGCCATCGACGCCCGCGTCACCATCATGCGCGAAGGCGGCAAAGTCATCGCCGATTCCGAGGCCGACCCCGAAACGATGGAGGCGCACGACCTCCGCCCCGAATTCGCCCGCGCGGCCGCCTCGGGTGAAGGTTTCGACTCCCGCGAATCGGCCACCATCCACTCCTCGCTCCTCTACCACGCCCAGCCGGTGCGCGATCTCGATGGCCGGCCCATCAAAGGCCCCTCCGGCGAAATCTACTACGCGCGAATGGCCGTCCATCTCCAGCAACTCGACCACAATCTCGGCCTGCTCTACACCGCCCTGGCCACCTTCGCCGCCATCTCCGGCATCGCGGCCGCGATCATCTGCTACCTCTTCGCGCGCCGGCATACCGCCCCGATGCTGGAACTCACCGATTTCGCCCATGCCCTGGCCCGCGGCGAGTTGGGGCGGCGCACCCTTCGGCCGGAGAAGGGCGAAATCGCCACGCTGGCCACCTCGCTCAATTCCATGGCCGATTCCCTGCAGCGCCTGCTCGAGCAGACCACGCAGGACAAGGCCGAGCTCCTCACCATCCTCTCCTCCATGTCCGAAGGCGTCATCGCCACGGACCTCAATCAGCGCATCCTGCTGGTGAATGAAGCCGGCGGAAAACTCCTCGGCTTCGAAGTCGGGAAATCCGTCGGCAAGCAGCTCTTCGAAATCGTCCGCAACGAGCAGATCATCAAGGCCGCGGCCGAGGTCCTCACCAGCGCCCAGCGGAAGCTGATCAACATCGGCCCCCTCTCGGCGCGGCATCTCGATGTCACGCTCTGCACCTTCCCCTCCGAAGGGCTGGCCCAGGGACTGGTGATCGTCGCCCACGACATCACGCAGTCCTTCCAGTACCAGGAGCTCCGCAAGGAATTCGTCGCCAATGTCTCGCACGAGCTGCGCACGCCTTTGACGGTCATCAAGGGATTCGTCGAGACCTTGCAGGATGGCGCGTGGCAGGATGAGCGCAAAGCCCCGGAATACCTGGCCGTCATCCACAAGCACACCAACCAGCTCACCAACCTCGTTTCCGACCTGCTCGAGCTTTCCAAATTGGAGAGCATCGGCATCTCCTCGCGGCGGGCGCCGGTCGATTTGGACCTGGTCGTTCAGAAGGCTTACGACATGCTGGTCCCGGCCGCCCAGAAGAAAAACCAGACGCTCACCCTCGAAGATCACGACCCGCTTCCCCCCATCAAGGGCAACGCCGACTACATCGAGCGGGCCGTTTCCAACCTGATCGAAAACGCCAGCAAGTACACCCCCGAAGGCGGCACGGTGCGCGTGCGCACGCTGGTCATCGGCCCGCATGTGGCGGTGGAAGTGATCGACAACGGCATCGGCATTCCCCGCGATGACATCCCGCGCATCTTCGAGCGCTTCTATCGCGTCGACCGCAGCCGCTCCCGCGAAATGGGCGGGACGGGGCTGGGGCTCTCGATCGTCAAGCACGTCGCGCAGGTTCATGGGGGCGCGATCGAAGTCGATTCCACACCCGGCAAGGGGAGCACGTTTCGGCTGAAGTTTCCGATCGCGTAGGAAATTGGGGCAATCGGCGACGAGGATCGCAAAGGCGCAAAGACGCAAAGGCGCAGAGAAGAAAAAAGGAAATAACTGAAAGAAGCTCGTGGTGATTGGTTTCCAATCTCCGATGTGCTTTGAATCCGCATCCGCCCGCGCCCTTCTTAACCCTGTCTTTTTCTTCTTTGTTCCTTTGTACCTTTGCCTCTTTGCAGTCGTCTTTCGTTCGAGAAAAAAGGCCGCGAACTTTTCCGCCATGGCCGCGTCCAATTGACGTGCTCAAGAATACTTCACCCGCCATCCTTCTCGCCCTCTTCCTGCTCCTAGCGCCGCCCGCCCGCGCCCGCAACGTGGACCTCTCCACGGTCCCCAAGCGCAACACGGTGCAACTGACGATCTACAACTCCGAAGACATCACACTCGTCCGCGAGACGCGTACGATCACATTCAAGCGGGGCGAGAATCCGCTCCAGTTCTCCTGGGCCAACACGCTCATCGATCCCACCTCCGTCCAGCTTCGCTTCCTGACCAGCGCCGACAAGCTCGATGTTCTGGACACGACCTACCCGCACGACAAGCCGCAGATGCTCTACTGGAACGTGCAGAGCGAGATCGATGGCGAGGCCACGGTCGAGATCACCTACTTCACCAGCGGCATCACCTGGTCGGCCGACTACGTCTGCATCGCCGATAAGGCCGAGGCCAACCTCGGCCTCGAAGGCTTCGTTCGCATCCACAACAATTCCGGTGAAGAGTATGAAGACGCCCAGGTCCGCCTGGTCGTCGGCACGATCAACCTCGTCGAGAAAATCGCCCGCCTGGCGCAAGTCCAGATGAAGGATGTGAGCGGCATGGAGGATTCGATCAGGCTCAACTACCGCAATAAGGCCATGGAGGAATCGCTCAAGTCGGAGATGGACATCAACGGCCGGGCCTTTGGCGGGGGAGGCAAATTTGCGCAGAAGGCCAAGGAGGTCATCAAGGAAGGCCTCTCCGAATATTTCATCTACTCCATCGAGGGCACCGAGACCATCCGCAACGGCTGGTCCAAGCGCATGCGCTCGCTCGAAGCGCAGACCGTGTCCCTCAAGATCCAATACCGCTACCGCCCGGCCGAGTACGGCAACCATCTGGTCCGCATGTACCTCCTGACCAACGATGTCCCCTCCAAGCTCGGCACCACGCCCCTCCCCGATGGCATCGTTCGCGTCTTCCGCGACAATGGCCGAAACGGCCTGTCCTACCTCACCGCCCAGCGCGTCAAATACATCCCCATCGGCGACAAAATTGAATTGAATCTCGGCCCCGATCCATCCGTCATCTTCGAGCTCATCAAACTGAAAACCTCCCGCGATGAAATCTGGATGCAGATCAACGGCGTCAACGTTTTCCGAAGAATCGCCGACGGCGCGGCCGTCATCGACATCAACTCCTCGGTGGCCGGCTGGGACGATCGCGAAATCTATTCCCAGCGCCTCCGCAACTACACCGCCAAACCGATCGAAGTGGAAGTCCGCCGCCCCTTCCCCGGCCATGTGGTTTTCCGAAGTTCCCTCAAGCCCACGCTCTTCGACTTCCAGACCACCCAGTTCACGGCCACGATCCCCGCCGCCACCAAAACCGATCTGCTCTTCGAAATCGTCCGCCACCAGGGGCGGAATGCGAAGCAGAATAACGTCACATTGGAAGATGCGGCCATCAAGCCGTAATCGCGCCGAGGAAAAACATAAAGACATAAAACATAAGAAGCTTCGATTAGCTTCTTATGTTTTATGTCTTTATGTTTTAGCCCCCCCCCCCGCCACGTCGCAGCCTTAAGTTTTTTAGCTTTTAGTTTTATTTGTAGTCGCTCGGCTTCATCCCCTTCTTATAACTTTCTGTTCCAAAGGCGCTGGGCTTGAACTCACCTACCACCGCAACATTGGCCTTCTCCGGCACTTTCAAATCGACGAGCGAATAGGCCGCGTTGACGATCAACCGGCGAAGCGCTTCGCTGGCCAGATCGGTCGCGCAGCCCATCGTGGTGGTGAATGCCCTGCCCGTCTTGCCGCCGGGAATCTGGTAGGACTTGGTCCAGGCCACCGGCATCATGGGGTTGTTCTTATCCGTCACCTTTCCCGTCTTCTTGTCCGTCACGGGCGGGGCGGGCTCTTTATCCTCGGGCCGCATGCCGAAAAACGCATCGCCCGCGATTGCATCGCCGCTTCTCTTGACTGATTGGCCCAGGAGCAGCGGCTTGGAATCGCCCGGCAAAGGAAGGCGCACGCCATAAACATCCGTCGGGCCCCAGATTTCCCCATCGGCGATGCCATTGAGCAGCGGGTTATCCTTTGCGCCCTCGGCGAAGACGGCCCGCGTTGATTCGGATTTATGCGCCCCATGATGGCTGATCCATTTTTCCCCCAGCACGAGGCGGCCAAAGCCATCGGCCCATTCCTTCTCCGGGCCGTTGTAGCCATTATTGTATTTAGCATAATCGCCCTTCATTCCCAGAAAGGCATGGGTTGCGGTGCGCAGGCCGATGACCGGCTTGCCCGCTTTGAGAAAGTCGTCGATGTGCTTCATCTGCTCATCGGGCAGCGCCCGGAAGCGCGTCAGGATGATCATCAGGTCCGCCGAATCCAACGCCTCCAGGCCGGGGATGTTATTGGCGTACTTCGGATTGATCTCCCCCTTGGGATCCACCGCGAAGAGCACCGTGCACTTAAACCCATGCCGCTCGGCCAGGATTTTCCCCAGCAGCGGCATGACCTCCTCCGAGCGATACTCCTCATCGCCCGAAACCAGCACGATATGCTTCCCCTTGCCCGGCCCCTCCTTGCCCTCGTAAACGACGAACTGATCATCGGCCGCCGCCGGCCGCCCGCCGAGCAACATCGCCAGTGTCACCAAAGCCAAAACCAACGCCCGCATTCCAAGCCGCTGCGAATTCATGGATAGGTCTCCTCGTGTGGGTATACCGCCGGGGGGCGAGAATATTGCATGGAATGGCCGATCGTCAATCATGGCGCAGAAAACTCGTGCCGAAACCACGGGAAATGGGTATCATTGGACGGATGGTTTTGACTCTGACGCCAGATATTCGTGTGGTTCACGGCGCGCGCGATTTGAGTCGTGGTCTGCCGCTCGGATAGCGCGCCCCTTACGCCTCGCCCACCCCGCTGTGCATCCGCGCCCCCACCGTCTGCTCCTGAATCAGCTTCGACTCCAGGTCCAGCATTTCTTCCCATCTTTTTGCAACATCAGCCGCAGGCAGAATCCGCTCCGCCAGTTGAATGAACGTCCGGTAGTGCCCATGCTCGCTGGCCCAAAGCCCGGAATACAACTTGCGCAGTTCCTGATCTTCGCACACCTCCGCCAATAGCGCGAACCGCTCGCACGACCGCGCCTCGATCAGCGCGGAAATCATCAGCCGGTCCGCCAGTTCCTCCGTCCCCCGCCCTCTTCGCACCAGCCCGTGCAGCGCGCTGGCGTACGGATTGGCGTGCGACTTGGTCAGCCGCCCGCCCCGCCGCGCCAGCATCCGGCACACCACCGCCAGATGCTCCACCTCATCGCGCGAAATCGCCGTCATCGCCGTCACCCAGTTCTCCGGCGGACTGGGCTCGGGCCAGCGATTGAGCAATTCCAGCGCGTTGGTCGCCGCCTTCTTCTCCAGATGCGCGTGATCGTTCAGCAGTTCCAGCGGCCGGGCCAGCACCGAAACCGCCCACTGGCGCGGCGTCTTGTATCGAAGCGGAAGATCAGTTTCTTTCATCTCGCGCGGCAGAATATCCGAATTCCGGCGAAGTAGAAATCAGACATCGGTGGGGTAGACATTCTTGTCTGCCCTGAAATAACTTTCCGAATACCAACGCATTTCCATTGCAAATCCAAGCCACGCCCCTCATCTATCCATTCAAGCTCCGCACCTTCAACAACCCTTCCCCCAACCAGTAATGCGCTTCGCCACGCTTCCCTTTTCTCCGCACCCGCTTCCGCCTCCGGAGCCTCGCCATGAACCTCACCCGCCTCACCTCAAAACTCCTCCTCATCGCGGCCGCGGCCGCACTGCAATCTCCCCCATCCTCCGCCGCCGAATCACCCGCCCCCGTCTACAACCTCTCGCTCCGCACCGATTCCACACCCGACCTCACCGATCTCCCCAGTTACCTCCGCTCCATCACCTCCCAGTACAAAGACCCGCAGGATCAGGCCATCGCCATCTGGCGCTGGTCCCACGCGCTCCGCAAGCAGACCTCCAATCCCATGGAAAACGGAATGGAGGTTCTCGACCCCATCCAGCTCTTCAACAGCTACGGCCACTGCAATTGCGGCATCGTCTCCGGCCTGAACGATACGCTCTGGCTCAACATGGGCTGGAAGGCCCGCTACGTGCAGCTCGGCGACCACACCGTCTGCGAGGCCTCCTGGGATCAGGGCAAAACCTGGCACATGTTCGACGCATCGATGAGCTTCTACTGCTTCAACGATGCCGGCCAGGTCGCCTCGGTCACCGAGATCGAGAAGAACCCTCGCTTCTACCTGCAAAACTTCGCCCCCGAGTGCGCCACCAATCCCGTCAAGGGGATTGATGACCAAAACGGCTGGCGCTCGGGCTCGGATTGGCCGGTGAACTACCAGCGAACGCTGGCCAACGGTTACGACTCCTTCAAGCCGCCCAATTACCTGCAGGATGGCAACCTCTACGCCCGGTGGGGCCAGCGCTTCATCCTCAATCTCCGCCCCAACGAATCCTACACCCGCTACTTCGACAAGCAGGGCGCGGCCCCCTCTGACCCGCGCTATTTTCGGCCGCTCCCAAACAAAAAGGATCCCGAATCCCTCCACGGCCATCAGGGCATCCGCGCCAACGGCCTCTGGCAATACGCGCCGAATCTCCGCGAGGCCCGGCCGGCCGATTTGGTCTATGACTGCTCCGCCGTCACCTGGGGCGATGCCCGCAAAGGTTTTGCGGCCAAGCCGGCCGATGCCAACCAACCGGCAACCATTGCTTTTCATGTCTCGGCCGGGAATGTGGCGACATCCGCCAAGCTCACGCTCGTCGCCAGCCGCCTCACGAGTGGCGATGCCGTCGCGGTTGAGGTCTCCACGACGGCCGGCATCGCCTACGCGCCGGCCTGGACATCGGATGCCACGGGCATCGCGACAACTTCCGAGATCGATCTCTCCCCGCAAGTCGCCGGCGCGGATGAGTATCTCGTCCGCATCAAATTGAGCGGCGCGGGCGCGGGACTGGAATCGGCCGCATTTGAAACCATCACCCAGATCAACCGCGCCGCCCTCCCGCGTCTGGTGCGCGGCCCCAATATCATCCAGCTCGCGGCCGGCCGACAAGTCGAGTCCGTCCAGTTCCGCCCCGCCATAACCGCCGGCCAACACCGCGAGACCGTCTTCGAAGAAAAGTCCATCGATGTCGAAAAGGAAACCGGCTATTACAAACCGACCCTTCGGCCGGCCGAAAATGGCGTCCCCTGCTCCGCCACCTGGAAGATCATGACGCCCACGCCCATCGTCGATGTCACCTATGGCGGCACCATCTGCGTGAAAAATCCCAATGACCGCGTCCGCCTCCTCCATTCATGGGATGGAAAATCCTTCACCCAGGATTACGAGAAAAAGACCGATGCGCCCCCCTTCGATCTGATGATTACCCGCACGGCCGCCGATGCCCCGCCCGCGACCACCAGCGCCTTTCTCCGCTACGAATTCGAGTCGCCGCGCAATGCCAAATCCTACTCCGGCCCCGGCATCCAGTACGCGATGATGACCATCAATCATCAGCCCCGCCAAACCGGCTTCACCCCGGTCGAGATTTCATATTGCTGGATCGAGCACCGCGCCGAGGGCGATATCGAACGGCGGCACACCGAGCTCGCCACCTCGCCGGCCCATCAATTCCAGATCAATGTCGCCGGCTATCGCGACCCGACCATGAAGTGGGTGCGCATGAATCTCAAAGGCGCGGGCCCCGAGGGCGACAAGGTCGTCTACCGCTACTCCGATGGCAAAGATGTCGGCCCCGGCTTCGCCGCCACCCGCGAGCTCTATCGCTGGGGAAAAAACCTCGCCCTCGGTAAACCCTACACACTCACCGGCGCGCAGAGCGATAAGAACCCCGATGCCGGCGGCGATCTCACCGATGGCATCATCGCCCCGCCCGATACCTACGTCTCGAAAAAATACATGCCCACCAATGTCATCTTCGAGAAAGATTCCACGGCCATCGCCACGATCGATCTCGGCCAGCCCGCCGCGTTCTCCGCGGTCCGCGTCCACGCCGGCCAGGAGCCCGGCTTCCATCTCGCCTACCCCGCCACCATCACCGTCGAGACCTCTCTCGACAACAAGACCTTCACCCCCGCCGGCCGGGCCGAGCACAACCCGGTCTTCAAGCCCCCGGCCGACTTCCTCGCCTGGGAAAACGATGAGTCGCCCCTGTTCGCCTCCCTCCCCGCCGGCGGCCGACTCGCCTACGCCTACCGCATCATCCTCGACACGCCCATCACCGCCCGCTACATCCGAGTGACCACCACCCCGCAAAAAGGCTGGGGCACACTCCTCTCCGAAATCCAGGTTTTCGATCAAGTCAAAGTCGAAAAAAAGCTCCCCCCGGCAATCGTTCTGCCCACACTGTCCAACAAATAGACCGACTCCCACAGATGAGCTTCGCCACCCACCCCGCCCGCGCCTATCCTTATGTTTTATGTCTTTACGTTTTCCCAAAGTCCGCTCACCCTGCTTTAAGTTATTAGTTTTCCCCCCGCTTCTAACCCGAATAATTCAGATGAGCCACGAAGAACACGAAGGGCACGAAGAAGACCGGAGAAGAGTAGAAATGTAATTTACGCAACGTGCAATTCACCGGTTACCGACTTTTTGACTGTCAATTTTTTGACTCATTCCTCTTCGTGCATTTCGTGTTTTTCGTGGTGAATAATCTGGGTTAGTTTTCCCCTCTCCCCCATGTGCGGCCGCTACACCCTCATCCGCCTCGAAGCCCTCCTCGATAAATTCCCATGGCTCGCCCGGGCCGCGCCCGATCTCCTGCCCCGCTACAACATCGCCCCCACTCAGCCCCTCCTGGCCATCGCCAGCGACCACCCCGATCAGTTCACCCACCTCCACTGGGGCCTGATCCCGTCATGGGCCAAAGACCGGGCGATCGGCAACCGCATGATCAATGCCCGCGCCGAGACCCTGACCGAGAAACCCGCCTTCCGCACCGCCCTCCAGCGCCGCCGCTGCCTGATCCCGGCCGATGGTTTCTACGAATGGCAGCCCGATCCCGCCTCCAAACGCAAGACGCCGATGTACATTCAAATGAAGGACCAGAAACCCTTCGCCTTCGCCGGCCTCTGGGACACCTGGCAGGACCCGGCCGGTAGCGCCCTCCGCTCCTGCACGATCATCACCACCACCACCAACTCCCTCATGGCGACGATCCACGACCGCATGCCCGCCATCCTCCCCCACACCCACTACCGCGACTGGCTCGACCTCGAAAAGCCCGAACCGGCCGCGCTCGTCAAACTCCTCGCCCCATACCCGGCCGATGAAATGCAGGCCACACCCATCTCCAGCTACGTCAACATTCCAAAAAACGAGGGGCCGCGCTGCATCGAATCCATGGCGAAGGAAACGCTGTTTTGAAAAGGTCGATTTTGCGAAATCCCAGGGATGGAGAGGTCTACCCCACAATCTTCAACATCTGCTCAGCCACATAATTCACTTCCTCCTCGGGCAGCTCCGGATAAATCGGCAGCGCCAATACATCCTTGCACGCCTGCTCCGACACCGGGAAATCTCCAACCTTATGGCCCAGGTACGCAAAGCAGGGTTGGAGATTCAGCGGCAGGGGGTAGTAGACGGCCGAGCCGATGCCGGCTTCGCCGAGTTGCTTCTTCACCGCGTCGCGCTCGGGGACGCGCACGACGTACTGGTTGTAGATGCTCCAGTTTTCCGCGTCGATCTTCGGCGTGATGGTTTTGGAGCCGGCCAGCTTTCTGTCGTAGACGGCCGCATTCCGCCGCCGGCCTTCGTGCCAGGAGTCGAGGTACTTGAGCTTGATATCGAGGACGGCCGCCTGGATCGCGCCGAGGCGGAACATGCCGCCGATGAATTCGTGATAGTAGGTATGTCCGGACCCGTGGACGCGGAGCTTGCGGCATTTTTCGGCGAAGGCGTCATCGTTGGTGCAGATCGCGCCGCCATCGCCGAAGCCGCCGAGGTTTTTGGTGGGGTAGAAGGAGAGGCACCCGGCAAAGCCATGCGCGCAGGCGGCCTTGCCATGGCGCTTAGCGCCGATCGCCTGGGCGGCGTCTTCGATGACCTTGAGCCCGCGCTCGGCCGCGATGGCATTGATGGAGTCCATATCGGCGAGCTGGCCGAAGAGATGCACCGGCATGATGGCTTTGGTCTTGGCGGTCAGTTTCCGCTTCACATCGGCCGGGTCAATGTTGAACGTGGCGGGGTCGACATCGACGAGGACAGGTTTTGCGCCGGTGCGGGCGATCGAGCCGGCCGTCGCGAAGAAGGTGAACGCGGGACAGATCACTTCATCGCCCGGCCCGATACCCAGCGCCATCAGCGCGCAGAGCAGCGCATCGGTCCCGGAGGAGACGCCGATGGCATGCTTGGTATGGCAATACGCGGCCAGGTTCTTCTCGAATTTTTCGACGCGCGGGCCGAGGATGAAATCCTGGGCATCGCAGACTTCATCGAGCGTCCGGCGAATCTCGCCACGAAGAGACAGGTACTGGCCCTGCAGGTCTAACAGCTTCACCTTCATGCCCGAAGTGATAAACGATGTTGGGCTGGAAGCAAGATGTGCCGCCCAGCCCTTTCCACCTATTCCGCAGACATCTATGTTCCTGGCCTGGCAAATATGGCATTGCACATCGCCATCCCCACGCAGAGAAGGAGAATCCACCCCCATGCCGGCTCGGTGGCGTCAACCCACGTTCGCATCGCCCCGGTCCGCAAACCGCTCATCCCGGCCATCGCCAGCATCGCCAGCCCGGTGATCAGCAGATGCAGCATCGTCATCCCAACACCCATGACCACCCACGCCGCGCTCAGGCACCCCGCCAGCATCAGCCACCTCGCTGAGTTCGCCCCATCCATCGCCGCCGCCCCCGCCAGCAGGGGGATGCAGATGGCCGCGAGCAGGGCGGGCGAGCGCTGATCCTCGCGCCGGCTGGCCGCCAGCGCCGCCAAAAACACGAGCAAGCCCAGCCCCATCCAAACGACATTGCCCACTGTGACCGCATGCTTCAACTGAAACGCCGGCAGATCGATCGGCAATAGCACGGCCTGGCTGCTGATTCCAAATCCATTCGACAAAATGGAGCGCACGCCCACCGCGCTCTCCACCTGCGCCGCCCGCGCGCCCGCGCTCGCCCACTGATACGATCCTTCAAACACCAACGGGCACACCAGCATGGCCGCCGCCGTCGCGATCGCCACCTGGCACCGGAACCAGATTCCCGACATCCGTCCGCAGAGCCAGATGAGGCCGACCGCGAGAATGGCCAGCGCGCAGGCCGGGCCGATCGCCTGATTGCCCGGCACGATCAAAGGCCAGAGGATCAACTCCAGGGCCACCGGCACGGCCACCCACGGCGAAGCGAATCGCCGCGGCCCGCGCCAAGTCTTCTTCAATAGAATCGGCGTCATCGCCATCCCCGCCACCCAGAGGAAGGCGCACTGGTTGCGAATCAGATAGGGCGAGACCATCAGCGCCGTCGCCAGCGCGACACCCGAAAGCGTTCGCACCGCCGCCCGCGGCGCATTGGCGCACAGAGGCCACAATACAAAAAACGGCGCGGCCCACAGGAGCGATCGATCCAGCCCGCACGCCAGCGCGATGCACGCGCCGCAGTAAAACCAGCGAGCCGTGACGGCCGCCCAGATGGCCCAGATAATCAGCGCGACAATCCACGCCTGCGTCGGCTCGATCCGCGCGGAGATGATTAACCCCGCGTTGAACCACACCAGCAGCGCCGCCATCATCGCCCGTCCGCACCCTTGAAACGGCAGCGCCTCCATCTCCACCATCGGCCGGCGCAGGCGCTGCGCCTC
>JBBRTW010000078.1:0-19683 GCA_038244055.1 Tepidisphaerales bacterium | reverse complement strand
CGGCGTTGTCGATGAAGAAGACGCATTTTTTGTAGGGTGAGTTGCGGGTTGCGAGTTGCGAGTTGCGAGGAGGGTCAGTGGCCAGTGGTCCGTTGTCAGTTGTCAGTGGTCCGTGGTTCGTTGCCCGTTGTCGGTCGTCAGTTGTCAGTGGTCCGTGGTCCGTGGTCCGTTGTCGGTCGTCAGTTGTCAGTGGTCCGTGGTCCGTTGTCCGTTGTCCATCGTCCGGTGAGTTTGCAGTGTTGTCCGTAGCAACTGACAACGGACGACGGACAACGGACAACGTACCTTCTCGCTTCTCGCTTCTAACTTCCAACTTCTTCCCCGCCCCCTCCCCGATCCATCTCCCCACCACGCGATCAAAATCATCAATCAACCAAGGTCTCCCCGGCAGCCCCTTCCGCGTCTCGAAAAAATCCGGACTCTCGGTCATGAACCGCCTGGCCGTCGCCTCGGCCCCCATGTCGAAAATATTCCCCGCGAAAACCCCCTCGATCACCGCCCGCAACTTCGCCTCCCCTTCGAGCCCATCGATCTCCCGACACACCGCCGGCAGAAACTCCAGCGCGGCCGAGTTCTCGCGCTCCTTCAAATCGATGAAACAATCATCGAACCCATGCTTCCACAAAATCTCATTCCGCCAGGCCCCCAATGTAATGATCGTAACCCGCCCGTGCGCCCGGTCCTGTTTCCCTCCATCCTCATTACCATGCTCCCCTCCACGCTCCACCGCTTGCCTCCCCGCCTCCGCATGAAACCTATCAAACCGCTCGAAAAACTCCGCCGTGCAATCCGCCGCCCGCTTCGCGCAATCCTCCTCCGAACAGCCTCGCTTCAGCGCGGCCGCCGACCCCATTTTCAGAAAATTCTCCAGATGCCTCTTGAAAAACCCCACCCAGTACGACCGCCCCTCCCCATCCTTCGATAAATCCCAATCGCAAGCGACATAACTTCCCGGCCAGGCCAATTTACAGAACGGTTTCACGCCACCACCCCTATGAGATTCCCAAGCCAATGTCAAAATTCCCTCCCCCGCCATCAACTCATTCAGCCCCATTGCCCATCATCGCCGCATTCTTCCACATTTGACATTTAACGTTGAACATTTGACATTGCCCCCATGCCCGCCTCGCCCCCCATCCTGAGCTACCAAACCGCCCCGGCCCAGCCGCCCTGCCTCCCCGCCCGCATCGCCCTGGCCTGCGCGATCGGCTCAGGGATCCTCTTCGCCGCGCTCATCGCCTTCTCCCGCCTCATCGTGGGCCCGGCCTACCGCCAACTCATCACCAGCAGCACCGTCCCCACGTCGGGCGTCGACAGCCAGTACCAGCGCTACGAGACCTTCAAGGCCATCGCCGTCACGCTCTTCCTGATCCTCCTCGCCGCCCTCGCCGCCGGCCTGCTCTGCGCCATCTTCGCCATCATCAAACACCCCCCCTCCCGAAAACGCGCCACCCTGGCGATCGCCCTCTGCCTCCTGATTCTCGCCGCGCTCGCGGTAACGACCTGAGAAATAATGTGGCCTTCTCCCCGGAAATTCAAATTCGGCAGTCGGGTTTCGGAATTCATTCCCCCCACTCCATTCATCATTCACCATTCATCATTAAATTAAGACCTCCCTCCCAAATCGTCGCATCCACCCCACCAACCGCGACAGTTTGCCCGCCCCGCCGCCCCTCACGCCCTCACCAGCCTCCGGCACCCGTTTTGCACCCCATCTTCACGGAGTTCCTCATGAACCTCCGATTCGTACCCCAATCAACTACCCTTCCCCCTCTCAAAGGAGTGTCCCATGTGGCGCATCACCGGCTCAAAAGTGCTTTCTCTCATCGGTGGAATCGGTCTGGGCGCAGGCCTGCTCTACATCCTGGACCCCGATAAAGGCCGTCGCCGCCGCGAGAGCTTGCTCCACGGGGCGCAGGATCTCGGCCGGGGCGTCGCCGATCGCGCGGGTTCCTGGGCCCACACCGCCAAGGACTACGCCGGCGATGCCGCCAGCTCGGTCATCGAAACCGTCAGTTCGGCCGTCAATCGACTGGCGGGCCGCGGCGGCGAATATGCCAAACAGGCCCGCGATTACGCTTCAGAGAAGGCCGATACTGCCCGCCAGTACGCCCTCCATCAGCTCGGCGGCCACGATAGCCACATCTTGAGCACCACGGCCTGCGCGCTCGGCAGCATGGCGCTGGGCGTGGCTTTGATGTACGCCTTCGACCCCACCAGCGGCCGAAACCGTCGCCGCGCCGCCGCCGATATGGCCCGCCAAGCCGCCCATAAAGCCTCCGATGTCGCCGGCACGGTCAGCGAAGCCGTCAGCGGCGCGGTCAGCACGGGCTACGAAAAAGTCAGCGGCGCGGTGTCATCGGTCGCCAAGAAATTCACCGGGCGAACCGGCGATGATGGCAACCATGGCGAAGAGCATTCCGAAGTCGCCGGCAGCGGCCAATCCCGCCAACCGACCGCGATGTGACCGCTGAAACGACTCTCCCGTAGCACGGGCATCTTGCCCGTGTTGGCGACTGTCTAACAAAACCGCCGCTCATTTCGGAGTTCGCACGGTTCAACATGGGCGGGATGCCCATGCTACGAAGAGTTCGCACGGTTCAACATGGGCAGGATGCCCATGCTACGAAAAGCTCATTTGCCATCCACCACGACCAGCCCCGCGCCGGAGATGACATCATCCGGCGCGCTGTTCTCGCGGGCGAAGGAGAGCATTTTTCGGGTTTGCGCGACCGCCATGGCCGGCGACATGTTGCGCTCGAGAACCAGATCGAGGTAGGTGAAGTCGATCACCGCGCTGCCCCCCCAGTCGGCCGCGTTGACGAAACCCGAGACCGGGAAGCGCTTTCCGGTGGCCTCGCGGAGCTGCTTGGGAATGTCGCCGCCGGCGACCATGCACGATCCGAAATGGAGCAGGCGGACATCGCCCAGGTTCTTCACGCAGTCGATGATGACATTCGCGGGGATCAGCTTGCCGTTGGCACCGATCCCCTCTTTGGTGCCGTGGCTGGAAATGTATAAAACCACCGGCTCGGCGATGTAGTTCGCCTCGGCGCAGTATTTCCGGAAGCTGGCTTCATCGGTGATAAAGCGATGCCGCATCTGCACCGAGGGGATGCGGACGAAGAACGCGCGGAGCATGTCACCGTAGGAATACTCCTGCTCCTCGAGGTTATTCTCCCAGCGCGCTTCGAGGACGATCAGCCAGGTCTTCCCCTCCTTGGGCGCGACGCGGAAGCCGTTCCACTCGCCGCCGGTGTCGTGGTTTGATTTCCAAGCACCCGTGAAGGTAACGCCATCGGCGCTGAGCGTATATGCGCCTTCGCCCTTTTCCCCATCGGGTTGGTCGTACTTGAATTTGAGCGTCCGCCCATCCATCTCCCCGCTGATGTTCGAGCCGCCGCCATATTCGTAGACACCGGTCACATGAGTCCCGATCTGCGACAGGCGCATTTTTCCGAATTCGGTTCGCCACAGGCCCGAGAAGCTGTCGGGCGAACTGAGTCGCGTGCCGGTCCAGTCGCCCCAGGCCGTTTCACCCTGGGGCCGCCACTTGCCGGCGAAGGATGCGCCATCGGCCGACATTTCATACCAGCCTTCGCCGGTGACGATTTTCTCGGCGTAGGTGAAAGTGAATTTGAGCCCTTCGACTTTACCCTTGATCGTTCCCGCGGCCGGGCCGGTCCCATAATTACCGACGATGAATTCGCCGTCCTTCTTGAGATTCATCTTGCCGTAGGTGGTTTGCCATTCACCAATAAAACTGGGCTTGGGAAGATTGGCCTGTGTGGTGGCAGGTTTGGTGGTGGGGGCGGGTTGGGTGGCGGCGGGAGTTGCGATGATGACGGGCGGATTGGGAACCTGAGTTTGGGTCGTCGCGGGTTTGTGAACTTCGACAACGATAGGCGCGGGCTTCGGGGCATCGGGTTGCTGCACGGCCGGGTTGGGTATTTCCACCTGTGCCGGGGCCGGCTTCGATGCTTCGGATAGGGTTGCGGCGACCCTGGCTGAATCTGCCCTGCCCTCGAAAGAACCCTGCGGCGGCGAATGATCCGCGCATCCCAACACCATCAGCCCGGCCGACACAATCCACAGACCGAGGGTCCAATATCGAGCGAGACTGCGGGCGGGCATTCGAATACTCCTTGGTGAGGGTTGCGGACGATTTTCGCAGACGGCTGGGGATTGTCGAGTATTTTCTTCGAAGTGGGATGGGAGGCGAAAAATCTTTCCCTTCGATTTGCCTGCCCATCATCTGAATCGTAAATCATGAGTGTCAGGTGGACGCAATCGACTTGGGTGTCCTGAGTGGCAACGAGTCGATTCACCTGGCACGACGCTCCCCTTCCCACTTTCTGGCGATGCCCGCCGCGGACGAATCCGCGGCGGGCATTTTATTTGGTCGTCGGATGTGCGCTATCGGCTCTACGATGAACGATGAATCGAAAACATCTTTATTCATCATTCATCATTCATCATTCATCATTCCGCATTTCCCAATCATCCTTCAGCCTTCCCCTAACTCTCCACCCTGTCCAGCAAAAAGACCGCCACGGGGCCGAAGACCAGGATGGGCATCCAGGCCATGATCGCGGGCCAGTTGGCGGCCCATTCGGGGGAGGGAGGGTGGCCAGCGGCCTGCTGGCCGAGGAATGATGCGCCCATGCAGAGGCCGACGAGGGTCAGGCACTTGGTGGCGGCAGCGCGTAGTTTGGTCGGCTGGCGGGTGAGCACGCAGGGAATCGCCAGCAACAGGAGAATGATGTTGACCAGTGGCTGCGTGAAGCGGGCATGTTTCACCCGCAGCAGCGCCAGCGCGCCGTAGCTCTGGGGGCGATCGAGCAGGTCATCGATGCGCGCCGTCGAGAGCATCTCGACATAGTTGCCATTGCGATAGAGGTTGATTTCCTCGGGCGTGATCACGCTCTTGTAGGTCGCGACGTTCGTGTCGATGGACTGGGCATCGTTGGGGCGCAGGCCGCCGATGCGCATGCCGCCGGTCAGGAGCCACTGCCGGCCCTCGGGGTCCCAATCGGCGCGCTTGGCGATGACCCGGCTGACGGGCTGTCGGTTTTCGTTGCGTTCGATCAGGGTGATCTCGTGCATCACGGGATTGCCCGGGCCGGGCACATAGCGGGCCACGTTCAGGACCGCGTTGTGATCATCCTGCATGGCGGGAATCTGGAAGAACTTGCTGGTGGTTTCCTGGCCGGCTTCCTGGCGGCTGCGGACGAGCTTGGGAATGATGCTGGGGATGAGCAGTTCCTGATCGGCCAGCATCAGGGCATTGAGGACGATCCCCACGACGATGATCGGAAACGCCACGCGCAGCAGGGGCACGCCCGAAGAAAGAATGGCCGATAGTTCGTTGAAGCGGCTCAGGCGGATCAGGGTGAAGGCGGCGGCCACGACCGGGATCATCCCCGAGAGCTGCACGAAGATATAGAACACCTGATAATAGTAGTAGCTGGCGGCGGCCTTGATCACCAGGAGGGCGGAATCGAGCCCTCCCGCGCCCGCGCCTTTGTCCTGCACCTGCACCAGCTCGTCGAAGTTGAAGACCATGTCCAGAGTGATGTACATCCCGATCAGCACGAAAAGTGAGATCAGGTAGTTCTTGAGGAACATGGAGACGACATAGCGGTCGAGGATCTTCATTCGAAGGGTTCGGGGTTCGGGGTTCGGGGTTCGGGGTTCAGAAAATACGAAGGATGAATGCGGAAGGATGAAGGATGAAAAGGACAGCGCCGCAGATTTGACTCACAACTCGCAACTCACAACTCACAACTCGCAACTCACAACTCGCAACTCACAACTCGCAACTCACAACTCGCAACTCACAACTCACAACTCACAACTCACAACTCGCAACTCGCAACTCCGATCATTGTCGCTGCAATCCCCCCAGCAGCACGGTGGCCATCATGGCGACGATCACGTTTCCGCTCCAGATGAGGGAGAGGCCTAGCATTTCGGATTTGGGGGTGTTTTCGCAGACGTGCTGGCCGGTGACGATCAGAGTGATGCAGAGCAGGGCCGGCACCACGCTGACGGCGAAGGCGGAGAGGAAATTGCCGCTCTTGGAGATCATTCCCAGGGCGCAGCCGACCATGACCAGGATCAGGCAGGACACCGCGAAGCTGGCCCGCGAGTGCATTTCCGAGCGGATGGATGAAGTCAGCTTGTGATACTGCACATCCAGTTCCTTGCGCGCCTCCCGGCCGATGCCGCTGAGGCCCGGCTCGTTCGAATGCCGGTAGTAGTCGACGGTGTGCTTCTCGACGGCGCGGAGGTCGGCGGGCATGGGGATGTTGATCGAGCGGGGGAACTTCTCGTGGGCGGCCAGGTCCTCATCGGCCGTGACCATGACATCGTACCCGCGCACGTTCACGATCATGCGCGGATCGCTGGCCTGCGCGGCATGCTCGACGGGATCGATCGTGATGCGCACCTGCCGGGCCTTGTCGGAGGAGGATGCGTTGCCATTGCTTTCGCGGTCGACGCGCACCCAGCCGTCGTCGGCGGGATCGAGCACCAGTTCGCCCGCACGGATCGTCGCTTCTTTCAGGTTCACAGCGCTGACGACCAGCGTCTCGGACTCGGCGATGAAGCGGAGGGATTGGAGGTTCTTGAGCGACACCTGGAGCTGCGCGAAATAGACCTCGCGCTGCTCGTCCTTGATGAAGCCCTGCACCAGCCCCTGCAAGCGCCGGCTGGATTCGGGATTGGCCAGCATGGCTTTGAGCTGCGCGATATCCATGAACTTGGTGTTCTCGCGAATCGGCGAGCCCATCGGCACGGGGCCGAACTGGGCTTCATTGACCACCATCTGGCTGCCCCCGACCGAGCGCGGAAAATTGCCGCCGCCCTCCAGCACCACCGACATCTCCACTCCCTCCTCCTTGTTCATGACCACCGCCATCGCCCGGCGGGCCATCCAGACCTTCGTGGGCACGCGCATCTTCGATGCTTTATCATCCGGCTTGGCGCTGGGATCCTGGTCCGGAGCGGGGACGGTCGCGTAGCTGAACACCATCGGGCTGTCGAGCTCGACCATTTGCGCCCCCGGCTCCGGCCGCACCTTGACGAATTCCTCCAGGAGGGCGGCATCTTTCACGGACGAGGCTTTGAGCGCCTCATCCCAGTCTTTGTAGAACATGCCGGCCGTCATGCGCGTGTCCCCGGCCCCCGCCCAGGCGGATACCGCCGCCAGGGCCGAGCGCCAATTTCCCACCTGCTCGTAGGGCATGACCAGCACGTCGACGGCCGAACCTGACTTCTCGGACAGTTTCTGGTTCGCCACTTCCACGCCCAGCGCTTTGAGTTGCTTCTCCACCTGGCTTTGCAGGCCGGCATCGCCCTTGCAATCGATCATCACCTGTTCGGGCACCAGGCTGCGGGCGGCCTGCGCGAAGATCGTGGTCTTGCCGTAGCTGATCTCGTGCGTCCGCGTGATCTTGTTGGCGATGAGCTGGGCGATGTTCGAATAGATGACCTTCTCCACCTTGAGCGTGAATAAAGGCACGATGAACGACAAAAAGACCAGCGAGATCAGCGCGACAATCAGCCCCAGCAAGAAGGCCGGCCAGGTCAGCGCCAAATGCGAGATCCCACTGGCCCGGCAGGCGGTGAGCTCATTGTCGGCGGACAGGCGGCCGTAGACCATCGTCGTGGCGAAAAGGGCGGCCACGGGAAACGAATAGGTCGTCATGGCGGGCGAAAAGTACGATAGAATCTTGCCGATCTGCCCGGCATCAAGGCCGTGTTGGGTAAGAGGGCGCAGCAGGGCACCAAACGACATGATCCCGGCAAGCGTCCCAGACGCCAGCATGAAGATCCGCAGCAAGTCCTTGAGGAGATACCAGAAGAGCGTTTTGCTCATGGGAGATGCACACTTTAGCCGCCACGGCATTCTTTTCCAGCAGGGATGCGGAGGGTTCAGGGTTTAGGGGTCGGGGTTCAGGGTTCAGGGTTCCGGGTTCAGGCAGGAAAAACGCTCAAATGCAGACATCACCTTGAAGTAAGGGTTCCCCGTTGCATAAAGGTCCTCCCATATTTTATTTAACGCGACATTCCCTATGATAATCCCACCCCATGAAGCCCAAAACCCTCATCCTCCGCACGGCCGGCGTGAATTGCGATCGCGAAACGGCTTATGCATTTGAACTGGCGCAGGCCGAGCCGGAATATCTCCACGTCAATCAGCTTTTGCAGAATCCGCGGCTGATGGATCAATATCAGATCATGGCGGTGCCGGGCGGGTTTTCTTATGGGGATGACATCGCGGCGGGGCGGATTTTCGCGAATCAGATTCGCCATCACCTGGCGGAGGCATTCGCGCGCTTCATCGAGGCCCAGAAGCCCATCATCGGCATCTGCAATGGATTTCAGGTGCTGGTGAAGACCGACCTCCTTCCCGGCCCCCTGGCGGGGCGCACCGGGCAGACCTGTACCCTGGCGCACAACGACTGTGGGCGTTTCATGGATCGGTGGATTCACCTGGCGGGGCGATCGGGCAAGTGCATCTGGACGGCCGGGATCGAGCGAATGGAGTTGCCGATGGCCCATGGGGAGGGGAAGTTCGTGCCGGCGGACGATGAGGTGCGCAAGGCGCTGTGGGAGAACGATCAGGTGGCGCTGGTTTACACGCGGGCGGATGGATCGGCGGCGGCCGGGCAGTTTCCGGATAACCCCAATGCCAGCATCGATGACATCGCCGGCGTCTGCGATTCGAGCGGGCTGGTTTTCGGGCTGATGCCGCATCCGGAACGGTATGTGGATGCGATCCAGCATCCGGCGTGGACGAGAAGAGGAGATTCGGGCGAAGGGGCGGGGCTGGCGGTGTTTCGGAATGCGGTGAAGCATGTGACGCAGGCGGTGGGGGCGGGGTATTGATCGTTCGCTCGCTCAGGGTTTGTCAGGCCGAGCTCGAAGTTTCGAATTTGAGCGCGGCCGCCACAGCATCGAATCCACTCCCATCGCCACGATCGCGCCCACGCCGTAGGCGACAAAATTGGCCCAGAGAAAGCGCCTGCCCAGCAGGAGTTCGCCCACGCGATTTCCGCGCAGTGCTTCAATCCATGGGGGGCGGTAAAGCTTGGACAGTTCGCTGGCCCCGGCGAGCATCAGCGCCGCCGCGCCGGCCGCCCACATCGCCATTCCGGGCCGGGCCCAGATCACCAGCAAATAGAACATCACCGCCCACACGCCATCGCCCAGGTCCTTGGCGATGAACTCCGGCCATTGACGGCCGCCCAGTCGCGAGGCGAGGCCGATGGTGATCACGATCAGGAGGGCGAGGGTGATGGCCCGGCGCGGGCGAGGCGACTCCGGCACTTCTCCACCCGCCGCTCGCTGACCCATCGGAATCATCGTGTCCCTCTGCCTGCGATTGGAGCCTCATCGATCGGCAACTTCATCAAAGCCCACGCATGCTCGTTAAGCAGGTCCAGCACGGCCGGCATCTCCATATCTTTCATGCGCGCAAAGTTCTCCAGGGAGATTCCGGTGCATGCGCCCATCTCAACGCCACGGGCGGATCGGACGAAAAACACCACGCCTGACTTTTCACAGCGAACTTCCTCGACTGAGATGCAGTTCAAAATCAACTTCATCCGCTCGGCTACGGCCTTCCAAGGCGCTACTTCCTGGTTCGGCTCAGTCACGATCACGTATACCCTGTTGCCCATCCCATCGACGTGGCGAATCTCCACGCCATCCATTTGACCTCCGTCGATCCCCGCATCCGCGCCAGCGCCCGCGTTTGCGGATTTCATCAACTCGACGCCTCGAACGGCCGCTGCATCGTCGCCTCCACCATCGGCGCTGATCCTCAAAAGCAGCCCGTCTTTCCGCACCACACATTCATCCTTTACACCCGACCGGCGCGCGACCAGCATTCCATCCTTGCGATCAACTTTCGGACTCGCGCCGATCCAACCCGGCCACTCCTCGACCCGGGTTGGGTTGCTGATCGTTCGCGGCCTGTCCATATAGAACCACGCCGACATCACTTTCCCCGTCGCCATATGCCGCAGAACAATTGGACGCCCCCAGTTTTCCACGGTACGCCCGCGATTGCCCGCCCTTGAATTGGCCGGCGTGCTGACGATTTCATATCCCCGAATTTCATCGCCCAGAATGTCATCGGGCCATCGATACATCCACTCATGATCCGGCGCAAATTCATTGGCCACATAGTTAGGCCAGCGATTCAACGCGGGCCAATTCACCGGCGATCGCGCATTGGCGGCGGTTCCCGTTCCCCTCAGCGCTGCGGCCGCATTTCGACTGGAGTTCTCGCACCCGGCCGTACCTATTCCCAGGAGGCTCAACACCACCAACACCCTCAACATCCGCGCGATACACTCTGGTTGAATCACAATTGATTATGATGTCATCATTGCACTTCAGGGTCAATCGCCCGCAGCGGAGGCAATCGCACTTCGCACAAGGAAGGTGGGCAATACATTTGCCGATCCACACCATCCGGGACGGCGCTCTGGTCGCTGTCGCTCCGGGCGCGGTGTCCCGGCTTGTTCATCGCCGATGGCTGGCCGGCCGGCACGGCGGAGGAGCTGGTTGAATCAGGGCGGAAGCAAACGCGGCATCTGCGGCGATGACACGCCCGATCACTCGTGGCGGCCGGTGCTTCCCACAGCACCGGCCGCCACGAGGCGCGCCGCGATGACGCGTTTTGAGTGCGTGCCCACGAGGCGGTCCACCAGCGCGCCGGCGCGGAAGATCAGGAGGGTTGGGAGGGTCTCGATGCGATAGCGCGAGGCGGTGCGCGGGCATTGATCGATGTTCAGCTTGGCGATGGTGTAGCGGCCGGCGGACTCGGCCGCCAGTTCATCGAGGATTTTTCCGATCAGCCGGCAGGGGCCGCACCAGGGGGCCCAGCAATCGACGAGGAGGGGATGCCGGTCCGGCTTGAGAATCTGCCGCGCGAAAGTGGCATCGGTGAGAATCAGGGGCTTTTCAGGGCGGCGCGCGGCCACGGCCAGGGCCGCTTTGCAGCGGATACAGGGCGGCAGGATCTTGGGCGGCGGATAGGCCAGGCGATTTTTCGCGCCGCAGGCGGGGCAGATCATGATGGGCATGGGTGGGTCCTCGGGTGAGGATCATAACCGGACTGGGTGTGGCTCATGCATTGAGATGGTGTGGAGCAGGCATGGCGAGGGGGCCCGGAAGTTTGCTTTGGGTTCGCGCCGCGCTTCCAAATTGCCTTGCAAAATTGCTTTGCAAAGATTTTTCACTTGACGGCGGCAAATCGCCGATTATACTTTGTCATGTAAAGTCAGTCGTTCAGGAAAGGTGACCTCGCCATGGAACTCAACGAAGCGCTATCGCAGATCACGCAGATTCGCCGGCAGATGGCGCGGGCGGGGTTGTTTCGCGGGTATCGCTCGGCCACCGTCGCGTTCTCCGGGTGCGTGGCGCTGGCGGGGGCGTTCGTGCAGTCGGCGATGGTGCCGGTGCCTTACCAGAACCTGACGGGGTACTTATCGGTCTGGCTGGCGGTGGCGGTGATCAGTTTGCTGGCGGCGGCAGTGCATATGGTGATTCGCTGCCGGCGCTCGGATTCATCGCTGCAGCGCGATCTGACGGTATTGGCGGCCGAGCAGTTCGCGCCGCCGCTGGTGGCCGGAGCGCTGCTGACGCTGGCGATTGACCTGTTCGCCCAGCCGGAGGCCTGGCTGCTGCCGGGATTGTGGTCGATCATGGTGGCGATGGGCGTTTTCGCCTCGCGGACGGTATTGCCGCGGGCGATCGGGATTGTCGGCGGGTTTTACCTGCTGGCGGGATTGACGTGCATCTCGCTCAACCCGCGACACGCATTTTCGCCATGGACGATGGGTTTGATCTTCTCCATCGGCCAGTTTCTCGCGGCCATCATCCTCTACTGGACCCTGGAGCGCCGCACCGGAATGACGCCGGGCGAGCCTCCGAATCTCGAACTGATGCAAAAGCCGTTTCAGCCCGGCGACAACCAGAACCTCCGCCACAAGATATTGAGCTAATCCGTCATGGCCTCACGCAAGCCTCCATCTTCGCACGCGCAGCCCGGTCCCGGCGATAAGGCGACCGGCCGCTACGCCTACGATCGCCTCGAGCGGGTCATTCACGAGAAGGCGCGGCTCTCGATCATGGCTTCGCTGGCGAGCAATCCGGAGGGCGTTTTATTCAACGATCTCAAGGAGCTTTGCACGCTGACGGATGGAAACCTCAGCCGCCATCTGGCGATGCTCCAGGAGGCGCGGCTGGTGGAGGTCTGGAAGGGGTACAAAAATAACCGGCCGCAGACGCTGGTTCGATTGACCGAAACCGGAAGAAAACGATTCATCGAGTACGTACAGGAATTGGAGAACGTCGTGGCGGATGCGTTATCCGCCACGGGTCGCGCTGTGCCGGCTCGTCTGCCGCTGTCCGACAGGATCTCACCAGCGTAGGCGGTGGGTGGGCGAGCCGGCTTTTTTTTGCTCTTGGGCTTTGTCTTGTAGAGTTATTTTCAGGGAAAAGTCATCGGGAAAGGATGAAGGCGGAAGGATGAAGGATGAAGGATGAATAAGACGTTGCGCCGTCATCCGTCATTCTTCATCCGTCATACTTCCGCCTTCTGATTTTCATTTTTCCGCACCGCCATGAACGATTCGCCGCCAACGCTCGAATACGCCCGGCCGGACCTGGCTCCGGTGCGGGAGTATTTCGACGGCGGCAAAATTGCCGTGTCCTTATCGCTGATTCTCGGCGTCGCGGCGATCGTGGGGATGTTCTATTTCACGATAATCTGGTTTGCGTTTCGGAAGTTCAGCGTGGCGGGCTGACGACACCCCGATTGTCGGTCACTGGCAAATGAATCGCCCTGAATCAAATCGTCATCATGGTTCACGACCTGCTTTTCATCCTCGCCGTCCTCCTCGCCAGTCGCGCCTTGCTTGCCGCGGTGCGCTTCAGCCATTCGCGTTTTGGATTCAGCTCGGAGATTTCGCGCAAGGCGCTGCATGCGGGGATGGGTTTGATCCTCGCCGCGCTGCCCTGGCTTTTCGCATCGGTTTGGCCGGTGGTCGTCCTTTGCGGCGTCTATGTGAGCCTGCTGATCGCCCGGCGATTCGTGAAGGGGCTGGATGATCAGGTGGCGAATGTCATTTATGGTGTCGAGCGGCAATCCATCGGCGAGTTTCTTTTTCCGGTGACGGTTCTCGCGTTGTTCGTATTGACGGCCGATGAACGGGCGGCCGGCAATCGCGCCGGGTATGTCGCCGCGCTGCTCGTCCTCGGGCTCGCGGATGCGGCCGCCGCGCTGGTCGGCCGGCGCTTTGGAATGTGCATCTACCCCGCGCCGGGCGGCCGCAAGAGCATCGAAGGCTCCCTGTCTTTCGCACTCATCGCTTTTATCTGCGTCTTTGCCCCACTGACTTTTCTGGGCGATGCCGATGCCGGCCCCGCCCGGCGGATTCTCCTCTCCGCCAGCATCGCCATGGCAACGATGCTCATCGAAGCCCTCGCCATTGGCGGCTTCGATAATGTCCTCGTGCCCCTCGCTGCGCTGGCCATGCTCGGCCTGCTCAAGAACACTTCCACCGAAAAGCTCGCGATGATCGCCGGCGCCGAGGGGCTCATCGTCCTCATCCTGCTGGCGTTGTGGGGCATGCTGGCCGGTCGTCAATCGCCCACGACCGCTTGCCGCGCCACTTTCCATTCGCGCTTGCCCAGGTGAATGCGATCATCGCCGAATGCATGGTACACGCGGATCTTGCCCGAGCCGGCCAGCGGTTTTCCATCGAGCGCTCTGGCCGTGAACATCGTCGGGGCATCGTATTTCACTCCGCCCACCTCCAGCGCGCAGAACGCGACGAAGCCCGATGATTCCGCGAAGAATCCGAGTGTCGGGATCACCACCCGCCCATATCCGGCCGACTCCAGCGCGTAGGGTGCATCGCTCTCGTTGACGATGATGGTAACGGCCAAATCCCCCTGCCCGAAGACCGCCCGGCGCACGCCGCGATCGGGGGTGAGGAATTCGAAGCCGGTCATCTGCATCCGCGCGGTGATCTCGTTGAGGGGTGAGAGCACCTCGTGCGTGTTTTTGACGAAGCGGTCATACGAATGCAGCGTCTCGGTCCAGCCCCCCTGCCCGCGGGTCCAGAGGTTGAGGTTGGATTTCGCGGCCTCCGGCATGGCCTCGGGCGCGGGGAGGAGTTCCACGTTGTCGCCGGTGATTTTCACGCGACCGACCAAAGTGCGCTGCTCCTTATCCTGCGGGCCAACTAAAACAGCGCGCCGGCCCTGGCCCTTGCTGTATAGGCCGATGCGCAGGTCATACGTCCCGGTCGCCTTGGCCGGCACGCTTACCGTGAACGGCCCCTGCTTGATGATCTGGCCCGGCTTCCACTGCGAGGTCGGCGGCGTCGGGGCGTAGTCGTTCTGGAAGAGGATCTCTTTGCCGCGCGCATCCGTGAAATGGCCGAGAGCGGACCAATCCTGAGTCGTCGTGCCATCGACTTTCCAGGCATAGGTGATGGTGATTTTACGCGGGCCGATCTGCTTAAACTGGTCGATGGTGGGCGAGAATTTGAGCGGCGCGTCCTCAGCAATCGCGTTCTTCCAGTAGAGATGCGAGGGGACGTTGTGATAATTCAGCGGCCGGGCGATCAGGATATGGTGAAGCACATAGGGCGCGGCCGACTGCGGCGAATAGCCGTACTTCCCGTAGGCCGCGATGCAGTCGTGATAGACCATCTCGAAGAGGGGCACGACGCTGGCACCCAGTGCCACCTGCGGCTCCATGTTGTGGTAATACTGCCCGGAAACACCGGTCAGGCCTTCGAAGAAATCGGCGTGCGGGATGGCCCATTCCCGGCCGCATTCGCTGCCGAAAGTGCCGAAGACGCCGCGTGAATAATCCGATAGCGCGATCTTCCACTTCATATCATCCGAGCGCGTCAGCGGATGCTCCTTGGCATAGCATTCCTGCAAGCCGGCGGCGTAAGTCGTATCGATGAAGAAGGAATTCGCATCGGTCAGTTTCTTGATCCCCGGCAGATTCTGCGGGCGCTTGGCCAGTTCCAGCGCCATCTGGGCGCAGATCACATCGCACTTTCCCCCCGCCCATTTCCCGCCCCGCGCGATATTGCCATCGGCCGTGCGCTGAAGATATTTTTCGTTGTAAGATGGGGCATCGCGATACATGTCCTGGTAGTTATCGTGCAGGCAGAACAAATACCCCAGCGACATGATGTGTCGCGAGGCCTTCGCCAGCGCCTCATCCCCGCCGCACTCGGGCGCGGCCGGCAGGACATCGGGATGCTGGTTGTCGTACCCGCGATGGGTCCACCCGCCGATCGTGAAGAGCACCTTCTCCATCTTCAGGTCGTTCTTGAGATGATCGGCCACCTGCGCCGCCTCATCGAAAGTCCAGTTCACGTTGCAACTGATTTCCTTTTTCGAATCATCGTCCATCCGCCGGTTCAAGGCCGACCAGAGCTTGAAGTTCGACGCCCCGAGATATTTGGCCCGCTCGGGATTCTCCTTGATCTTCTGATCCCAGTTCACGACCAGCCCTTTCTCCTGCGCGATGGTTCGATACATCTTCGCCAGCGTGCTCCAGTCGCCTTTGCCGCCGAATCGAATGGTCAGGGTGTTGGCCGATTTCCGCAGACCAAACGAGGTCGAAAGAACCTGTTTCGCCTTATCCCCGCCGGGGATTTCCGCCTTCAGATCAGCCGACACATACGGATCATCCCAGGTGATCAGCGCGGTTGCGCCAGCCTGACCAGCCCACTTCTGCCCCGCGGGCGCTTTCACCAGCCCGATCATGTTCATGTGGCACCCCTCGTATTCGGAGGTGCCAAACCGCCGCGTGAAGGCCACGCCCGAATCGGCCGGGATCAACAAGCCTTGCCGGCAAGGCACCAGCGCATATCCACCCTCGGCGGCGGTCAGCATCAGATCGAGCAGGCGAATTGAATCCACCTGCAAATCGGCGGCTGGATCGACGCCAATCGTCAATCCCCGCCCATCCGCCGTTGTCGCGATCATAAAACTGATCGCGGCCGCCGGCCTGGTAGCCAGCGGATGAAACGCCACCTTCAGCCCCGCCGCCGTCTTCTCCACTTCACACCGCCCCAGATCCAGCACCTGCTTCTTCCCTCCGATATCCACAGTCATCTGCCCGAAGCGCGGCGCGGCCGAGGTCCAGAGCGCCCCGCCCTCCTTATCCTCAATCGACATCTGCCCGGTGGCGGGGTCGACCGAAACAGAGAGATGGGTCGTCACCAAATCCGGCACAGCTTGTGCCGAAAACGCGGCCAGGCAGAGAAGGGGAAGTAGGAATCGCATCCCGCAAGTCTAGCCGCCCGCGTCTGGAGATGGCCAACGCCGCCGCCAATCCGCAGGTGGCCGGTGGTAAATCGGATCGAATATTGAATCGCGGCTTAAACGACAGACGAAGCTCGTCATGGAAGGCTCATTCAATCGGCCGCGCATCGCGAATCCCACGCAACTCTGCACTCCCATCCGTGTATCTCCACCATGAGGATCACCACGCTTCTTCTCATCGCCCTTCTCGCCGCTATCACTCCTTCCGCCTACTCCGCCACGATCTGGCAGGAGGGGGAGAAACCGGCCGCCTCCACGATGAACCGCCATCCGTGGTGGTACGACAAGGTCAAGACCGAGCAACTCTCCGGCGGGGCGTGGATCAGCAACTTCAGCGATCAGAAGGAGGGCTCGGCCAGCTACAAACTCGCCATCCCCGAGGATGCGGAGTACGCCTTCTGGCTCCGCGCCAATCCGGTCAAATCCAAACTCGCCTACCGCATCGATGGCGGGGACTGGAAAGATGTGGATTTCGAGAAGGCGCAGAACAGCATCAACATCGCGGCCGATGACAAGCCCGATCTGCGCTTCATCGCCTGGGAGGACCTGGGCAAGCTCAAGCTCACCAAAGGCCAGCATGCGATCGAATTCAAGATGACCAGCGCCACCAGCCACCATGGGGCAATCGACTGTTTTGTATTGACGACCGAAGCATTCGATCCCGCGACCGCGATCAAGGCCGCGCCGGCCGCGACGGTTTCCGTGCCGCCGCAGCTCGCCGCGGTCGCCGATGATCAGTCCTGGCCATTCAATCCACCGGCCGACAAATTCACCGATAGCGCGCTGCTGGACTTGCGCTATCTCAACGAGAAGACCGCCGGCGAGAAGGGCTACATCAAGCAGTCGGCCGATGGGATGAGTTTTGTCCGCGGCGACGGCGCGCCGATCCGCTTCTGGGGGATCGGCTCGGGCGTTTACAGCAAGTCGGCGGCCGAGATCGAAACGCATTGCCGATTCCTCGCCAAGATGGGCGTGAACATGGTGCGCCTGCATACGTTGATCTGCGATACCAAAGAAGGGGCGAAGATTACCGATGTGAATAACAAGGAGATCGATGGGATCATCCGCTTCGTCGGCATCGCCAAAAAGCACGGGATTTACTGCACGATTTCGCCTTACTGGGCCCACGCCAAAGCGCCGGTGAGTTGGAATATCGAAGGGTACGCCGGGCAGGAGCTCTGGGGGATTCTGTTCTTCAACCCCGAGTTGCAGGCCGGTTACAAGGCGTGGGTGAAGGAGCTCTACACGCGCAAGAATCCCGAGAGCGGAATCGCCCTCAAGGATGAGCCGGCCGTGGCGATCATCCAGGTCAAGAACGAAGACAGCCTGCTGTTCTGGACTTTCCAGGGGATCAAGGACCCGCAGAAGCGCATCCTCGCAAAACAATTCGGCGACTGGCTCAAGCAGAAGCACGGCTCGATCGACAACGCGCTCGCGGCGTGGAATGGCGACAAGCTGAAGAACGATGATGTCGCCAACGGGATTGTCTGGTTCTATCAGACTTACGACATGACCCAGAAGTCGGCCGGTGGAAAGGCGAAACGACTGGCGGATCAGACCGAGTTCATCTCCTGGCGTATGCGCGAGTTTTATGCGGATATCGAAGCTCATTGCCGCGCGCTGGGATGCAAGCAGCTCGTCAACGCGATGAACTGGCGCAGCGCCGATGCGGTGCTGATGGATGATTCGGAGCGATGGTCTTATACGGCCAATGAAGTGATCGCGGTCAACCGGTACGTCGGCGTCATGCACACGGGCGCGAATAACGGCTACCGCATCGATCCCGGGCATCAGTTTGTCAGCGAATCGGTGCTCAAGAATCCGCTCACGCTCCCGGCCGGGCTCAAGCAGCCGCTGGGGCATCCAATCATCATCACCGAGAGCGCCTGGGTTCACCCGACGGCTTATCAGAGCGAAGGGCCGTTCTTGATGAACGCCTATCAATCGCTCAATGGCGTGGATTGCATGTACTGGTTCGCCACGGGCGAGACGACCTGGCTGACTGACCCGCGGCGGCTGTTCTGGAAAGTGGGGAGTTCGTACGCGATCGATAAATGGTCGGTCGCGACTCCCGAAGGCGTCGGCCAGTTCCCGATCAATGCCCTGGCGTACCGGCTGGGCTACATCACGCAAGCCAAAGAACCGGCCGTTTATGAAGAGCGGACGCTCGACAATATGTGGGCACGCAAAGCGCCGATCATTTCAGAGGCCGAGAAGTTCGACCCCAATCGCGACAAGGGAGATTTCGCGCCGGAGTCTTCGATCAAGCAGGAGGTGGATCCGCTGGCGTTTCTGGTCGGCCCGGTGGTGGTCAAGTTCGGCGGCAATCCTTCGCAGAGCAAGGTGGCCGATCTTTCCAAATATATTTCGCGGGATCAGAAGACCGTCCGCAGCCTGACCGGTGAGATCGCGTTCAACTACGACACGGGGTTCTGCACGGTGTCGGCCGCCAAATTCCAGGGGGTGAGCGGTTTCCTCAGCAAATCCGGCGGAAAGTTTGAACTGCCGGATGTCAGCATCAGCTCCGAGAACGAATACGCGACGCTGGCGGTCGCGGCGATGGATGACAAGCCGATCAAGTCATCGCAGAAGGTGCTGATCCAGGTGGGCACGACCGCGCGGCTGGGCGGATGGCAGACCAAACCCGTGCAGATCAAGAAGGGCAAAACCATGGTAGAGGGCGAGGAAATCGTCAACACCGGCACGCCTCCCTGGCGGATCGTCAACACGCGGGCGACGGTGACGCTCAGGAATCCCTCGCTGAGCAAGGCGCGGCTGCTCGATCTGGCGGGATACCCGGCCGGCGAGGTGGCCGTGAAGAAGGATGCGGGCGGCGTGACAATCCAACTGCCGGCCAACACGATGTATCTGGTGGTGGAGTAACTTGGGTGGCCAGCGAAGCCAAAACGCGCGAGGCGGGGTCGATTGGGCGGTGGGATTTGCCGAAGGATGTGGAAACCGCGTTTGAAGTTCGTCCGTAACGAGCGCGCCGCCAAACTCGACGCCCTATCCGCCCGATAACAGGGATATGAGTTCACCAGCGCGGGTTCCGCGCGCGTTTTATTTTCTGGTGGGGTTGCTGGCGCTGAGCGCCGGCGGGAAGGCGATCCTTTTCGATACGCTGGACCCGGATTGTTTCTGGCATTTGAAGGTGGGGGAGCAGATCGCGCGCGAGGGGGTTCGACCGCTGGTGGATCAGTTGTCTTTCGCATCGAGCAAAGTGCCATGGACGCCCTACTCTTGGGGGGCGGAGCTTTTGATGAAGTGGGTGTGGGATTGGGGAGGATATCGGGGGGCGGTGGG
>JBBRTW010000077.1:0-19766 GCA_038244055.1 Tepidisphaerales bacterium | reverse complement strand
GATAAACTATGAGTCAATCGGATCTGGAACGAGACCGGTTCAATTGGATTACCAAACTCCTCCGCCTGCGCCGCGACCCGTCAACCAGCGAGGCGAGTGGATGTTTGTTCTGGTCGGCCTGGCCATGATCGTGGTGCTGGCGGCGCCCTGCAAATGGATGATTTGAGTGAGACGGCTGCTGATCGTCATTGCGATATGAAATACACGATCCCCCCCAACATCGGCAAAGTCCGCGTCATGATGGCGCTGGGCGGCGCGTATGCGGTGTGGAACGGGAAGGATGGAAAGATGAAGTTTGAAATCGTCTGCCGGACCCGGAAGAAGGCCGAGGAGGTCGCGCGGCTGATTAATGGGAAGAAGCATGGCGGCGAGATTGAAGTGTTGAATGGATGAACCGGTGAACGCTCGTCCGGCCGTTTCCGGTCGTGATTGATTGGATGCACTTGAAAGCGAGTTTGCGATGGACGAATTGATATTTGTCGTAGAGCAGGAAGAAGATGGTGGTTTTGTCGCCCATGCGATTGGCCACGGCATTTACACGCAGGCGGACTCCCGAGCCGAACTTGATGAAATGGTGCGCGATGCGATTCGATGCCATTTCGATCTGCCCGAGGAGATGCCGAAGCGAATTCGTCTGCATTTCATCCACGATGAGGTTCTAGCGCTGTGAAAACTCCTCGCGACAAATCCGCACAGGAAGTCGTTCGAGCACTGGCACGGTTTGGATATTATGTGGTTCGCCAAAGCGGCAGTCATATTCGCTTGACGACGCAACTAAGTGGTCAGGATCATGTGACTGTTCCCGCGCACAATCCGGTTCGCGTCGGCACACTGAATCATATAGTCGCCGGCGTGGCCCGGCATTTTGGACGGTCGTTGCCTGATATGATGGAAGCGCTTTTCGGATGAATGGAGCTTGCCTGAGATGCCCGCACCAATTTCCCCAACTCCTCCCGCCCCCATCACCATCCCTCCCAAAAAGGGCCAGCTTCTCTCTTCGGACTTTATGGCCCGGCTGGACCAGCTCGATGTGACCAGCCGCAAACTGCTGGCCGGGAAAATGAAGGGAGAGCGGCGCTCCAAGCGGCGCGGGCAATCGGTGGAGTTCGCGGATTTTCGCAATTACGTGAGCGGAGATGACCTGCGGTTTATCGACTGGAATATCTACGCGCGTCTCGAAAAGCTGTTTCTCAAGCTATTTCTGGAGGAGGAAGACCTCTCGCTCTACCTCCTGATCGATGTCTCCAAATCGTGCGATTTTGGCGAGCCCAACAAGGCGTTCTATTTCAAGCAGGTGGCGGCCGCCCTCGCCTATGTCGGGCTGGTCAACTACAACCGCGTGAACATCATCGCCTTCGCCGATGGCGTGGTGACCGAAACGGGCGGCCTGCGCGGGCGCACCAAAGTCAACCAGATGATGAACTTCATCGACAAGCTCAAACCCGAGGGCCCGAGCAATTTCACGGCCGCGTGCCGGCGCTTCGCGCTGCAGCACCGCAATAAGGGCGTGTGCGTGGTGCTTTCCGATTTCTTCGTCAAGGAAGGCTTTGAAAACGGCCTGCGTTACATCGCCGGCGGGCGCTACGACCTCTTCGCGGTGCAGGCGCTGGCGCCGCAGGAGATCGAGCCGAACCTGCAGGGCGATCTGAAACTGCGCGATATGGAAGATGATGACATGGCGGAGGTGTCGATCACCCAGCCGCTGATCAAGAAGTACAAGGAGAAT
This sequence comes from Tepidisphaerales bacterium, assembly GCA_038244055.1. Classification (GTDB taxonomy): domain Bacteria; phylum Planctomycetota; class Phycisphaerae; order Tepidisphaerales; family Tepidisphaeraceae; genus DASPKW01. The sequence continues at coordinate 18,040 of JBBRTW010000077.1, read as the reverse complement.
CTGAACGCCTACTGCCTGCAACTCAAGGATTACCTGACGCGGCGCGGCGGGACGTATTTGTTCACCAGTACGGCGGTGCCGTTTGATACGCTGGTGTTGAATTATCTTCGCGAGCGAGGCCTGCTGGGCTAATGACGAATGGCGAAATCAGAATGGCGAATCAACTACCAATGAACAAATGACCAACGATAACCCTCCAGTTTTGGGCACCGTTCAGAAGCCGTTCGATCTTGAAGAGCGAACGGCGCGGTTTGGCGAGTCGGTCGTCGTTTTTGCGAAGTCGATCGTGCTGGATGTTGTCAACACGATCCTGGTCTCACAGTTGGTTCGCGCTGCCACCAGCATCGGCGCAAACTATTGCGAAGCCGATGATGCGGAATCCCGAAAGGACTTCCGGCACAAGATAGGCTTCTGCCGTAAAGAGTCACGCGAAACACTGCATTGGCTTCGAATGCTGGCTGCCGCGGAACCCAGCCGAAAAGAGCAAATCCGGTTGTTCTGGCAGGAGGCGAAGGAGTTGAATCTGATCTCTGGCGCGATCCGGAAGCGTACGAAGTTGGTAAAATGAATTTGGACATTGTTCATTTATTCTTGATTCGTCATTCAGAAATTCGTCATTCGGAATTGAGTACATGACCTGGTTCCCCACTTTCATCACCCCCTGGGCCGGCGCGATCGCGGCTGCCATCGCAGTGCCGGCGCTGCTGGTGCTTTATTTCCTCAAGCTGCGCCGGCGCGAGATGGCGGTTTCATCGACCCTTCTCTGGAAGAAGGCCGTCCAGGATTTGCAGGTCAACTCGCCCTTCCAGAAACTCCGCCGGAATCTGCTGTTGCTGCTCCAGCTCATGCTGCTGGCGCTGCTTTGCCTGGCTCTCACCCGCCCCGTCGTCAATGCCAGCCAGAAGCCGGGGAAGCTCACGGTCATTCTCATCGATCGTTCCGCCTCCATGGCGGCCAAGGATGGCGATGAAAAAGGCAAGAAGACCCGCCTCGAGGAGGCCAAGCGGATGGCCCGCGAGCTCGTCGATGCGATGAGCCGCGACGACAACGCCTGCGTGATCGCGTTCGATGAGTCGGCCGAGACCCTCTGCCCGCTCACGCCCGATACCGCCCGCCTCCGCAACGCCATCGATTCGATCGAGCAGACCGATCGCCGCAGTCGGCTCAAGCTGGCGTATCAACTGGCCGAGGCGCAGTCTTCGTTTATTCCCGAGCAGAACCGCCCCAACGTCAAGCCGGATGTGTTTCTTTACTCCGATGGCCGGACGCTGGATTCGCAGAATCTCACTCTCCGCGGCGAGCTTAAGTTCAACAAGTTCGGGAAGGATGATACGCCCAACGTCGCGATTGTCGCCCTGTCGGCCAAGCGGAATTACGAGCGGCCGACGGAGGTGCAGGTGTTCGCGCGCCTTGCCAATTACGGCCCCGATCCCGTCGAGGCGGATGTCAATCTGCGCGTGGCGACGGAGTTCTCGCCCGACCCCAAATTCGAGCTTCGCTCCTCGGCCGGCGTTTACCTCTACCCCGACCGCTGGGATGAGGCCAAGCGGCATGCCCATGAGGCCGGCGGCGGCCCCCCGGCCAAGGACAGCGTGGAATTCAAGCTCGATCTGACGACCTCGGCCGTGATCAAGCTGGAGAAACTCTCCAAAGCGCCCGATGCGCTGATGGCCGATGACTGGGCGCATGTGATCGTGCCGCCGCCCAAGGCGCTGTCGGTGCTGCTGGTGACCGATGGCAATTACTACCTCGAAAAACTGCGCGGGAGCATCCAGCTTAAGGAGTTCGACGTTCTCAACCCGGTGGCTTACGAAGAGCAGAAGCCGCCGAAATACGATGTGATCATCTACGATCGCTACGCGCCGACCTGGATGCCCCTGACCGGCAATTTCATGTACTTCAACGCGATTCCGCCGAACTCGAAGATCAAGCAGGCAAAAAAAGGCGTGCGGCCGGAGTTTTTGCACGCCAATTCGGTTCTCGACTGGAAGCGCGATCACCCGATGCTGCGCGGGCTGAGCCTGGGCAAGATCTACGTCGAAGATGCGATGAAGCTCGATTTGCCGATGGGCGTCGAGCGCCTGGTCGATGGCTCGAAGGGGCCGCTGATCGTTCTATCGCGCGAGGGGCGGAGCACGCATCTGGTCATCGGGTTCGACTTGATGCAGTCGGACTGGCCTCTCAAGATGAGCTTCCCGGTCTTCATGTTCGATGCGCTGCAATTCCTGGCTCTGGGCTCGGAGATGGATGTGCGCGAGTCGTACGCGCCGGGCGAGACGCCGCGGATTCCGCTGGCCGACATCAAGCGCGTGGCGGGCGATCGCACCGAGATCGGGCTCAGCGGGCCGGGCGGAACGGTCAAAGTGAAGATTCCCGCCAGCGGAGACTTTGTTCTGCCGGCGCTGGACCGAACGGGGCTGTATCAACTGGACCTGCCGGTGCCGGGGTACGACCGGCTGGCGGTGAATCTGCTGGATACGAATGAATCGAATCTGATCCCGATCGACCAGGCCCCCGGCGGCGTCGGCGAGACGCGCACCTCGGCCGGCAAATCCCGCGTCGAGGCGTGGTGGTGGCTGGCGCTACTGGCACTGCCGATGCTGCTGATTGAGTGGTGGGTGTATACGCGACGGGTGCATATGTGAGATCGGGATGAAAACTAAAAACTAAAAACTTAAAGCGGGGAGCGCGGTTTGAAGCACTCAACGATCAATCATTACGGCCGCTCTTGGATCAGCTCAAATGGCCATCGCCGCGTTAAGTTTTTCGTTTTTAGTTTTCAATTAGCGCAGCATCCACCACGCCCCGCCCAGGATCGCCGCCTGCACGATGATGAACGTCAGCAGTGGGGCCATCCATCCGCCTTTGGGTTGGTCCGGGCCGTATTCAATTTCCTGGCCAATGCCTTGTTCGTGGAGGACTCTTGCGATGACCAGGTTGGCTTCGAATCGGCCCACCCCCATTCGCTGGGCCTGCTTGAGGAGCTTGAGGCGCTGGGAATATCGCAGGATCGGCGCTTCGAGATTTTGGCGGACATAGAATGTGAAAGCGTCGGAGGCGGTTTCCGGCGCTGGCACCGTCGCGCGGGCGGCGGAGGCGGATTCGCCGGCCGGCCGGGGATTCCAGCCGCGCGGCTGGGCGCGTTTGACTTCAACGGCCTTGATAGCGGTCGCCATGGGTTCACTGTAACGCGGCCGGGCGGCTGCAAGCGAGAAATCGCCCGGTTTTCGCCAGGCGGTCCCCAATTTGCAGTCACGGTTGTAGCGACTTTAATGAAGGCTCCGGTACAACACACACCATGCGGTTTTTCAAACGACTTATTCAGGTTCTTGCGATACTCGTGATCCTCGGCGGCGCCGGGTTGGGGGTGGCGTATCACCTGACCACGCGCACTCCGGAGGGGTACAACCCGGCCGAGATGTCGGCCGAGGAACGCGACGCGGCGGCCCGGCGCGTCGATACGCAGAAGCTTCCACAACTGCTCAGCATGGCCGACAAGGCGCGGGTGGTTGAGTCGGCCAGCCAGATTGCCCACAAGCGCGGGCTGCCAGTTCCCCCGGATGCAACCCAGCCCGTGGATGCGGTGACGGTGACCTTCACCCAGGATGAACTCAACGCCTCGCTGTGGAAATGGTGGGGCAGTTACAAGGATCGCGGCAAGGTCGAAGCCCATTTCGCCGACCCCTATCTGAAATTTGAGGATGGAAAGATCATCCTGATGGGGACGGTTCCGGAGTACAAAAAGGTGATGAGCGTCTACTTCGAGCCCAGGCTCGATGATGCGGGCGCGCTGCATTGCGACATGACAGGCGTGCGGCTCGGAAGTCTCCCCTTGCCGCAGGTCATGTTGTCGAAGCAGCGCGACAAACTGGTCGGGCAGTTGCTCGCCGGTCTGCCGGGCTTGCAGGCGCAGGCGAAGATGGACTCGGCCGGCGTCAGCAACCTCAACACGTCACAGGCGGCTTTGTCGAAGTTGATTCTGCGGTCGATCGATGGGCAGTCCAGCCCGCCGGTGATCTTCGTGGTCGTTGGTGGCGGGCAGTTGCCGCTGCGATTGACGACCGTGAATGCTAAAAATGGCGAACTGACCATCACCGCCGCCCCGCTGAACTCGGCCGATCGGGCGGCGCTGTTCGCGAACATCAAAGAGCCGTATCCCAAGGCCGGCACGCCTTAATCTGGAAACGCTACGGTGGATTGCGGCGCTGGATGGGGCGGAGATCCATCGGCGGCCGGCCATTCAGGCGGAAGGGGCAGGTCCAGCAGAAACGATTTTTTCAGCGTGATATGCCGCCCGCGCAGGGCATTGGCGGCCAGTTGAGAAATCAGGTGATCGGTCATCGCGGGGCAATGGAGGTGATCCAAAAGAGCGAGCAGGGAGGGCAGGTCATCTTCAGGATCGAAAACGGAAAACGTGGAAACCGCGCCGAGATATTCGCCGGCTTCATCGAGAATCGCTTCGAACCGTTTCGCCAGCCCTGCGATAATGATCTTCGGCCGGCGCGACTGCGCCAGGCGATGGGCGAGCGATTCCGTCAGCGGCGCATCGGGGCGGACCCGCGGGAATTGAAATTGTCGCTTGAGAAATCGACAGGAAACCCGCCCCCAGAGCGATTCGCGCGGATCGATCAGGCCCGTGGTCAGGAGTTTCTGGCCGGGACCGGATTGGGAATCGAATAGATAGGGGAGGAGGTCGTAAGCATCGCCGGCGGTCAGGGAGGATTGGGCGTGGAAGTGGTGGCGAAGTGAAGAAGTTGAAGACGAAGATGGAGGATGGAGGATCGCGGATGGAGACTGCGTGTGCTGATGGAGGTGTTGCCACCAGTTGGATGTTTCGGGAAGGGGCGAGGGGATGAAATGCGCGGTGGCGGGGTCGGGATCGGCGCTGAGCAGGCAATGGTCGGCCGGGCCGAGGATGAGGCAGCAGATGAAGATGGCCGCGCCGGGGAAGAAATCGTGGCGGTCGGGGGCATAGATGAGATTGGGTCGGAGATGCGGCGGGAGATGGGCGCGGAGGCCGGCGGCGGTCGGCGAATTGAGAAGGGCGCGGGGCAACACAAAAGCGATTCGGCCGCCGGGGCGAACCAGGCGGATGGCCTGTGCCAGAAAATAGCAGGAAAGATCGGCCGCGCCGGTCACTTCGGGGAAGCGCTGGCGGAGGAGCAGTTTGGTGTCCGCAGTGAGATACTTTTCGATGGCGTTGACGAAGGGAGGATTGCCCAGAACCAGGTCGATCGAGTGGGGTTGGAGGGCGGCGGGGGGGGAGAGGAGGGCGTTGGTCAAAGTCCATGTCAAATGGCAAATGTCAAATGGTAAATGTGAGGAAGGCAGAGAAGCGCGGGCGGCGGCGATGGCATTGGGGTCGAGATCGATACCGTGAAGTTCAGTCGGTTGCGGATGATGTTGCAGGCGATCGCGCGCGGCGATAAGGAAATCGCCGGGGCCGCAGGCGGGGTCGAGGATCGTCAGTTGCGACTTGCCAGTTGCGCGTTGTGCGATGAGCGGCATCAGCGCGCGATCGAGAAGTAGATCGATCAGGGGCGCGGGAGTGTAATAAGCGCCGGTCGACTTGCGATGTTGGCGGGAGGCGGATGGGGTTGTCGAAGGTTGATCGATCATGCTGTATGCGGGCGGCGGGCGTCAGGAGCGGCCTTTCGCGGGAGCGGCCGCGCCGCACTCGGGGCATCGATTGGGCGAGACGCGAAGATCGTAGTCGCAAACCGCCAGCCCCCCCACTCGACCAGGTCCATCACCCAATAGCTGCGCACCCACAGAACCCCGGCCGGGATGCCCGGAAGCAGCAGCAGGAGACAAGCGATTTTTGCGGCGCGGCGCACGATCACGATGCGATTGTAACGCGAAACGGCAAAGTTCTCCGGGATTGCCATCCGCGATGCGGAGCGGCGGCTAGAGTGATTCACCTTTCGAGTCTGGTTTTGGCAATCGCACTCCTCTTGGCTGGATGCGCTACCGAAACACATGTTTATCAGGGCGAGTTGTATCTTGCGGCCTACAGCATCAGCGTAAATAACCATGGCACGGCGAAGTTCGAGCGTGATGTGGGAAAGTGGAGCCTACCGGCTGATGGGGATCGGCACGTTTACTGGATTGTCGACGGACGGGGCGGATTTGACTTCTGAACAATGCCTGCTTACACCACGCGGCTCAAGATTCTCTACTCGCTCAATTTGCATGTGTAAGCGGCGATTTGGTCGCATGCGCCGGCAAATCGCGCCTCCCATGGCGGTGCCCGGCCAGGATGACGTATACTCCCCCTCGCCCGCATCCTTTTGGGTAACACAGGTGGTTCGGACATCGCTTCAGAGATACCTCGATGAACATCGGCCTTTTCTGCAACGAGTTCCCCCCGCGCCATCATGGCGGAATCGGCACGTTTATCGAGGCGTTTGCGCGCGGGTTGCTGGAGGCCGGACACCATCCCACGGTTGTCGAGCTAGGCGACCGCCGCTCCGAGCGAACCACCGAACAGGGGGTCCGCGTCGTTACTCTGCCGCGCTCGCCCCTGCCTCGCCCCATCTCCTGGTACTTGAATCGGCGGACGTTGCGGCAGTTTCTTCATGCCGAGGTTCGTCGGGGCAGAATCGAGATGATCGAGGTGCCCGAGTTTCAGGGATGGCTCCCCGGGCGATTCGATGATTGCCCGGTATCCGTTCGTCTGCATCTGTCGGCCACGACGATCTCCCACTTGCAGAAAATCAAGGTCTCCCGCGTCATGACCTGGTGCGAGCGCAAGACCCTCCGCGCCCATCGCAACTGGATCGCCGTTTCGCAATACGCCGCGCAGCTTACGCACGATTCGTTTCCGGGGATCGAGCCGGCGCGCCGGCAGGTCATTCACTATCCCATCGTCCGCCCGAATGAATCAGCCGTGCTGGGCGGCGACGTTCCCGATCAATTCGTGCTTTATGCGGGTACGGTCTCGCGCCGCAAGGGAGCGATGCGGCTCGCGGAGGCTGCAAGATCATTCCTCATCCGGTTCCCCGGCCTCCATCTCGTCTATGCCGGCACGGTTGCGGCGGAAGGCGACAAAGACGCCGCGCAGATCGTGCGCCTCATCCTCGGCCAGGAACTGAGTGCCCGCTGCCGTTTTCTGGGCCTCATCAGCCGGGCGGCGCTTCTGGAATGGATGAAGCGAGCCCGGGTTTTCGCCTTTCCCAGCCACCTCGAAACCTTCGGCCTGGTTGTCGCCGAGGCGATGTCCGTCGGATGCGCGGTGGTCGCGACCGATATGCCCCCGTTCACCGAGTTCGTTACGAACGGCCAAACCGGCCTTCTGGTCGCCGCGGAGGATGGCCAGCCCCAACCGCTCGCCCATGCCATCGAAACCCTGGTCGCCGATCGCGATCTTGCCCATCGCCTCGGAGAGGCCGCCCGGCTTCAGGTGCGGGATGCCTTCTCGATCGAGAGCACGGTTGCCCAATCCGTGGCGTTTTACCGGCAATGCCTCGCCGGACATCCGCGGGCTGCCGGAAACCTTGCCCCAGCCAAGGCATAATCCCGATGCCTTCCCAGAGATGGCGGACCTATAATGGGGCGGATATCGTGCGCCTGCCCGCCGACTGAAAGGTGTTATCGAAATGTCCTCCCACCATCTCGCCGAATTCCCTCCCGAGCTCCTCGTGGCTAAAAAGCTCATCCGCGAGCAGGCCCGCTCCTATGGCCTGGATTTCTACAACGTCATCTTCGAGATGTGCGACTACGAGCAGATGAACCAGATCGCGGCCTACGGGGGGTTTCCGCAGCGGTATCCGCACTGGCGCTGGGGGATGGAATACGAGCGGCTGCGGAAACAGCATTTCTACGGGCTGGGGCGCATTTACGAGATGGTGATCAATAACGATCCCTGCTACGCCTATTTGCAGGAATCCAATGCGCTGGTGGATCAGAAGCTGGTCATCGCGCACGTCTACGCTCATTGCGATTTCTTCAAGAACAACTACTGGTTCGGCAAGACCAACCGCAAGATGATGGATGAGATGGCCAACCACGCCACGCGCGTGCGCAAGCATGTGGAGAAGCAGGGGTACGAGGCGGTCGAGCAGTTCATGGATGTGTGTCTGTCGATCGAGCATTTGATCGATCCGTACTCGGTTTTCATGAACCGCGGGCCGGTGGATGTGGCGGCCGCCGAGCCCAAGCGGGAAGCGCCGCAGGTGACCAAGTTTCAGGCCAAGGATTACATGGATCGCTGGATTAACCCGCGGGCGATCCTGGAGGCCGAGGCGAAGAAAAACCGCGACGAGGCGGCCAGGAAGCGCCACTCCACCCCTGCCCGCCCGACGCGCGATGTGCTGCAATATCTATTGCAACACGCGCGGCTGGAGGATTGGCAGGCCGATCTACTCTCGCTGGTGCGCGAGGAGGCGTATTATTTTTCGCCCCAGGGCATGACCAAGGTCATGAACGAAGGATGGGCGACCTACTGGCATTCCAAACTGATGACGCGGCATTTCGTGGAGGCCAAGGAGATCATCGAGTACGCCGATCATCACTCCGGCACGGTGCACATGCCGCCGGGCGGTTTCAACCCCTACAAAATCGGCGTGGAGATGTTCCGCGATATCGAAGACCGCTGGAACAAGGGGAAATTCGGCAAGGAATACGAGGAATGCGACGACCTGGGCGCGCGAAAGAAGTGGGACAAGGGCCTGGGCCTGGGGCGCGATAAAATCTTCGAAGTCCGGCGCGTCTACAACGATCTGACCTTCATCGATGAGTTCATGACCCCCGAATTCATCGAGAAGCACAAGTTCTACCAGTACGGCCGCGACCCCCACACCGGCCAGATCCGCATCATCAGCCGCGACCCGGTGCGCATCAAGCAGACGCTGCTCTACCAGCTTACCAACATGGGCCAGCCCTTCGTTTATGTCGTCGATGGCAATTACTGCAATCGCGGCGAACTCTACATGGCCCACCAGCACAACGGGCTGGATATCGAGATCAAATACGCGATGGAGACGCTCAAGAACGTCTACAAGCTCTGGGGCCGGCCGGTGCATTTACAGGCCAAGATCGACGATGAGATGATCCTCTACAGTTTCGATGGAACGCAGGCCAAGCAGCAGGCGATCCACGATGACACGCCAGGGCCGGCGCATCAGGTGAATTGAAGGGCGGCGGCGATGCTCAGGGAAAATTCTTCCAAACCGCTCCAATGACCTGCGAATCATCGTTTGGCCCGCCAAACGCCGTTGTCTGACGGCCCGACTCCGGCGATGCTGGACTGATCGAGTCGTATCGCCCCGCCTCCCTTGTATCCCAGAGTGCGTCCATGATTCCCAAACTCATTTCGATCCTATGTCTGTTTGCTGCAATTCCGACCGCCCGCGCCGCTGAGTTCTTCATCGCCCCATCCGGCAACGATGCCTGGAGCGGCAAGTTGGCGCAGGCCAACGATAAGAACAGCGATGGCCCGTTCCTCACTCTCGAGCGCGCCCGCGATGCCGCTCGCGAAGTTCGCAAAACCGCGCCGGCCGATGCGATCACCGTGAGCATCCGCGCCGGCTTCTATCGCCTCCCCAAAGGCTTCAAGCTCTCCAAGGAAGACTCCGGTCAGGCCGGCGCGCCGGTGACCTGGCGCGGGTACAACGATGAATGGCCCGTGCTGGTCGGCGGAAAGGTCGTCAGCGGTTTCGAACCGTTCAAGGGCGAGATCCTCAAGGTCGATCTGGCGGCGCAGGGATTGAAGGACGCCAAATTCAGCCAGCTTATTTTTAATGGCGAGCGGCAGCATCTGGCCCGCTGGCCGAACTACGACCCGCAGAATCCTTACGGCGGCGGGTGGGCGTATGCGGATGGGAAGCTGGTGCCGATGTACGCCGAAGTTCCCGGCGAAGACCGCCGCACATTCAAGTACAAGGAGGCCGATGCTCGGCCGGGTACATGGGCCAATCCCGCCGAGGCGGAGGTGTTCGTTTTCGCGCGCTATAACTGGTGGAACAACATCGTTCGCTTCGCCTCGGTCGATCCGGCCACGCGCACGATCAAACTCTCGGCCGACTGCTCTTACCCCATCCGCCCGGGCGATCGCTATTATGTGCAGAATGTCTTTGAGGAACTCGATGCGCCGGGGGAGTGGTATCTCGATAAAAAGTCGGCCACGCTCTACTTCTGGCCGCCGAAAAAAGTGCGGGCGCAGGCTGTGGAGGTTCTCGTGCCCACCACGCGCACGATTCTCGATGTCGGCGAGGGCGCGCATCACCTCACCATTCGCGGCCTGCGCTTCCAATGTTGCGAAGGCACCGCCGTCGAGTTCAAAAATGCCAGCGACTGCCTCTTCGCCGGCAACAAGGTGACCGATGTCGGCGACTACCACGGCAGCGGCGTCGGCATTAATGGCGGGTTCAACAATGGCGTCGCCGGCTGCGATATCTCCGGCACCGGCAGCAACGGCGTCTCCATCAACGGCGGCGATCGCAAGACGCTGACCGCGGGCAACAACTACGCCGACAACAACTACATCCACCACGTCGGCGTTTTCTACAAGCAGGGGGTCGGCATCAGCATGAGCGGGTGCGGCAACCGCGCCAGCCACAATCTGATCCACGATGGCCCGCGCATGGGGATCATGTTTTCAGGCAATAACCTGATCATCGAATACAACCACATCCGCCACATCAACCTGGAAACGGCCGACACCGGCGCGGTCTACACCGGCGGGCGCGACTGGATCAGCTCGCGCGGCACGGTGATCCGTTACAACTATTTCCACGACAGCCTTGGGTACGGCTTCGAGAATGGAAAGTGGGAATCGCCCCACTATTCCTGGGGCATCTATCTCGATGACAACGCCGGCGGCGTGGATGTGATCGGCAATATTGTCGCCCGCGCCCGCCGCGGCCCGCTGCATCTGCACAATGGCCGGGACAATCTGGTGGAGAACAACATTTTCGTCGATGGCAAGATCGCCCAGATCGAGTGCAACGGCTGGACGGAGCAGAGCCGCTCCTGGGCCACGCATCTGCCGACGATGATCAAGGGGTACGAATCGGTCATCGACCAGCCCGCGTGGAAATCGATGCGGAACATGGACCTGCACCCGAGCAAGGCGGTCTTGCCCGACAGCACGATCATGAGCGGCAACGTTTTCCAGCGCAACATCCTCGTGTCGATGGACGCCAAAGCGAAGGCATTCAAAGTCGGCAGCTTCAACTACGAGAAAAATCCATCGGATTACAATCTGGTCTGGAACACGGCCGGCCCGGTGAAAGTCGGCATGTCCAAGCCGAAGACCGCCGCGAAAAATGCCCCGGCCAAAGAAAACTGGGAAGACTGGCAGGCGGCCGGCGAGGATGCCCATTCGCTCGTCGCCGACCCGATGTTTGTCGATGCGGCCAAAGATGATTACCGCCTCAAGCCCGATAGCCCCGCGTTCAAGCTGGGGTTCAAGGCGATCCCGGTGGAGAAGATCGGCCCGTATAAAGATGAACTGCGGGCGACCTGGCCGATTGTCGAAGCGGAGGGAGCGCGGGAAAAGCCGTTAACGCCGTAGATGGAATGCAACCGAATTCCCGTGTATCAATAACCCACTTGCGGCTGCACACTTCGTGACGCCTGCATGCCGTCTTTCGCATTCAGTCAATCATTCGGAGATCACATGGACCTCGCAGGCAAAATCTGTCTCATCACCGGCGGCACCAAGGGCATTGGCGCGGCCACCGCGCTTCTCTTCGCCAGTAAAGGCGCGGACGTCGCCGTCGTCGGCCGGGAATTGGCTGATGCCGAGGCCCTCGATACCCGCAAAAAGCTCGAAGCCACCGGCCGGCGCACCCTTTTCATCAAGGGCGACATGGGCAAAGCCGAAGATTGCCGCGCCTGTGTCGAAGAAACGGCCAGCAAACTCGGGCCGGTCGATGTGCTGGTGCATTCGGCCGGCGGGCCGGTCAATGGCGGGCTCTTTGAAGTCGACGAGAAAACCTGGATGAAGGCATTCGATGTCCACGTTCACGCGGTCTATCATCTCTGCCGCGCCGCCGTGCCGGCGATGAAAAAGAAAAAGGCCGGCGCGATCATTCTGATCTCCTCGACCGCCGGCCGCCGCGCCATCCGCACCAACATCGCCTACCAGGCCGTCAAAGGCGCGATCCCGCACATCACCCGCGGCCTGGCTTTCGAACTGGCCGATGACAACATCCGGGTGAACTGCGTCGCCCCCGGCGTGATCCGCACCGCCTTCCACGACGCCATGCCGGCCGCGGTCAAGGAGAACAATCTCAAAAACCGCATTCCCCTCCACCGCGAAGGCACGACCGAGCAGGCCGCCAGCCTGATCCGCGAGATGGTCGAGAACGAGTACATCACGGGTGAGACGTTCGTGATCGATGGGGGATTGACGATGAGAATCTGTTGAGGAAGTTGCGAGTTGCGGGTTGCGAGTTGCGGGTTGCGGGTTGCGGGTTGCGGGTTGCGGGTTGCGAGTTGCGAGGCGCGAGTTGCGAGTTGCGAGTTGCGAGGTGCGAGTTGCGAGGCGCGAGTTGCGAGGCGCGAGTTGCGAGGCGCGGGTTGCGAGTGCAGAAAATCGCGATGGCGCGAAGAAGTGCGAGTTAGCCGCTCGGCTTGCCGAGCGTGTCCGGCGGTGCCCCTGCATTCTCGCGTCGCCCGAAAAATGCGACATAAAAAATTCTCCGAGCCTCGAAACCCAAGACGATCGCAAAGAGACAAAGCTGCAAAGGCGCAAAGCTGCAAAGAATTCAAAGACAGGACGAATCCTCGAAACGCCACCCCATCGTCTTCTCTTCTTTGCCCCTTCGTCCCTTTGCCTCTTTGCGATGGTTTTCCGCCATCCGATCCATAGCGGTTGACAGCGAAGCCCTAACCCTGTGACATGAGCCGATGAATTCACCGAGCCGCTTCGCACCTCTGTTTTTGATATTGGCAACGCTCTTCACCAGCGCGCTCCTCGCTGCCGATCCGGCGGTCCCCGCAGCGCCTGCAACTCCCGCCGGGAAAGCCAAACACGTCGTCATCGTCGTTATGGACGGCCTGCGGCCCGATTCGGTGACGGCCGAGGATATGCCGACACTCGATGCCATGGGCAAGCGCGGCACGTTCTTCACCAATCATCATCCCGTCTATCTCTCCACCACCGAGGTCAACGGCGCGGCCCTGGCGACCGGCATGAAACCCGCCAACACCGGCATCACCGGCAATGTCGAATACCGCCCGGATGTCGATCTGCTCTCGCCCGTCGATACGCAAGGCGCATGGTCGGCCTGGAAGGGCGATGAACTGACCGGCGGCAAATGGCTCAGGGCCGCGACGATGATCGAGCGCGTCCGCGCCAGCGGCGGCCGGGCCGTCATTTGCGGCACGAAGGGCGTGGCCCTGCTGTGGGATCGAAGCCTGAAAAACCGCACGCCCAATCAGCCTATCGTGGTGGAAGGCCGATCCATCCCCGGCTCAGCGCTGGATCCAATCCTCCCCGAATTCGGGCCGATGCCCCCATCAGTGCATCCTAAATATTTCGCCAATCGCGCCCAGGATCATTGGACTGCCCGCGTGCTGGCGGAAAAGGTCTGGGCCGATGATAGCGCCCATGGCGGCGGCGTCGGCAGCGGCATCCCGGCGCTCTCGGTCCTCTGGGTCAGCGAGCCCGATTACGCCCAGCACGGCGCGGGCCCAGGGAGCAAGACCGCCAAGTCCGCCCTCCGCAGCAGCGATGATTGCCTCAAGAAAGTGCTGGAGACGCTGGAGGTGAAGAAGATGCTCGATCAGACCGATGTGATGGTCGTCTCCGATCACGGCTTTTCGACCATCGCCGCGACGATTGATGTGGCCGAGGAATTATCGCTCAAAGGGTTCAAGGCGGCCGGCGCGTTTCTCGAAGCCCCGGATAAAGACACCGCCGTCGTCATCGGCCTCGGCGGCAGCGTTTCCATCAATGTAATCGGCCGCGATCCCGCGACCATCAAAAAACTCGTCGATCATATCCAGACCACCCCCTGGGCCGGCGTGATCTTCACAAAAGAAGGCATCGAAGGCACCTTCAAGCTTTCGGATAGCGGGATCGATGCCCCCGAGGCGGCCGACATCATCGTCTCCATGCGCTGGGCCGATGCCGCCATCGAAGGCCACATGCCGGGCGTGCTCTTCGCCGAAGGCCTCCGCCGCGGGCCCGGCCAGGGGATGCACGGCAGCCTGAGCAAGTTCGACATGCACAACACGCTCATCGCCGCCGGCCCGGATTTCAAGAAGGGCTTTCAGAATACGACGCCCAGCGGCAACAGCGATGTCGCGCCGACCGTGCTGAAAATCCTCGGCGTGGCGACGAAAGAGCCGCTCGATGGCCGGGTCCTGTCCGAAGCCCTGGAAGGCGGCGGCGAAGCGCCGAAAGTCGAGACAGCGGTGATGAAGGCGGGCGTGGCGGGAGAAAAGAAGTGGCAGCAGTATATGAAGGTCAGCACGGTAGAGGGGAAGTGGCGGTATTATGATGAGGGCAATGCGGGGGAGGGGAAGTAGGCGCTCGTATCGATAAGATGCGGAATACTGGAGAGACAGCCCTCGCCGCTCGCTCCTCCGCGCGTCCTGCTCCGGATTAATCTTGCGGCCCCGGCGATTTGCGATACCCTGAATCGATCGGGAACGATCCGGCGTGCATCCACTTCTGATGCGGTTCGACTCAAGGAGTCAGGACATGAAATGCTCGATGCATCGTGTTGCTTCTGCCTTGATTGCCCTGAGTCGGCGTTGCGCTGCCCGAGCTGCCCTGGCGACCGCATTGATGGCCGGGACCGGTGCTGGCGCGGCCAATATTTTCGACGATGATTGGACCCCCGCCAAACGCCAGGACACGCCGCCTCCTGCGCCAACCCCGCCAAAGCCGGTTCCGCCCATTCCGACTCCGCCGACCCCCGTCCAGCCTCCGTCGCCGGCGGTCGTCAATTCGCCAGCCACCAATCCGCCGGCCATTACTCCGCCGGTGGCGATTCCTCGGCGGCCGATTCCTGAAAAGGCGGCGCTGACCCGTTCCCGAGAAGTTCTCAAGGATGCATTCGCCCAGCAGTTGGCCGATCATTCCATCGCCGCCCGCCGGCCCCTGGCTGAGACGCTCCTCGCCGAAGCCAGCAAAGCCGCGGAGAACCCGCCCGACCAGTTCGCCTTGTTTGGCGGGGCGTACAACGCCGCCAAGGAAGCCGCCAGCCTGCGCCTGGTTTGCCGCGTTTCCGATGAGATGGCCAGGGCTTACGAGGTGGATGTTGCTTCGATGAAAGGGGTTGCCGCATTATCGATGCCGCTCAAGGCCGACTCGCCCACCCACACGATCGACAATGTGTTTTCAGGGCTCGAAGTCGTGGATGCACTGATCGCATCGGAAGACTTCGCTAGCGCGTCCAAGCTGTGCGTTCTGCTGCGGCCCCTGGCCAGCGCCGATCCCGGCCTGCTCGGCGTTCTCCAGAAGCGCGCTGCGGAAGTGGAGGGCCTCCGCGCCGCTCGCGACAAAGTGGCCGCCCAAATGAAAGCGCTCGCGGCGTCTCCGGCGGATCCGGCCGCGAATTCGGCCGTCGGCGGATACTACTGCTTCATCGTCGGCGATTGGGACAAGGGCCTGGCCATGCTGGCAATCGGATCAGATGCCGAGCTGCAAAAACTGGCGAAGGATGATCTGGCGTATCCGGTCCAGGCCGATGCGCTGCTGCGACTGGGCGATGGGTGGTGGAACATTTCCACCAAACAAGCGCCTGCCGCGCAGTTGAAGATCCGCCAGCATGCGGCGGCACTGTATGGGCCATGCGTCGCCACCGCCAGCCCGCTTCAGAGGATCAAGATTGAGAAGCGAATCGCCGATGCCGGAGGTGCGCGGCCGGGCGATGCCGCTCTTCGCGAGGCCATCATTCGGCAGAACGTGGCCCGGCTCAGCGCCTTTCGGGATCAACATGCCGGCCGCCCGGGTGTTGCGCGCATGCCGCTGAAAGTCGATGAGCCTTCCGAGGGTGAGATTGCCTGGCCGGCCAATGGCGCGGGCTTCTCGCTGGCGCGCGAAGTGATGGTGGGATACAATGCCGGCAACCACGGCCGGACCCGCAAGGAAACCTCCGCGAACGTAGTCATCGCGCCCGGTTTTTCGCTCGAGGGCGGAACGCTGCTGGTTTCCAAAGGAGTCCTCGACCTTCGCGGCGAGCCGTCCAAACCCATCTTTCTCAGGAACGTGAAGATCGACTGCGAACTCACCGGCACCGTCAAGGCATCCAACGTGATCTTCGAGAAGTGCACCTTTGTTAAGGGGGGTGCCTTTTTCTGGGGCGAATACAGTTCCAAGTGGATCATGGAGGATTGCCTGCTCCTGCAAAGCAATTTCAAGGGCCTTAATAAATTGGATTATGGCCTGAAGCTGAAGCGGAGCACGTTTGTGAGTTGCAAATTCCCCAAGCGCAGCGCGAATGCGACCGATGATTCCGCCAAGACCGCGCGAAGCGAATGGGGCCGAATCGGCGAGTGCGACTTTTTCGATTGTGAATTATCGGCCAGCGTTTTCTGGAGCTTGCAACGCTGCAACCTCTTCGGCTGCAAATCGGCCGATAACGCGACATTCAACTCCAAGACCGATCTGCCCATCGAGCTTGGCCTTTCTGCCGATGAGCGGGACCGATTCCTCACCGACCTGCGCGGGCGAACGACCATGAGCGACACCGGCCGGGTGGTGTTTAGCGGCACCTCTGCGCAGTTTCCAAATCAGGCGTTTCCCAAGCCGTGATTTTGGGATTCATTTGCAATCCCTCAAAAACGCCACCAGATCCGCCAGTTCCTGCGCCGTCAATATCTGATCCAGCCCCGCCGGCATCACGCTCAATGATCCCGGACGGATTTCCTTCACCTCTTTGCGCGCAATCCGCGTCTCCTGATCCGGGCCGGTGAGCAGGAGCAGGCCTTCATCATCGTTCTTGCGGAGAATGCCGCTGAGCGTGTCGCCATCGGCCGTCTCAACGATCGTCGGTTCGTAGCTCTGCACGAAGCTGGCGCTGGGATAGACGATCGATTCGAGCAGATCGCGCTGCTGGCGAATCGCGCCGATCTTCGTCAGGTCCGGGCCGAGCTTTCCACCGACGTAGCCGATCGTATGGCAACTGGCGCAGGCCGACTTGGCCGAGTGGAAGACCTGCATCCCCCGGCGGACATCGCCTTCGGGGAGCTTGGCGACCAGTTCATCGAGCCGGGCCTTCTGCTGGGCGGCATCGGGATTGAGCTTGGCGTAGAGCGGCTCGGCCTTGGCTTGGATTTCCTTGGGGAACTGCTTGAGATGAGCGCGGAGGGCGTCGGGGCGGAGGGCGGCGAGGGCTTTGGATTTCGTGAGGGCATCGAGGAGGGCAGCGCCGATCTTTGGGTCGGTGGTTTGGTCGAAGGCGGTGAGGAGAAGCGGCAACTCCAGTGGGCCGGCGGCTTCAACCGTCTTGGTCATCGCCTCAAGCGTTTCGATGGAGTGTTTGTGTCGCGCGAGCACGTCGGCGGCGGTGAAGGTGTCAGAGGCGGACGTCTGGGCAGTAAATTGCGACAAAAGAAGTGTCGCTTGTAGCTTGGGCATGGGCGCGGTGCCTTTAGAAGCGCCTTTGCCGATCGTTGGAGGAAGGGCGGCCAGCGCGTCGAGCCGCGATGAGGTTGGAACATCCTCGCGCAACGCGAACTTCATTAGCGCATCGAATAGCGCGGTTGACGGAGGCTGCAGTTTTGACTTCTCGGGTGTGAGCAGTTTACCGGAGAGCTTTCGTGCGGCCGTCGCCGTCGCGGACGCAATAGAGATATCTTTGTCCCGCAGTGCGGCGACAATCGTATCGCTCCATAGATCGGGAGTCTCCCGAATAGCACTGTCGGCCATGGCTCCAAGTGCGACCAACCTCGCTTCGATGCTGCGTCCATGAGCAGCGTGAGTTGCGATTGCGGTCGCCACTGATGGAGACGTCGATAGTTTTGCGAGAGTCGCGCGGAGTTCGTCCCGCTGAGAACGAGCGGTCGCCGAATTATCTGTGGGTAGGTTCTCCAGGCGTTGTCTCACCGTCTTTGACCAGATTCCCCCCCACGCGGGATG
>JBBRTW010000076.1:0-19939 GCA_038244055.1 Tepidisphaerales bacterium | reverse complement strand
GGGCGGCCGGGGCGAGTTGCCGGCGTGGCCTGTTTCACATTCGCATCGAGTATCCGATACCGACGCGGAAAATGTCATATAAAACAATCGAGCAAGGTTCCCTTTCTCACGATATCGGGCGTGCGCTTGACCACCTTTATCACCTGTATCGTTTGGGGCGCATTTTCCCACGGGAGGAGTTTCCACGGCGGGACAAAAGGCGATTTGGGCTTGTGCGGAGACTCGGGCTCCATCGGCGCGGGGAGGGGGATCGGCGGCGGCTCGACGAAGCGCGGGCGGAGATGAATCACCAGCGGCCGTTCGTAAATCGGGCTGGGGTGGAAATGCCGCCGCGGCTCGATGACCGGTTCGGGTGTGTAATGGAACCGGCGCTGCGGCTCGGGATCGGGCGCGGGGCCCAGGGGCGTGGCGGCCTGGCCTCGGCCGGAGGCGATATCGGCGGCGCGCATCGCGCCGCGCAGCAGTTGGACCAGTTTCAGGTCCAGCGCGGCCACGATGAGATCGACGGGTATCGCCACGCCCGATCTAAAGCAAACGGAGGGTCGGCGCGCGTGCCGGGTCGCTCTTGAGCGCGAAAAACGCTAGAATACCGGGCCAAATGCGGCGTTCCGATTTGCAGCGGCCGATTGCAATGCGGTTCGGTTTATGCCGGATGATGCCTGGCGGCAACATGGCGGGATGATTCGCGTTGCCGGCGGACGACATGGGGACGACATGGAGTGAAGATGGAGCGGCACCAGTCATGAATAACACGATTTACCGGACGATGGCGATCGCGGTGATGCTGCTGGGTATCACCGCGCTGGCGGCGGAGAAGGAGGAGGCGGGCGTTCTGCCACACGCGGAGAGCAAGCCGGGCGCGGAGCCCGCGACATCGCGGCCCGCCTCCCGCCCGGCGAGCAGGCCGGCGACTCGGCCGCTGCTGCCATCGGGGCTGGCGGTCAAGCAATTCCACGACCTCCTCAAAGCCGGCCAGCGCGAGGAGGCGGCCAAACTCATCGCCACATCGCCCAAACCCGTGCGCGATGTCGATCGCCGGATCAAGCGACTGGCCGAGGCGCTGGCGAATCCGGGTTGGGATTTCGCGGTGCTGGAATCGAAGGAATCGGGCGATCTGGCGGTGGTGCTGATCAACGACTTCTTGAAAGATGGCCGCAAGACGATCGATATCAAGCCGTGGTATCTGATCCGGCAGGAGGGCCAGTGGCGGCTATTGGGGAAGTACACGGATTTTGAGATGGCGGAGTATGGATTCGATGCGGAGCGGATCAAGGCGTATCGGGCTTTGGAGGATTGGTCGGAGCGGCGCACGCCGGAGTTGAGGCGGGAGCAGCCGGATTGCGGATGTTGAACCTCGACTATCGTTCGGCGGAATCGAAAGCGCCGCTGAGCAAATTGGCGCTGGCGGCAATGATCGTGGGATGCGCGTTTGTCCTGCCCAATACAATTTCTCATCAACCAATTACGCCTGTCGTCGAGTTAATCCAGAGGCGATGGAACGCGCTCGCGACGCGGGAGTGATGATGACGCATCAAACAGGCTTCCGAAGAGCTTCCACGAAGAGAAACGGAGTTTCAGCGAGCGCCGGCGAGGCCGGCGCTGCGAATGAAATCGGAGATGCCGCGAAAGCCTTTTTGCCTCGCGGTTTCTTCGAGGAGCAGTTTTTCTTCGGGAGTGACGCGGATGTTGACCTGCTCTGTGCGCTTGGATTCGCCGGCCGGCGCGGGGACAGGCTCACCCTTTTCCATCAGATATGCGATCACGGTGGTAAGGATATCGCGCGTATTCTCAACGCATTCGTCAGGGGTCTTCCCATCGTTCATCACATTCGGCATTTCCAATGCGCGACCGTAGAAGTCGTCGTCCTCGAAATGGAGGATCAGATGGTATCCATCGGCGATCTCGCGAGCGCGGCGGAGAATACTGGGATCAAACGGGCGATCAATCGCCGGCTTCTTCGATGATTTTTTTCGCTTGTCGGACATAGGCGGGCTTTACCAATCCATTATGCACCGGGATCACGATGTTACGTCGATTCGGTTTTGTGAACGTATGATGCGATCCGCGGACTCGGTCGAGCAACCAACCTTGGGATTCGATCATTCGACGCACTTCTCGGAACGGCTCGGGGCTGGGCATGGATGCACTCCGGACGGGTAACACCCTGTGGCAATGGCCTCCATGCCAAACCGAATCGCTCGGCTGCCTCCCAGCCCGTTTTCCCGGGCCGCAGTTTGTATAGCGTATGATATACTAAATATGCGACGGGTCAAGCGGGGCTTATCCCAACTTTTCCCTCAACCTCTCCTGCACCACCTTCGCATTCAGCCCCTTCACATTCTTCATCACCATCCCCACCAGCGCCCCCAGCGCTGCCTGCTTGCCGGCTTTGTAATCCTGCAATGGACGCGGATTGGCCGCGATCAGCGCCGCAATCGCCGCATCGATCGGCCCCGTGTCGCTCGATTGGATCAGCCCAAGCTCCGTCGCGATCTGCTCGGCCGGCGCATCGTGATCGATCAGCCGCTCAAGAACCTTCCCGGCCGGCTCGGAAGCCGCGAGCTTGTTCGCTTCAATCAGCGCTGCCACCTCTGCCAGACGCTTCGGCGCGATGTTCAATTTGGAGAGCGCGATCCCGCGCTCATTCGCCAATCGCCGCCCATGCGAGAGGATCAGATTCGCCGCCCGCTTGGCGCTCGCCCCCGCCGCGATCGCCTGATCGAGCAGATCCCCCGTGAGCCGATCGCCCGCCAAAATCGCCGCCTCCGTCGGCGCGATCCCCAGCGCATCCGTATACCGCTTCAAACGCGCGGCCGGCAGTTCGCCGATCTGCGCCTTGATCTCCATCAGCCACGCCTCGCTCACCTCCACCGGCACCAGATCCGGATCGGGAAAATAGCGGTAATCGTTGGCATCCTCCTTGTCGCGCTGCCAGTATGTCGCCTGCGCGGCTTCATCCCATCCGTACGTTGATTTCTTGCCGAGGCTGCCGGTCTCCACCCACTGATCGATCTGCCGGCGAATTTCGTAGGCCGTCGCTTTTTCCAGCACCGAAAAACTGTTGAGGTTCTTAATCTCGGTGATGGCCGTCTTGTGAACCGCGCCCTCGGCATCGATGATGTGGACATTGATATTGGGCTCGAAGCGCATGTGCCCCATCTGCATCTGCCCTTCGGAGACCCCAAGAAACTGCACGAGTTTCTGCAGCTCCTGCCCGAAGACCGCGACATCCTGCGGCGATGAGAGATCCGGCTCGGTGACGATCTCCAGCAGGGGCGTGCCGGCGCGGTTGAGATCGACGATGGTGTGATCGATCTTGAAGCCGCCGGGTGCCTCGTGCATGAGTTTGCCGGCATCTTCCTCGAGATGGGCCCGGCGGATGCGCACAGTATGCGCCCGCGGCCCACCGGGCGCGGGCTCGGCCAGTGGACTTTCAAAAACGCCCTCGTAGCAGAGCGGCAGGTCGTACTGGCTGATCTGGTAATTCTTGGGCAGGTCGGGGTAGTAGTAGGACTTGCGATCCCACTTGGTATGCCGCGCGATCTTGCACCCCAGCGCCAGGCCCACCTTGATCGAGTATTCCACCGCCTTTTTGTTCATGACGGGCAGGACGCCCGGCAGCCCGAGAATCTGTTGATCGACCAGCGAATTAGGCTCCGCGCCGAAATTGGCCGCACCGTTGGCGACGGAAGTGAACATCTTGCTGGCCGTGGCAAGCTGAACATGGATTTCCATGCCGACCAGGACGCGGAAGGATTGGACGGAGCGAGGGGGCATTAAGCGACCTTTCAGGATGACGTGAGAAGTATACTCAGGCCGAGAAGCGTTGTCGGACCGCCTGCTCCGCCTGGGCGCCAATCGACAGAAGCAACAGATCAAGTGGCAGCCGTCCAATCATCGAGCCCTGGGCATTAGACTCCGGAAGAATCGCCGGAGCATCTGGATACACCAGAAAGCATCGGCCGGCAAACCGTTGATGGCGCTCCTGAAAGGCCCGTATACCAGCCGTTCCATGATTCTCCGACGATGCAATTTCGAATGCGAGAGGTTTTTCCGGGTCGTCCAGGATCAGATCAACCTCATGGCCTCCTTGCCGCCAGTGATAGAGTCGCGAACCCGTCTGCTGCGTTAGCGCATGAAGGTGT
Source organism: Tepidisphaerales bacterium (assembly GCA_038244055.1). GTDB lineage: Bacteria > Planctomycetota > Phycisphaerae > Tepidisphaerales > Tepidisphaeraceae > DASPKW01. Next base: position 15,794 of record JBBRTW010000076.1, on the reverse strand, counting down.
GACGCGACCATGTTTTCAATCAAGACTCCAGTCTCGCTCGGATCGCGCAAGGGGACGATTCCTCTCTGCAGGGCCGCATTGCGAACCGCGCCGTCGACAAAATAGATTTTGCGGCCCCGGCGCTGGACTGTCTCTTCCTTCGGAGCGTAGTTGGGAAGAAGAAAAATCAGGAACGAGCGCTCGAGATAACTGACGTACTTCTCAAGAGTCGGCGCGGTAAGGCCCACATCCGCCGCGAGCGACGCGAAAGACATGATGCCGGTGATTTGTCCCGCGAGCGTATAAAGCAGCCGCTCCAGATTCAGCGGTTCTGATACGCCGAACACCTGCGGGATATCCAAATAGAGCGCCTTCTGGACCGCATCATCCCTTAGAACCCGCTGGGAACGAAGCAGGTCCGATGCGAGGTCGGCTTCTCCATTGAACAAAAACAGTTGAGGCTCCGTCTCCGGCGTATTTTTCATTAACAGTTCAGGAAATCCACCAATGAACATGTATCGCAGGCGTTCTGCGCCGAGGGCCGGCGTCGCATACCGCGCGATGATGGCCTGTTCGATCGTATCCGCCAATGTCGCCCCCACCGGCATCGAAATCGCATTCCCTCTCAGCGACAAATATTCCGTGAAGAGGCAGGTCGTCAGGTACAGCTCTTCCCATCGTCCAACACCGCTCTCAAGGCGACCTTGCCTGAGGGCCGCTGTTGAACTTGACGTGCCGATGATCCTGACCGGACGGCGCTCATCGAAGAATGTCTTGAGCCATGTATCCCAATCGCGTGCGTAAGTGACTTCATCCAGGAACAGATAGGCGGGATTCTTCGTTGTCGCGCCGCTTGCCCTGACCGCCACGTCCATTAAATGGCCCAATTCCATTCGCATCAGCATCGGATGGGCCAGATGCATCCACCACAACCGGTCCGCAGGCACCCCCTGCGCGAGCAACTCCTGAACGGTTTGATACATCGCCACGGTCTTGCCAACCCGGCGAGGCCCAATGACGATCTGAAAGCGTTCGAATGCGGGAGCGGCAATACTACGCCACAGATGCTCCGCAAATGGACGCCGTCCAGGCCTGTTTAGCGTGCCGGGAACGTGTCCAAGCGAACGCCATGGATTCTGTTCGACAAGAATTCGAAGTGATTCCTCATCAGATAGTCGCCATGCCATTCAGGTCAACTTACCATCAATCTCCAAAATAAGCCAATTCCAGATTGGCTTATTTTTGATTTAAGCCAATTTCACGCTCATCCGCTTTACTAGTCTATCCAACACTATCTAACTACCCAAATCCCCAAAATCCTACCGCGTCCCCATAATGATCTCCATCGTCAACTGATCCAGCCGCTCATACGGCAGCCGCGCCTTGGCCAGCTCGACCCGGTCCAATGGCGCATCCAGCAGCCGTTTGGCGTTCTGCGAGCTGTACTTCTTGGTCAGCTTCTCCAGATTCGGCTCGCCGATGTTGATCTCCTTGCGGAGCTGCTGGATCTCGCTGTTGGCGTTCCACTTGGCGGCCTTTTCCTTGAGGATCTGATACGTCCGCATGCAACCGCGGGCGAATTCCTTGACATCCTGGTAATCCGATTGCCGAAACGCATGCGCATCGAAATGCCGCGGGCCGTTGTAGGCGTAATCTTCCAGCAGCTTGACCAGGAAAAACGCGTGCTTGAGGTTCACGCTGCCGAAGCGGAAATCCTGGTCGTACCGGCCAAATTCCTGGTCGTTCAAATCGATGTGGAAGAGCTTCTTCGATTCCAGCGCCGCCGCCACCTGATGCACGAAATTCAGCCCCGCCATGTGCTCGTGCGCCACTTCCGGGTTCACGCCGCACATCTCCGGATATTTAAGCGTCGGGATCAGCGCCAGGTAAGAGCCCGTGACGGCGAAGTAGATATGCCCGCGCGGCTCATTGGGCTTGGCCTCGAAGGCAAACTTGTACCCGTAGCCCTGATCCTTCGAATAATCGCAGAGGAAATCGATCGCCTCGCGGAAGCGCTTGATGGCATCCACGGGGTTCTTGGTCGCATCGGATTCCACGCCTTCCCGGCCGCCCCAGAAGACGTAAATCTTCGCGCCAAATTCCGAGCCCAGTTCCATCGCCCGCATCGTCTTCTGAACCGCATAGGCCCGGATCTTGGCGTTATTCGAAGTGAACGCGCCATCCTTGAAGACCGGATCGGAGAAGAGGTTGGTCGTCGCCATCGGCACGACCAGCCCATTATCCTTGAGGGCCTTCTTGAAATCCTTCTTGATCTGGGCCGCCTCGCCGGGCGTGGCATCGATGGGGATCAGATCGTTATCGTGGAAGTTGACGCCGTAAGCGCCGACTTCGCCCAGCAAATCGGCGATCTGGGCCGGCGTGATGGGCTCGCGGACCGGGCCACCGAAGGGGTCGCGGCCAATGTTGCCAACCGTCCAGAGGCCGAACGTGAACTTGTTCTTGGGGTCGGGGGCGTAATTGTCAGACATGGGGCGGGTTCTCCTTCATCGCGGCAAAGCGGGGGAAATGTGAAATCGGTTTATTGCGCATGCACGAGACAAGTGTCGTGATTTTAGCGGATAAATCAAGAATCGGCGGGAAATCGGGGGATGTGGCAGTGGAGTTTGGGGAATTGAGGATTGCGGATTGAGAAGAACCGCGATGGCAATTTCCGTCATCCTGAGGGGAGCTATGCGACCCGAAGGATCCGGCCTATCCGAATTGGCCCGCCGCCCAACCCAATGACGGGCCAATCAGTCGGTGCAAGATTCCTCGGTCGCCTGAAACTCCCTCGGAACGACATGACGCAACTCGACCAGCGCGCTGGAAGATTTGACCATTCCTGCGATGATTAGAGAATGACCACACGGCGTCGAATCGGCTGCGTCATAGGGCTTGCGGGATTCTCCGCGGCCGTCTGGCTCTGGGCTGCCAGGCCCGATGAAACCTCTTGGCAGCCGATCATCCGCCCGGCCGCCATCATCGCCACCGAGCCCGTGCCGCACGATGGCGACTCGGCCGATGACCCGGCCATCTGGCTCTGCGCCGAGGATCCCAGCCGCTCCATGATCATCGGCACCGATAAACATGGCGGGCTGATTTCCTACGATCTATCGGGAAAGCAGTTGCAGATTGTTTCGGGAAATTCGTGGCCGGACAATGTGGATGTGATTTACGATTTTCCGCTGGGCGGGCGGAAAGTGGACCTGGCGGTGGCGGGCACGCGGGCCAAACAGGAGCTGGGCATCAAGGTCTGGACCATCGATGCGAAGACGCGGCAGATGGCCGATGTCACCGCCGGCGGGGCGATTCCCACCTTCGGCCATACCGAGCCCTATGGCACCGGCGTCTACCACAGCCTCAAGACCGGCAAGTTCTACTGCTTCGTCAACAACAAAAAAGGCGAGCAGGAGCAATACGAACTGATCGATGGCGGCAACGGCAAAGTCGGCGGCGTGAAGGTGCGCTCGTTCAAGCTGCCATCCATCACCGAAGGCTGTGTCGCCGACGATGAAACCGGCTTTGTCTACATCGCCGAGGAGAGCGTCGGTATCTGGAAATACCCCGCCGAGCCGGATGGGGGTAGCGAAGGCAAACTGATCGCCCGCACTGGTGAGCATGGCCTCAAAGGCGATGTCGAAGGCCTGACCCTTTATTGCGCGGCCGGCGGTAAAGGCTATTTGATCGCCTCCAGCCAGGGGAATTCGCAGTTCAAGGTCTACCGCCGCGATGGCAATCACGAATTCATCTGCACCATCATCCCGCGCAAAGGCGATGGGCCCAACGCGATCGATGCCGTCGATGACACCGATGGCGTGGCCGTGACCAATCGCCCGGCCGGCCCGAACTTTCCCAACGGATTCCTGGTGGTGCAGGATGGGCACAACGACAAGGGCAATCAGAATTTCAAGGTCTACCGTTGGGAAGATATCGCGGGGAAGGATCTGCTGATCGATACCCAATGGGACCCCAGGGCGCAGAAGGCCTTGGCGCCGGCCGTTGTTGATCCGCCGCAAGCAAAGTGACTCGCTCAGGGTCGGGAGCTTCCCACAAACGTTTCATTCGCCATTCGCAACCATCACGCCGCGCGCAGGCGCGCCAAGGTCAGGGCGAGTTGCTGGAAAATGATGGGGATGTTCACATTCGCATCCAGGAAATCATCGGCGCGGGCGAGGGTTTCGATGGCTTCGCAGGCCAGTTCCAGTTCGCGCGGGTCGGCTGATTCGCGAAGGAGGCGGCGGAAGCGCTGGGCGGCCAGGCGCAGATAAAGCCCCAGGCCTTCGCGCTTGGCCTGATCGAGGCTGGTGTTCTTATCGCGGGCGACCTGTTTTTCGGCGTAGGCATCGGCTGACTTCTTGAACCAGTCGGCCAGGTCGGCGGGTGGGCGGCCGGCGATCAGGCTATCCATCATCTCCAGCAATTGCCCGGCCGAGTCGACGATGCCATCTTCGATCCAGCGCAGTGCGGAGCCGAGCGAGCCTTCGGAAAGCGCGGCCGCGCGCTCGGCGATGGCGCGATCGATCCCGCGGCGATCGAGTTCGCGGAGAACCGTTTTGGTATCCAGCGCGCCGAAGCGAACGACCTGCGTGCGGCTGCGGATGGTCTGGAGGAGGGACTGGTCATCATCGGTGAGGAGGATGATCAGCGTTCGGCCAAAGGGCTCTTCGAGTGTTTTGAGGAGGCTGTTCTGGGCGGCCGGATTCATGGTCTGGGCTTCATCGACGATGAAGACGCGCCCGCGGCCCATCATGGGTTTGAGGCTGGCGGGTTCGAGGAGGAATTTGCGGATGACATCGATCACCAGATCCTTCGCCTTGCTCTCCTCTTTCTTATCCATCGTTCGCACCATCTGGCGATAGATGAAGCCGAAATCCGGATGCGTCCCGGCCGCCATGAGCCGGCAGCTTTCGCAGGTCCCGCAGGCATCGGCATCTTTGGGCTTCTGGCAGAGAAACAGCGCCGCCAGCGCCTGCGCGGTGGTGCCTTTGCCGACACCGGCCTGACCGGCGAAGATCAGGCCATGGGGAAGTCGATCGGCCTGGTAGGCGAGCTTGATCCAGTCGATGGCGGCGGATTGGCCGAAGATGTTTTTGAGCGTGAGGAGGGGCATTCAAGTTCGGGTGTTGGATCGCGATTCAAGGGCCCTGATGTTCGTGGCTGGATCCTTCGGTCGCCTTAAGCTCCCTCAGGATGACCAAAAGCGATTCGACGGCCGCCCAGATATCCGCTTCCACCGCATCCATCTCGCGGTTGGCATCGATCACGCGATATTGGTCGGGCATGGCCTGGGCCTGGGCGAGATAGTTGCGGCGGACCTGGGCGTGATATTCCATGGGGCGCTGCTCGATGCGGTCCTTGGCGCGCTGGACGCGCGCCATGCTGGCTTCAACGGGCATGTCGAGGAGGAGGGTGAGGTCGGGCCAGTGGCCGCCGATGGCGATGTCGGCGGCGGCGCGGATGTCGGCGGCGGTCAGGCCATCGCCGCCGAGCTGGTAGGCGAGCGTGCTGGAGACGAAGCGGTCGGAGATGACGATTTTGCCGACGGCCAGGGCGGGGGCGATGATCTGCTTCATCATCTGGGCGCGGGCGGCCATGTAGAGGAGCATTTCGCAGCGCATGGCCATTTCGCCATGAACGGGATCGAGCAGAATGGCCCGGATCTTCTCGCCAATCGGCGTCGTCCCCGGGTCGCGCACCAGCAGCACCTGCCGCCCCGCCTCTTCAAGCCTGCGCGCGAGCCGCTTGGACTGCGTGCTCTTGCCGCAGCCTTCGGAGCCGTCGAGGACGATGAAGAGGCCTGGGGACATGGGTGATCTTTTACCGTCAATGGTGGGAATTCGGAAATGAGGAGGGCAATTGCCAGGGCGCATCCGTTGGGACGCCTCTCGACGCGCTGGGCAAGCCCAGCGGCTAAAATCAGAACGGAGCCACCGCACTTTTGACATTCGACTTTTGACATTTGACATGGCCTCCGCTTGACCGCCCAGCGCGGGGGTTCTACATTCGCGCCATGCAGGCTCCGCAAACGCGCTTGACGATCTCGCCGGAAGACCGGGCCGCGGCCGATTTGGCGCGGGCCAAGTTCATCGCCACCTTTGGCGATGGGGGGCGGATTCATGTCATCCGCGCGCCGGGGCGGGTGAATCTGATCGGGGAACATACGGATTACAACCAGGGGGTGGTCTTTCCGATGGCGATCGAGCCGCAGGTGATGGTGGCCTGCCGGCTGCGCGAGGATGGGCTGATTCGGCTGGCTTCATCGGCCTACATCGGTCAGCTCGTGAGCTTCTCGATCGATCGGCCGATCGCGCGGGGCGAGCCGCACTGGGCGAACTATTCGCGCGGGGTGGCGGCCGAGCTGATCGATGCGGGGATTCCGCTGACGGGGATGGAGGCGATGATCGACAACACGCTGCCGGTGGGGGGAGGGCTCTCATCATCGGCCGCGATCGAGGTGGGGACGGCGCTGGCGCTGCTGACGCTGGCGGGGACGGAAGTGACGCCGGAGCGGCTGGCGCTGATCTGCCTGAAGGCCGAGCATGAATACGCGCAGGTTCCCTGCGGGATCATGGATCAGACGATCGTGGTCAGCGGCAAGGCGGATCATGCGATGCAGTTCGATTGCCGCTCGCAGGCCAAGCAATTCGTTAAGCTGGAAGCGGGCGATCTGCGGATCGTCATCGCCAATACGATGGTGCATCACGAGCTGGCGACGGGGGAATACGCCAAGCGGCGCAATCAGTGCGAAGAGGGCGTGGCATTTTTTCAGAAGGCGAATCCGACGGCGGGAATCAAGGCGCTGCGGGATGTGACGCTCAAGATGCTGGCGGATGCGGCCGGGAAACTCGATGAGATGATCCTGCGGCGCTGCCGGCATATCGTGACGGAAAACCAGCGAACCCTCGAGGCGGGGGCCGCGCTGGCGAAGGGAAGTTACGAGCGCTTCGGGCAACTGATGAACCAGAGCCATGAATCGCTGCGCGATGATTATGAGGTGAGCTGCAAGGAGCTGGATGTATTGGCGGAGCAGGCGATCAAGACGCGCGGGGTGTATGGGGCGCGGATGACGGGGGGCGGGTTTGGCGGGTGTATTGTCGCGCTCGCGCAGCCGCGGGCGGTCGAGCCGCTGAAGGCGGATCTGGCAAGGGTGTACGAGGAGCGGTTTGGGATCGTGCCGACGATCTTCGCGACCAGAGCGATGGGCGGGGCGAGCGTGATCGAATAACTTGCCGCGTGTCTCATGCGATTCAACGAGGCGTAATGGTGGTTGAGACACCTCCTTCCGGGTGTGACAAATGCTGGCGAATGGGAGAGATGCAAGGTGGATGCCTTGGGAAGGCGCGACCACAAATGAGCAAAAGAAGTGAATCCTCGGCGTGCAGTTCAGCGTGGGGTGGGGGAGCGGTCTCAAGACTGTTGCGGAGATTGCCCGCGCGCTATTTCTTCATGGTCAGAAACATCCCCGCGGCGGCGGCGGCCATGGCCAGCGTGGCGAGCCAGCCGAGGGCGCGGAGGGGCTTGGAAACGCGCGTGAACCCGCCCATGATTTTTTTATTGTGGAACATGAGCATCATCACCACCATGATGGGCACGGCCACGACGCCATTGATGACGGCCGACCAATAGAGGGCTTTGATGGGGGAGAGATGCGTGAATTGCTGCACGACCGGGAAGTTGATCGCCAGGCCGAGAAACGTGGCGACAGTCAGGACGCCGTAAAAGCCCTTGGCATCGAGGGGCTTGCGGTCCAGGCCGGTGGGCCATTTGAGGGCTTCGCCGACGGCATAGGCGGCCGAGCCGGCCAGGACGGGCAGCGCGAGCAGGCCGGTGCCGATGATGCCGAGTGCGAAGAGGGTGAAGGTGAGTCTTCCGGCGACGGGTCGGAGTGCTTCGGCGGCCTGGGCGGAGGTCTGGATGTCGGTGATGCCGTGGGCATTGAGGGTGACGGCCGCGGAGAGAATGATGAAGAAGGCGACGAGATTGGAGAAGGCCATGCCGGTGAGGGTGTCCAAGCGGATGCGGTTGAATTGGGCGCGGGCCTGCTGGGGGGCTTTCTTGAGCGATTCTTCATCCTCGTTGGTCTTAATTTCTTCGGTCTCCTGCGAGGCCTGCCAGAAGAAAAGGTAGGGACTGATGGTGGTTCCAAGAATCGCGATGAAGGTAGCCCAGTACTGGCCATCCATCTGGAATGACGGGCGGATGGTGGACCAAAGCGCCTGCTTCCAGGGGACATGGACGAAGAAGACGGTGGCGACATAGGTGAAGAGCGCGAGCGTCAGCCAGCGCAGCACCTTGGCGCAGCGGGGGTACGAGGCGAACACCTGGAGAAGCACAACCGCCAGGGCGAAGATGCCTGCGTAAACCAGGGCCGGGCCGCCAATGAGGAGGGCCATAACATCGCCCATCGCGCCGATATCCGCGCCGAGGTTGATGGTGTTGGCGGCGACGAGAAGGAAGATGACCGGGTAGAGGAGCCAGCGCGAGTAGTGGCGGCGGATATTGCCGGCCAGGCCGCGCCCGGTGACCCGGCCGATGCGGGCGCTGATCTCCTGGATGGCGACCATGAGCGGAAACGAGAAGAGCATCGTCCAGAGCAGGCCAAAGCCGTATTGCGCGCCGGCCTGGGAGTAGGTTCCGATGCCGCTGGGATCATCATCGGATGCGCCGGTGATGAGGCCGGGGCCGAGCCGGGAGAGAAAGCCGCCTTGGGGTTTGGATTCTTTCGGGCGGGTTGGGGCATCTGGCGCGGCGAGAGTCACGTTCAAGCTCCAATGGACTTTGCATTTCGACACTGAATCGATTGAGGCGTCGGCGATCAGTCAGTTAAGTTACGTAAGAAAAGGCAAAACAAGTGCCACGGCTAATTTGTCGCATTGTCGTTGTTGGGCTGGAATGGCTCCGGCAGATTGGCGTGAGGAGCAGGACCGAACTCAGGCGCGGGGCGCAATTTGTCGCGTCCGAATCGCTCGGCTTGCTGTTCAAATCTGGCGCTCAGGAATCATGCCGGGCGGCGGGAATGCCAGGGCGTCGCCGCTTCGTACATGCGGGCGATGCGGAGGAGTTTTTCTTCGGAGAAATGCGGGCCGAGGAGTTGCAGGCCGATGGGGAGAGGCTTGTCGCCGCTGGTGAAGCCGCAGGGGAGGGATAGGCCGGCGATGCCGGCGATGTTGCAGGTGACGGTGAAGACGTCACAGAGGTACATCTGGAGCGGGTCGCCGCTTTTCTCGCCGATCTTGAAGGCGGGGAGGGGGCTGGTGGGGCAGATGATGGCATCGCATTTCTCGAAGGCGCTATCGAAATCCTCCTTGATGCGGCGGCGAACTTTGAGGGCCTGGTTGTAATATTGATCGGCGTAGCCGCTGGAGAGGGCGTAGGTGCCGATCATGATTCGGCGCTGGACTTCATCGCCGAACCCTTCAGCGCGGCTCTTGGAGAACAGCTCGATGATGTCTTTGACGGGGTCTTTGGTGCGGTGGCCAAAATGCACTCCATCGTAGCGGGCCAAGTTGGAGGAGGCTTCGCAGGGGGCGATGATGTAATAGGCGGCAATGCCGAAATCCGTGGTGGGTAGCGACACTTCGACAATTTCCGCGCCGAGCTCGCGATACTTCGCGATGGCCGCATCGACGGCCGACTTCACCTGGGGATCGATCCCACCTGCCAGGTCGAATTCGCGGACGACGCCCAGGCGCAGGCCTTTGATTGGCTGTTCAAGTTTTGCAAGATAGTCGGGCACTTCGGTGGGAACGCTGGTGGAGTCCTTGGGATCGTGCCCTGAAATCACCGCGGCCAGAAGGGCCACATCCGCAACCGTCCACCCGAACGGTCCGATTTGATCCAGCGATGAGGCGAATGCGACCAGCCCATATCGGCTGACCCGGCCATAGGTCGGCTTGAGCCCGACCAGCCCGCAGAGGGCGGCCGGCTGGCGGATGGAGCCACCCGTATCCGAACCGATGGAAGCGACACACATCCCGGCCGCCAGCGCCGCCGCCGAACCGCCGCTGGAGCCGCCGGGCACTCGCGAGTCATCCCAGGGATTGCGAGTGGGGCCGAAGGCGCTGTTCTCGGTGGATGAGCCCATGGCGAATTCATCGAGGTTGGTCTTGCCGAGGATGACCGCGCCGGCCGACTCAAGTTTTTTCACAACCGTGGCATCGTAGGGGGCGCGGAAATTCTCCAGCATTTTGGAGGAGCAGGTGGTGGTGCCCCAGGAGGTGCAGAGGTTGTCCTTGATGGCGATGGGAACGCCGGCGAGTGGGCCGGTGATTTGGCCGGCATCGACCTTCTGGGCGATAGCGAGGGCGCGGTCGGCCGCGATGCTGTTGAAAGCATGCAGGCGCGGATCGACGGCGGCGATGCGGTCGAGCGCCTGGCGGGTGAGCTCGGCCGATGAGATCTGCTTGGATCGGATGGCGTTGCGGGCGGAGATAAGGGTATCGTGGCTCAACATGGTTTATTTCAGGTCTCTTCGATTGCTGGTTAGCCGAGTAACGCGAGTTCGAAATCGCTGATTCGCTGCGGCGCTTCCACCGCTTCCGGCAGCACGACACCCTTGGCGACGACTTTCCGGCCTTCAAGGAATTCAAATCGTTCTCCCTCCTTCAACAATTCGTGCGGCGCTTCATCCACCAGAAACCCGACCCTTGCATCGATCACTTCGCCCTCCTGGAACTCCACCGCCGAGAAAATTCGGAGAGACCACGCGCCCAGCGCTTCGCCGGGATCGTTTTCAAATCGCGCGAAAGTCGCGTACCCCGCGGCCGGACGTGGAGGCGCTATCCGTCCGCCGCGCGATGCGGGGACCCAGCGAATGACGGCTCGAACTTCACGATTCATCGATCACCTCTTCAATAATGGCTTGCTTCAGATCTTCGATTGTAGCGAAAACCGCCGGACCAATCCCGTCCAGCTTTGTCCAACGCATCCAGTTGTCCGCGACCGATACATCCACAACCACGCGAACGATCGCAAAGCCGCCGTTTGGAAACAACGCGCGGCCCCACTTCCGCGCATCCGCCAGCGAACGCGCCAGATGCTTCCCTTCGCACGAACCCGGTCCAATTTGCAACCGGCCGCTTTGCCGGAAGTCGGCCAATTCCGCAAATGAAATCGCGCGATAAAAGGTCGCTTTCATTCGCCATTACCCCGCCGAATCATCATCGCCCAGGACCTTCGGCACGCTGAAAAACAGCCCATCGGTGGCCGGGGCGTTTCTTAAAACCTCTTCGTGCGACAAGCCCGGCTCCACGACATCTTCGCGGAGGACGTTGCTCAGAGGAGTCGCATGCGCCATGGGCTCGACGCCTTCTACATTCACCTGACTGATCTTGGCGACGTAATGCAGGATCGATTCGAGCTGGGGCGTGAGCCGGCGGAGCTTTTCCTCATCCAGGGCCAGGCGCGACAGTTTGGCGACGTGGCGGACATCGTCGAGAGTCAGCGATTTGTCGGCGAAGGGCGGGTCAGTTCCCATAGGGCGCTGAGGGTAAGAAACGCTGTGCAAAATACAAGGACGAGACCGTGGCACGGGCATCCTGCCCGTGTTGAATGCACCGCACATCCATGCCTTGAAATTGAAACGCCGTTCACACGGGCAGGATGCCCGTGCTACGGGAAAGTCATTCTTTTACCACCTTCAGCACGCGATTATTCATGCTGTCGCAGATGTAGAGCGTGCCATCGGGGGCGAGGTAGACGCCGTGGGGTTGGTTCATCTGCAAGAGATCGGGCGGGCCGCCGATGCCCTCTTTGCCGGTTTTGCCGGCACCGGCGATGACGACCATTCTCTTGTCGGCCGCGAGCCATTTGACGATTCGATGATGATCGGTGTCGGTGATGAGCACATCATCATTCGGATCAATCCACAGATGCTTGGGCCCGCGGATTTCGCTGGGGTCTTTGGCCGCCTTGGGGCCGGGGATGAGCGTGTGGATTTTACCGGCCGGGTCGACTACCCGCAGGGCGCGGCCGCCGCGCTCGAGGATGTAGATGTTTCCTTTCGAATCCATCGCGGCGGCCCGCGGGTCGGCCAGGGGCGAGATGGCTGCCGGCGACCCATCTTTCGGCACGCCCTTCTCCCCATTGCCGGCGGCGGTGGTGACGATGCCGGTCTTCAAATCCATCACGCGGATGCGCTTGTTCTCCAGGTCCGTCAGCACCAGCATGGTTTTCTGGGGATTGAGAGAGATGCAATAGATGCCGTTGAACTGGGCTTTGTCGGCCGGGCCATTATCGCCGGAAAAGCCCCTGGTGGTGCCGGCGATGGTGGTGATGATGCCGGTTTTGGCGTCGATCTTCCGCACCTTGTGGTTGAGCGTGTCGGCGACCAGGATATTTCCGCCCGAGTCGACCGCGATCGAATGCGGGGCATTGAGCTTGGCGGATTTGGCTGGGCCGCCATCGCCACTATCCCCTTTGACGCCATCGCCGCAGATCGTGATGAGCTTGCCATCGGGCGTCAGGGCCCTCAGGCGGCTGGTGAATTCGACGATCAGCAGATTCCCTTTCCCATCGAATTCCACGCCGAACGGGCTGGCCAGCTTGGCATCGCCGGTGGCCCCATCGCCGCCGGCGACCAGGACGATTTTCTCGGCCGACCAGGCCGAGGTGCCGACCAGCAGCAGTCCAAAAATCAACGCCATCGCCCTGAAAAAGTGGTTCATCGCATCTATGTACACCGGGCGGATGCGAACTGTGAAAAAGGATATCTCGATGCACTTGACAAGATGCGTTCTATTAATAGATTGAGACTCAGTCTCAACAAAGGAGCGTTGTGAATTCTCGCATCTCTATCGGTGCATCTGTTATGGTGCTTCTGCTGGCCACCCTCTCCACCCACGCCGACCCGCGGCCATGGTCGTTCGTCTACGACCTCTACCCTGAAGGCAAAGGAAACGTCGAATTCGAACAGTGGGCCACCTGGGAACATCACACCAATAATGTATCGGGGTTCAATAAGGTGGATTTCCGCGAAGAAATCGAAATCGGCATCACTGAGAACTTCGACCTCTCCTTCTACGCCCCATCGTGGAGCTACGAAAGCTCGCACGACCGCAAGGGAACGCGCTTTGAGTCGGCCGGCGTGGAGGCGATTCTCTATCTTTCCAAGCCGACCGACTGGGTGGGCGTCGGCCTGTACGCCGAAGTGAATGTCGGCGAATCGGGCAAGAGCTACGAGATCGAGATCAAGGCGCTATTCCAGAAGGACATCGGCAAGTGGTCCTTCGCGTACAACCTGGTTTTCGAGACCGAGGTGGATCGCGAAAATGGCGACAGCAACGTCGAAGGCGTCTTCGGGCACTGCCTGGGCGTATCGTACAAACTCGACAAGAACTGGCGGCTGGGCGGCGAACTTCGGGCCGAGTTTTTCTATCAAGACTGGAGCCGCTACACCGGGTCGGAAGTTTACGCCGGCCCGGCGATCTCCTACACCGGCAATGGCATTTCCGGCACGAAGGCCAACTGGTGGATAACGGTTTCGCCGATGATCCAGCTCACGAATCAGAACGATTCGCCCGATTTGATGCTGCGGGTGTTGATGGGGATTGAGTTTTGAGTTTGCGAGTTGTGAGTTGTGAGTTGTGAGTTGCGAGTGGCGGGTTGCGGGTAATGGAATGCTCGCAACCCGCAACTCGCAACTAATTCGGGAACTTGAAGAAATCCTCGCCCCAGTGCAGCGTGCCGCCGAGATGGGCGGTGAAGCCGATCACGGCCGCGATGGCGAAGATGGACAGCCGGAAGGCCCAGCGGGAGAAGCCATGCCATTCGACGCCATGACGGCGGGCGCGGCGAGCGCCCCATTCGCCGACCAGCGCGATCGGAATGGCCGCCCCGGCGGCGATGGTGCCGAACCAGCGATGGCTTTCGAGAAGCTCGGAGGAGGTGTGATGGGCGGCCATGGCCCAACCGAGGGCCGCCGTGGCGATCGCGCCGAGCGCGCCCAGGCAGCAGCAGAAACGGGCCGCGCCGGTCAAGGCCGGAGCGCGGTACTTGAAGTACAGCCCTTCGGCGATGGCGGCGGCCATCAACACCGCGATCGGCGTGTGGGCGGCCAGCGGGTGGAAGTTTCCCAGCCACTTGATCAGGCGGTCCATGAAGGAATGGGCGGGCTTGGCGGATGAATCGCCTCCACCGGCACCAGAGACGGCCGAAGTTCCAGTGGTTGGGCCGGTGGTGGATTGGGATGCGGCGAAGGCTCTGGTTTTGCCGACGGGCGCGCCGGCGTTGATCCAGTTGGTGACGATTTCCTTCTCGGCCGGGGTAAGCAGAGGAATGTCTGTATCTTCCTGCGGAGGCATCTCCCCTTCTTCGATCGATTTCCAGATATGCGAATTGACCGGATCGCTCGGCACGATCAGCTTGGGGTTGGCCCGCAGGCTTTCCAGATCGAGGATCGTGTCAAACTTGAATTTCTTGAGGTTCTTCGTCTTGGCCTTGGGACTGTGGCAGCTCGAGCATTTGGCGTCGAAGATGGCCAGCGTCTTGGCGGCCAGGGCATCGGCATCATCCGAAGCCCGCGCGGTGGAGGCCAGCATCGCCACCGCGACGATCGCGGCCAGACCTGCCACCCAGGGGCGGCGGCATTTGAATTCAGTGAATTCGACTTGTGATCGCATGATGTTATTTTCGTCGTAAGCCGGGTCGCAAAGCATGAAGCCAGTTTAAGAGTCCGCTGGAATATGTTGTATCGGATGCGGGTTATCCCGGCCATCGACCCGGCCTGAATAATACCGGTTTGCGGCGCGGAGCGTTGCCGGAATGCGGTCCGATGCCGGAAATTGAAATTCCGAGTGAATTCCGCCCAAAATCAACCAGAGGATTTTTTCGAATGCCACAAATCAATCGACGTCAGTTCGTCATCGCCGGCAGCGCGGCCCTTTGCGCGGGAATCTGCGGATGCGCGGGCGATGGCGGCCCGGCCGGGGATGGTTGGTCCGGGCCGACGCGCTTCGATGTCGGGCCGGTCGCGGCGATCCAGGCGGGCGTCGATTCGCGCTACGCCAAGTCGGGCGGGTTTTTTCTGGTGCGCGAAGCCGGGCAGATCATGGCCATCTCCGCGATTTGCAGCCACAAGCGCTGCGCCCTGGCCTTCAAAGCGCAGGAACTGATCTGCGACTGCCACGGGAGCACATTCACGCCAGGCGGAGTCGTCGAAACCGGCCCGGCCGTGCGCTCGCTCCCGAGGTTTGGGATTTCGGTGGATGCGACAGGCCATGCGATTGTGGACCGCAGCGCCATCTACGAAGAAACCCGATGGCGCGAACCGGGGGCGGCGCTGGCGGTTTGAAACTGAAGAATTAAACGCGAAGACACGAAGGCGCGAAGAAGAATAGGGAATTGGCGGAATTCAAACGCAAAGATGCAAAGGCGCTAAGGCGCAAAGAGGAGAAGAAGAATTTTTTCTTTCTTCTTTGTGTCTTTGCGCCTTTGCGTCTTTGCGGCAGTCTTTTCACGGGTCAACCAAGTCCTATTCGGCGCACGCGAGGCATTAATTATTGTTCCAATGCCTTCAGCCAATCCAGCCCCGCTTTGGCCGCGCCGGGGCGGTCGCTGAGTTCCAGGGGGTCGATGGTGATCCAGCCGGAATACCCGGCTTCATCGAGGAGTTGCAGAAGCTCCCGCCAGTTCGTATCCCCCTGCCCGATGGCGGTGGGGCGGGTGCGTTTGTCGTGCCCGGCCTGGGCATCGCGGCCGCGAACGTGGCGGATCTGCTGCCCGAGGCGATCCATCACCTGATCGATCTTCCAGCGGTCCCGCAGAACGGCGGCCGGGTCGAGATCGATGCCGAACCACGGACAACTCACCGCCCGCAG
>JBBRTW010000075.1:0-19983 GCA_038244055.1 Tepidisphaerales bacterium | reverse complement strand
CCAGCAGCTCGATTTCCGAGGTGCTGGAGCATGGCTGCGGCGTGTGCCAGGATTTCACGCACCTGATGATCGGGCTGGCGCGGGCGCTGAAGATTCCAGCGCGGTATGTGTCGGGCTTGATCCATCCGGACCGCGATCGGCGCTATCGCGGCTATACGCAGACGCATGCGTGGTGCGAATTGCTCTTCCCATCGATCGGCTGGGTCGGGTTCGATCCGACCAATCGCTGCACGGTGAGCCAGAATTTTCTGAAGGTGGCGGTGGGGCGCGATTACCGGGATGTGCCGCCGAACAAGGGCGTCTATCGCGGCAAGGCGACCGAATCGATCGGCGTGGCGGTGAATTCGGATGAACTGGACGAAATCCCGGCCGCGCTGGCGGCCGAGCGCCTGGAAGCGATCCCGCTGGACAGTTACCGCGAGTATTCGATGGTGGTGGACCGGACCGTGGCCTCGCAGCAGCAGGAACATCAGCAGCAGCAGACGCGCGATGGGGACGTGGTGCAGCAGCAGCAGCAACAGCAGCAATGATCGCGGGATTGGCGAAGAAACCACGGAGAGTACAGAGAGTATAGAGGAAGAATAGAGGGGTGAAGAGGAGCTCAAGTTGATCCACCCGTTTCCAGCTTTTTCTTTTCCTTCTCTGTGTTCTCGGTGTCCTCGGAGTGCTCTGTGATCGTCTTGGCGTTCCAAAACAAATAAGGGCGTGAAATCAATTGGGCGCGCGGCTAGGATAGGGTTGGTTCAATTCTCTTTAGCTTGCTACGCCGCACCGAAGTTGATGACACCATGACCTACTGCCTTGGAATAATGACGCGATTTGGACTGGTGATGGCCTCGGATTCCCGGACCAATTCGGGAATGGATCAGGTCAACGTCTGCCAGAAGATGTACACGTTCGTGCAGCCGGGGGAGCGGGCGTTCGTGCTGCTGGCATCCGGATCGCTTTCATGCACGCAATCGGTGATGACCCTGCTGCGGCGCGATTTCGACCAAGGGCAGGGGCTGGCCAAGGTGGCGAGCATGTACGATGCGGCGCGTGTGGTCGGGGACCAGGTCCGGCGCGTGGCGGAGATGGACCGGGCGGCGCTGGAGCGCGATGAGTACAAATTCAACGTCAACCTGATTTTGGCGGGGCAGATCAAGGGAAGCGCGCATGGGCTGTACCTGGTCTACCCGCAAGGCAACCCGCTGCAGGCGACGGAGGATTCCCCGTTTTTGCAGATTGGCGAAGCGAAATACGGCCGGCCGATCCTGGATCGTGGGATTCGCTACGATCACACGACTTTGGAAGAGGCGGCCAAGTATGCGCTGCTGTCGCTCGATTCGACGATGAAATCGAATGTGACGGTGGGGCCGCCCATCGACCTGCTGGTGTATCAGCCGGGCGAACTCGATTTCCGGCGGCGCAGGCGCTTCCCTGAGAACGATCCGGACCTGGCCAAAATCCGCTCGCGCTGGCAGCAGGCGCTGCGGCAGGCGGTCTCGCGCCTGCCAAACGTGCGCCTGACCCCCAGCGGCGAAAGCAACGCCAAGGATCAGAGCATCCAGTTGGTCGAGCCCAACGCCGAGAATTCGGCCGAGGCGATGGCCCAGTCGGCGCAATCGACGCCCAAACGAGCGCAGCCGGGGGCCTGATCGGGGGCGACACATGCGCATATTGCACATTATTTCCGGCCTGGATCCCGAAAACGGCGGGCCTACGTTCGCGCTGGTGGGATTGGCCGAGGCGCAGGTGCGGGCGGGGCTGGATGTTTGCGCGATGGCGACGTGGCAGATTCGTAGCGGATTTCCGATTGCGGAACGGATGCGAAGCAGGGGGGTGAAGGTGGACCTCATTGGCCAGGCGAGCGGAAAACTTTCTCGGCATCCTGAGCTATCCAGCGCGGTTGCGGCGGCGGTGGCGAAGGTGGATGTGGTTCACATTCATGCGCTGTGGGAGGAGATTCAACATCAGGCCGCGCGGGCATGTCAGAAGCAGCGCGTGCCATATGTGGTGACGCCGCACGGCATGCTCTCGCCGTGGAGTTTGTCGAGCGGATCGACGATCCATCGTTGGGGCAAGCGGCTTTACATGGCGATTCGTCTGCGGGGGAATCTCAATGCCGCGGCCGCGATTCATTACACGACGGCGGCCGAGCGCGATCTGGTCAGGCCGCTGAATCTTCGGCCGAGCTCGATCATTGAGCCCGTGGGCCTGGATCTGGCGGAATTTGAATCCCTGCCGGAGCGCGGGACGTTTCGGCGGCGCTACTCGGAACTGGCCGAGTGGCCGATCGTTCTATTCTTCAGCCGGCTCAGTCCGCAGAAGGGGCTGGATGTATTGATACCTGCGTTCGCGCGATTCGCGAAGACGGACACCTCGGGGGCGCGCCTGGTGCTGGCGGGGCCGGACTACGATGGATACGAGCGCGTGGTCCGGGCGATGGTGTCGCAGCATGGGATCGGCGATCGCACGATCTTCACGGGCCTGATCCGCGATCGCGAGCGGATCGAGGCGCTGGTGGATGCGGATTTGTTCGTGCTGCCGAGCCACCATGAGAATTTCGGCATCGTCGTGGCGGAGGCGATGGCGGCGGGGACGGCGGTGTTGATTTCGCGCGAGGTGAATATGTGGCCGGATGTGGTTGAGGCGGGAGCGGGGGGCGCAATGGCGGCGGATGCAGTGCCATTCGCGGCGGAGATGGCGCGATGGATGTCGGATGCGGCGATGCGGCGCGAGGCGGGGCGAAAGGGTCGGGAGTATGCGATGGGGCGCTATGGTTGGGATGCGATCGCGGGGCGGTGGGTTGGCCACTATCGCGAACTCCACACCGGCTGGTGAGAGCCAGCGTCTGGCGCGATGGGGCATCCATCAGGTGAATCAGCAGGCTTGCTGTTTCAAGAAATCAGCTTACGAGAAGGCCCGCGGAATGGATCTGTCGCTGCATTGCGAGCCAAGGTCGCCACGTCATTGAAGCTTTCCCGCAATCGCCCATCTGAATTTCGCCGCGCGCGAGCGCGGGTTGGCGAGAATTTCCTCTTCGGTGGCCGTGACCGGATCGGGGGAGATTTCTGAGTAATCGCCGCCCCGCAAACCCTCGCGAAAGGATTGTTTCACGCGCCGATCTTCACCGGAATGGAAGGAAATGATTCCCGCGATTCCACCCGGCGCGAGGATTTCCGGCAGCACCGCAAGCAACCGTTCGAGGTTGGCGAGTTCGCGATTGACCAGAATGCGCAGGGCTTGGAAGGTACGCGCGGCCGGGTGCAGTTTCGCGCCCGCGCCGCGCTCGATGGTAAAATCGCGGGCTTCGCAGACCAGCGACATCAGATCGAAAGTGGTCAGGATCGGCTTGGCTTTTCGGCGCTGGACAATCAGGCGGGCGATCCGCGGGGCATCGGTTTCATCGCCCAGTTCCAGCAGCGCCTCGGCCAGTTCCTTTTCAGAAAGCCGCGCCAGCAATGCCGAAGCGGGCTGGCCGCGCGTGGGGTCCATGCGCATGTCGAGCGGGCCGGGCAGGCGGTAGGAGAAGCCGCGGGCGGGGTCATCGATCTGTGTCGAGGCCACGCCGATATCCGCCAGCAGGGCGTCAATCTTATCGATCCCGAGTTCGCGCAGCACGTTGGGCAGGCCGGCGAAATTGGTATTGAATAAATCGACGCGCGCGGGCGCGGATAGCTTGCGGACGGATGAGCCGAAGACCAGGGCATCGGGCAGTGAGGATGCGGCAGGAATATCCTGTGGATGGGTCGTCACCGTGGCGCCGATCGATTCAAGGCGGGCCCGGGCCAGGCGGATGTTGGCGGGGTCGAAGTCGATTCCGATAAGCCGGCCGGTTGGGGCGATTCGCTGGAGCAGGGCGGCGCTGTGCCCGCCCAGGCCGAGTGTGCAATCGACAATGACCTGCCCCGGCCTGGGCGCGAGCACGCGCAGGACGGAATCGAGAAGGACGGGGATATGTCTGACATCGCGCGGTTTCATGATCGGGATCATTGTAGTGGATGCGGCGGCGCTCGATACTGTTGGGATGCGATTTTCCCGGCCGAGATGGCGATGGCTATTGCTGGCGGTGCCCATCTTGATGGTCATCATTGGCGGATGCAGCGCGGACTGGGTCATCCTCGGATCGAACCACGATTCGCTCGATGCATCGGGTCTGACGCGGCAGGTTATCACGCATGATGGTCGCGCGGTTGAATGCTGGCTCGCCCGATCCCCCGGCGCACAATCGCGCGAGCCCGAGGCGATCGTTCTCTTCCTTCCCGGCCAAAGAGCCCGCGCCGAGCCTTGGACCGCGATGGTCGCCGGCGCATGGGGAGATCATCCCGTTGAAGTCTGGGGTCTCAACTTCCCGGGCTACGGGGGCTCCGACTCCACCGGGCGGCTGGCCGATGTCGCCCCTTCGGCAATCGCCGCATACGATGACATCCACGCGCGCCACCCAACCCGGCGCATCTTCATTCACGCCGCGAGTTTCGGGACGGCCGTAGCGCTGAAAGTCGCGCGGGAGCGGCCGGTCGCGGGTTTGCTGTTGCAGAATCCGCCCCCGCTCAAGCAACTCATCCTCGGTCGATATGGGTGGTGGAATCTATGGCTGTTGGCCGGCCCAGTAGCGTGCAAAGTGCCCGATGATCTCGATTCACTTGCCAACGCCGCCAATGTGAGGGCTCCAGCGGTTTTCATCATTTCAACGGGAGATGGAATTGTTCCGGAGTCCTATCAGAGGCGTGTGGCTGCCGCATATGCCGGGCCAAAACGGATCGTCGAGAACTCGGGCGCTGGGCATAGCGATGGCCTGAGTGCGGAAGCGGCCCGCGGGGCTTCGGAAGGGCGGGACTGGTTGTGGAGCAACTTGAGATAACACGGTGATCATCTATCGTCGGCGCGTATCACCCCGCTCCCCAGGGCGGCAGTTTGATCGGCTGGTCCGACGGCGCTACTCCCTGCGCGTTGAGCGTTCGCCTATACGCCTTCCCGCCGCTGGTGATGAAGATCGTCTACTGAAGGATCTGCCCACGACGACTGTGGCCGCCAAACCACAGGACAACTTTCACGCATGATCTCGTCCTGTAGCATTTCAGCAGTTTCGAGCGGAGTTGTCTATTTGGCGAGTCGCATTGTGGCACCCGAGAAATGCGGATCACCGGTATTGCCCGGAAGGGCGCGCCAAGCAACAATGGGTTTCGACATCGGTGGCGTCAACGGAATTCAGACAAGTCTCGATCGTACGCGGAGGAAGATCGTAGTGACACCCGAACGACTGGGCATCCTGACCGATGAAGTTTCTCCCGATTTCGATATCGCGCTTGACTGGTGCCGCGCCCAGGGCCTGGGCCATGTCGAGGTGCGCGTGATCGATGGGGCGAATATCGCGACTCTGAACGATGAACAGGTGCGCGCCGTTCGCAAGCGGGTGGAGTCGCGCGGCCAGCGCGTGTCGGCCGTGTCGTCGCCGCTTTTCAAGTGTGCCCTGGACCCTGCCCGGCCGGTGGCTTCCGGCGATCGTTTTGGCCAGGCCGAGGAGAGTATCGAAGCGCATTTCATCAAGCTCGATCGCGTGATCCGCAGCGCCAAAATGCTCGATGCGACGCGGATTCGCATTTTCTCCTTCTGGCGCGAGCGCGAGCCGGAGAAATATTTCGATGAGATCGTCGAGCATTTGAAGCGCGCCGCGCGCGTGGCCGACCGCGAAGGCGTGCTCCTGCTGGTGGAAAATGAGGCCTCCTGCAACGGCGGTTTCGCGGCCGAGGTCGGCGCGATCGTCCGAGCCATCGACTCCCGCGCCATCAGAGCGCTTTGGGACCCCGGCAATGAGGCCCACGGCGGCCGCGAGGCGTTTCCGTCCGGCTACGCGCAGGTGAAAGATGTGCTGGCGCATGTGCATCTGAAAGATGCCTACCACCGCGCCGATGGTTCGCCTCGATGCGTGCCCCTCGGCTCGGGCGATGTGCGCTGGATCGAGCAGTTTCGGGCACTTGGGGCCGATGGATACGATGGACTTTTCACGATCGAGACGCATTACACCCCCGAAGGCGGCTCGAAAATGGCGGGCTCGAAGATGACACTCGATGCGATCCGGACACTCTGGGCCGAACTGTAAATAATCAAACGATGATGCAAGGAGATGAGGGATGAGTTCCGTGCAGCCCCATATCGCGCAGCCGATCAAGACCCAGCAGGTCGAGCGCCTTCGCGTTAGCGTTTACTCCGACCGCCGCGCCCTCGGCCAGGCCGCCGCCGCGGATATCGCGGCGCGGATTCGCCAATTGCAGAAGACTCGGCCGAACTTGCGAATGATCTTCGCGGCCGCGCCATCCCAGAATGAAACCCTGGCGGCGCTGGTGAACGCCCCCGACATCGACTGGACGCGTGTGACTGCGTTCCACATGGATGAGTACATCGGCCTGCCCGAAACTGCTCCCCAGCGCTTCGGCCGATTTCTCCGCGAGCGCCTCTTCGACAAATTGCCCTTCGCCAAAGTCAATCTGATCGATAGCGCCGGTCAGATCGATGCCGAATGCAAACGCTACGGCGCGCTCCTGCGCGAATCGCCCATTGATATCGTCTGCATGGGGATCGGCGAGAATGGGCATATCGCCTTCAACGACCCACCCGTGGCGAAGTTTGAAGACCCGGAGACGATCAAGCCGGTTGAGTTGGATGATGCCTGCCGCCAGCAGCAGGTGAATGATGGGTGTTTTCCTTCGTTCAAAGCGGTGCCGACCCACGCGGTAACACTGACGATCCCGGCTCTCGTTGGCGGCGCGCACCTGTTCTGCATGGTTCCCGGGCCGACCAAACGCGCGGCCGTCCATCGAACGCTCAACGGGCCGATCTCCACCGAATGCCCCTCGACCATCCTGCGTCGTCACGCGGACTGTACTCTCTATGTCGATCGCGATTCGTACGGAGCGTGAAGCCATCGCCGCGGCAACGAAACATCCCGAGACTGAGACGATCCGCGCGATCCATTACGCGACGGGCGAGTCTGTATCGATCGAACTGGCAGGGGGGATGATTGGCTCGATTGCCCCGCTTTCACTGGAAGATGCGGATAACGCGGGGAACTTGCCGATGGTCGGCCCGGGCCTGGTCGATTTGCAAATCAATGGCTACGCCGGGCGGGATTTTAATGCCCTGCCGATTTCCGAGACCGCGCTGCCCGAAGCCGTGCATATGCTCTGGCGCGAGGGCGTGACTTCATTCTTTCCCACCGTCATCACCAACGCGCCCGAAGCGATCGCCCGCGCGCTGCAGACAATCGCCAGCGCTTGCGAAGCCGATTCAACTGTGGCCAATGGCGTCGCCGGCATTCATCTCGAAGGCCCGTTCATCTCGCCGGAGGATGGCCCGCGCGGGGCGCACGCCCGCGAGTTCGTGCGCCCGCCCGATTGGGATGAGTTCCAGCGCTGGCAGGCGGCGGCCGGCGGGCGGATTCGAATATTGACGATGTCGCCGGAGTGGTCGGGCAGCACCGCGTTTATTGAGCGCTGTGCGGCCAGTGGCGTGACCCTTTCCATCGGCCACACCGCCGCCACTTCCCAGCAGATCGCCGACGCGGTGTCGGCCGGCGCGCGGATGTCGACCCACCTGGGCAACGGCTGTCACCTCAATCTTCCGCGGCATCCGAATTATCTGTGGGAGCAACTGGCGCAGGACAGTCTGTGGACGTGCCTGATCGCCGCTGGCTTTCATGTGCCGGATCAGTTGCTCAAAGTCGTCATGAAAGTGAAGGGCGCGCGGGCGATGCTCGTCAGCGATGCCGTGGCCCTGGCGGGCATGCCGGCGGGGGAATACTCGACACCGGTGGGCAGGCGCGTTGTGCTGACACCAGCCGGGCGATTGCATCTGGCCGAGAACGACAAGCTCCTTGCGGGCTCGGCGCAGATGCTGACCTGGGGCATCGCGCATCTGGTGCGGCGCGGGCTGGCGACATTGGCGGAGGCGTGGGAAATGGCGTCGACGCGCCCGGCGACGTTCATGGGGTTGAAGAGCGCGGCCGGACTGACTGTCGGCGCGCCGGCCGATATGGTCGTTTTCAGGCGCGATGCCGGCGGAGCGATTCATATCCAGCGCACCTATGTCGGCGGAGAGTGCGTTTATGCGGCCGACGAACGCACGAGTTGATCGGCACATTGCGATATTCCGCGCGCTACGCAAATCTGTGTGCATGTTGACCTCACCCGCGGCCCACATGAAAGAGTCGGGAGCCGGGGATCGATTTTCGGCGGAATCGGCGTTTCTGGTGGCCGGCTCCCGACCCTGCACCTCTTTATTTTCCCGCCGGACCGCCCAGTCCTTCGATCGATTCCAGCAGGTTCCCCTCATTGTCGAACAGGCCCCGGTTGGGCCACATCGATCGGGCCTTCGGCGTGGCGACCCAGGCCGGCTCCCAGTAATAGACGCCCTTGCCGCGCCCGCCTTCAATCTCCCGAACGATTTTCATGACCTCCGCCAGAAACGCCTTCTGCCCCGCGACAGTCGCCTCAAATCGCTCGCCGGTTTTGCCCTTATCCATTCCCCTGGGCGTCCAGGGGTAACCCGTCTCCACGATCGCGATATCTTTTTTGTACCGGCCGGATAGATCATTGAGATTGCCGCGCAATTGTTCGAGCGATCCATGCCACCACGGATAATAAGACAACCCCAGAACATCAAACGAAACGCCCTGCGCCAGCGCTTGATCGATAAACCAGCGGCATTTGCCATTGTCCGCGCCGCAATCGAGGTGGATCATCACGCGAATCGGCGTTTTGCCCGCCCGGCCCTCATTCACCCCGCGAATTCCCGCCTTGAGCAATCTCGCAAGTCGCTGCCAGCGCTCGTTTGCCTGCGCTCCCTTGCCTCCCAGCCGCCCATCTTCCCACAGCATGCCAGGCGTAATCTCATTGCCGATCTGCGCCATTTCCGGCGGCGTCTCCTGCGCATCGAGGGCGCGAATCACAGAGCGCGTATAGTCGAAAACGGCCGCCTCCAACTCCGGCCCATGCAGATTCGCCCATGCGGCCGGCTTGACCTGTTTCCCCGGATCGGCCCAGGTATCGCTGTAATGAAAGTCGAGCAGCCAGGGCATACCGGCCGCTTTGAGGCGCTTCGCCAGCGCAAGGGTCTTCTCCAGGCCGCACCAGCCATCCCGGGGCGCGTTCCAGATGCGCAGGCGGGCGTGGGTGATACCGTGGTTCTTGAGTATCGTCGGCAGATCGCCAGCCCTGCCCCCATCCCCGAACGCGCCCCCGGCCGCCTCAACCTGAGGGAGAGATGAAATATCGGCACCGATCTGAAATCCATCCACTCCATGCTCGGCCGCGAAGGCCGCGATCGTAACGAAGGCATTAATCGATAGGGCAAGTGTGAGCACACCTATTCGGAAATCGTTTCTTAACATCGTGGGCTCACCGGAAATGCGTTGTTCCACCGCTTATTCTTCTCTACGCCGCGCCCTGTTCCAGACAAACCTTCGCTCCCTCGCCAATCTCCTTCACTCCAATCGTCCGCGTCTCGAGTTGCGCCCCGCTCGTCGCGAATAGGGGCGAAATCTCAATGAGCCCGGCCGGCTCCCCATCTTTCCGCGCCACCTTGACCCCCGCCCCTTCGAGCCAGCGCGCCGCACGGCGGACCTGATCGCGCTTGCTGGTGGCCGGTGAATCATCGCCGGTGGCGTTTTTCACCGGCGAGAATTCCTCCTCGCGCAGGGTCGTATATACGATCGCGTTCCTGGCCAGCGGAATAGCGTCGAACACGAACTGCTCCAGCTTGATCGCGTTGGGCTTCTCCGGCTTGATCAGGTTCCCCGATCCATCGACATACGGCACCTTCTTTTCCGCGCGGTGCCATGGAAGTTTCAAATCGCCCCCCTCATTGAGCCGCTCGATAAACGAAACCCGCAGCGCATGAATCGCGATCGATCCGGCATTGAACAGCAGCCCCTCCGGTCCGGTCCGCCTGGCCGTCTCCTCCGGCAGATCGGAATATTCGATCACCTGTAATTTCCCATCGCCGATCGCGAAGTTCCCCACCTTCTCCAGCGCATGCGCCTTGGCCACGGTCTTCGAAGACATCTCCGAACCCGTCAGATCGTGCAGGCCGATGAAGAGCGGATCGATGCAATGCACCAGCGGATTATCCACCTGAAAATACGATAGATGCTCCACTCCGCGTTTCTTCATATCCGCCACCGCGCCCGACTTCTGCAGCGCCCGCAGGCTGCCCCCATGCCCATCCGGAGAGAGCGCCAGCGAATCCTTTTCCCCCAGCAGCATCTCGCCCGTGGTCATATCGAACGCCGGCATCATCCCCTGCTGGAAGAAGAAGACGTTTCCCGGGTTGTAGTTAAAAAAGTTGTGCTTCTTGAAATATGCCCGCGTCGGTCCATCATTCACTTCGCTGGTCATCACGTACCACGCAATTGCCTTCCCCGCATCGCGGGAATGTGCCAGCAATTGCTCGGCGAAGACCTCGAACAGCGGCTTGTTCCTGATCGGCGTCACCGGATACTCCCCCTTGGGCCCATCGTACCCCAGCCGCGTTCCCTGCCCCCCGGCCACCAGAAACGCGCCGACTTTCCCCTGTTTCAAAAGTTCATGCCCCCGCGCCGTCGCCTTGGCGTACAGCCCCTGATTCTCCGCATCCGCCTGATACGGATACGCCTTGACCGGCCGAATATCCTTCGGCAGCGGAAACTGCGGCTTGCTCTTGACGTACTCCTGGATCAACTGCGGCAGCCCCTCCAGATTCAACTCCGCCAACTGCCCCGCCAACCGCGCCAGTCCTCCTGAATCGAGCGATTGCAAATGCTTCGCCAGCCCCGCCTGCCCGGCCGCCGAAAGCTTCGCCTGAAGTTGCGCGGTATCCATCTATGCTGCTCCAAAGTCAAATCTGCTCGATGAACTCCAACCGTTTGGCCGGAATCCGGTTCATCGCTCTTTGAGAAGGGTGTCAATCGTTGTGGGATTATATCACAGGAGAGTGTTCCACAAGAGGCGGGCGATTGCCCCACCCGCGGTTTACGCGAGGATCTTCCAGGGAGCGCCCGTCGCACGGGAAATAGGCGCGGAAGGTTCGGCAATACACGAAGTATTTCGGACTTCGATTTCATGAAACAGGTGCTGTTGAGCGGAAAACGGCATGGAAGCAATACCTTGAGCCATTACCCCGATTATAACCCCGCCTTCGACCGGTTTCATCTTTGACTTGCTGCCCTTATTATCCCCCCCCATGGTGATTACGATCGACGGGCCCGCCGGGACCGGCAAGTCGACGGTCTCCCGCGAGGTGGCCCGGCGGCTGGGGTTTGATTTTCTGGATACGGGGGCCATGTACCGCGCCATCGGTCTGGCGGTGCTGCGCCGGGGTACGCGCCTGGATGATATTCGCGGGATGGAATACGCCGCCAAGTTCTGCCGGGTGGAGTTTGACTGGAGCAAGCAGCCGCCGGGGGCGATGCTCAATGGCGAGCCGGTGGGGCACCTGCTGCGCGGCAAAGATGCCACCGACGCGGCCAAGTTTGTCGCCCAGGTGCCGGCCATCCGTCATAAAATGGTCGATGAGCAGCGGCGGATCGGGGCCGAGCATGGAAATCTCGTCACGGAAGGGCGCGATCAGGGGTCGGTCGTCTTTCCCGATGCGGCTTTCAAGTTTTATCTGACGGCTTCGCCTGAAGAGCGCGCCCGGCGTCCCGCCCGCGAGTTGCGGGCGCGCGGCGAGATCGTCGATGAGAAGGACATTCTCCGCCAGATCGAAGAGCGCGATGAGAAGGATCGCAGCCGCGCCGTCGGCCCGCTGGCAATTCCCGAGGGCGCAGTGGTTGTCGATACTACTCATCTGACGATGGAGCAGGTCGTGGAGCGGATCGTGGCGAAGGTGGAGACAGGTCGCACTTTGGGAAGGCAGGAACGCATGAAACCCGAGACATAAAGGCGGCGCGGACGATAATGATTTGTTGTACGATCTCCGGTTTCACTCCTCGATTTCCATGACTCTTCCTAATAACCCGACTCCCCGCACGCCCCTGCCGACTTTCTTGGCACAGAGCCCGCTCTACCTGGCCGGGCGCACGATTTTTCGCATCTCCACGACGCTGCTCTTCGATTTCAAGGCCTATGGTGCCCACCACATTCCCTCCACCGGCGGCGTGCTGATCGTCGCCAATCACCAGAGTTACCTCGATCCAGCGCTGTACGCCTGCAAACTGCGCCGGCCGGCGAGCTTCATGGCCAAGAGCGAGCTATTCGAGGGGAATCAGTTTTTCGCGAAGCTGATCACCGCCGTGAATGCGTTTCCAGTGCGCCAGGGGGAGGGGGATATCGGCGCGGTGCGGGAGACGATCCGGCGGCTCCAGGAGGGGCATCTTTTGATCATGTTCCCCGAAGGCTCGCGCGGGGAAACGCAGGAAATCGAGAAACTGCAGAGCGGCATTGGACTGATCATCCGCCGGGCCGGGCCCGATGTTCGCGTGGTGCCGGCGGCCGTCTTCGGGGCGTTTCAGGCGTGGAGCCGATACCGGAAGTTTCCGCGACCCGGGCCGGTGCGCGTGAAGTACGGGCCGGCTCTGGAAATTTCACACCTGAAGGCGGGGGAGATCGTCAAAGTGATCGATTCGAAGATTCGCGGGCTGTTCGAGGATCTCAAGGCTGGAAAAGCGGCGCCTTGGAGTACTGCTGGAACAAGGCGGTGATCCTGGGCTGCTCGCGCTTGATGGCCAGGCTCTGCTGCCAGGCTTCGAGTGCGGCCTTGCGCTTGGCATCATCCAGTTCCAGGCCCTTTTTGTAGTCTTCGATGTAAGTTGCGCCGATTTCGTTGAGCGCGGGGTAGTAATTCGGGTCCATTTTCAGCGCGGTCTGATACTGGGTGATCGCATCGGAGTATGCCTTCTCACCCGCGTACGCATCGCCATATCGCTTGCGATTGAGCGGCGTATCCTGAACGCGAATCAATCCCGCCATCACGCTGCGGGCTTCACCATAGAGTTTCTGCTGAAGCAGGTTCTCGGCCAGATACAACTGCACGAGCGGCTGGCTGGAATCCAGGTCGAGCGATTTACGATACGCCTGGGCAGCGCGGGGATAATCGCGGACCGCATCGAGAATCAGCCCGAGATTGACGAACGCGGCCGCCGAGCGCGGGTCCAGTTCCGTCGCCTTAATCGCGTACTGCACCGCATCCTGCGGCCGGCCCAGTGAGAAATAGACCGTCCCCAGCGACATATTCGACTGCGAATCGGTCGGCTTGAGATTTAGGGCCTTGAGATAACTCCCGGCCGCATCGGGGAGGCGTTCGAGGAGTTGGTAAGACAACCCCAGCCGATAGTGATTGAAATAATCGTATGGATCGACGTGCGTCAGCACTTCATACTGCTCGCGCGCCGAATCGTATTCGGAGCGGGCGCGGTAGAGATCGCCGAGCATCGACCGGGCCATGACCAGGTCATCCTTCTTGGCGACGGCCTCCTTGAAGCTGGCCATGGCTTTGTCGTTCTCACCCATCTGGTATGCCATGACCCCCTGAACGTAGGAGTGGATCGCGGTTTCGTTTTTGGCCGCCCCACCGCCGCCGGCGCAGCCGATCCCAGCGCTGAGCGCCATCGAAACCACCGCCAGAACGGCGGCAAAACTGATCAGGTTACGGCACGTCGGCTCGCGATGGCGCATGGTCGGTGGTCCTGGTGCGATTGACCCGAATATACGGGGGCACCGGTTTGAGGGTCAACCAAACATTTGCCCTCGTGCCCGTTTCAACGGTTGACCCTCCCGCATGGCAGGTCTACGATCAACATCGGTAACTTGGCGCAAAGCCATGAGAGAACGCCACCGGCCAAGGAGTTTGCGTGCGGCTGATCATCGCCATCCCCGTCTACAACGAGCGGAAATACGTCCAGACCGTTCTCGAGAAGGTCAAGACCTTCCACGACCAGATCCTGGTGATCGATGACGGTTCCACCGATGGAACGGCCGATTATCTGGCCGGACGGTCCGATATTCATCTGCTTCGGCACCCCATCAATCGCGGTTATGGGCAATCGCTGATCGATGCCTTTCGATACGCGGACCGGCACGGCTACGATTGGGTCATCACCATGGATTGCGATGAGCAGCATGAGCCCGAGCGAATTCCGGATTTCATCGGGGAAATCCGCACGGATCGGTGGGATGTGATTTCCGGCAGCCGATACCTGGCGCCGCGGCAGGATGACGATCTTCCGCCGGGGGATCGGCGGTCGATTAATGCCACCCTGACGGCCACAATCAATGAGCTTTTCGGTTGGAACCTGACCGACTCTTTTTGCGGCTTTAAAGCACATCGGGTGAGTGCGATGCGCAAGGTGATGCTGACGGAAACGGGGTATGCGTTTCCGATGCAGCTTTGGCCACAGGTGTTCGAGCAGGGGCTTCGGTTGACGGAGATTCCGGTCCGCCTGATCTACAACGATCCTACCCGGCATTTCGGGGGAATTCTCGATGATGCGGCCGTTCGCCTCCAGCATTACATGGACGTGCTCCGGTTCGAGTTGCGGCGGATGGATTTTACGCCGCTTGCAAAGGAAAATGCGCCGGCCGCCGCGGTCGATCAGCCTTCGATCTGCAACTGTTTCTGCGGCGAATAAGACCGCTCGATGACCACTCCAAATCGCTACGCCGACTGGAAAGCACCGGATGAGGACGGGCAGATTCTGATCTGGCCGGACCCCGATGCCCTCTTGCGCCAGACGGCTGAGAACCTGCGGGGTCTCAATTCGTCGCCGGCGATTTTGCAGGGGGTGGGTCTGCCGGAACTTCGCGCGGCGGCGCGCACCTGGATCGGGCATTCGGATTCGAATCAGCCGCTCATTGCGACGGGACATCAGACCGAGTTGTATCACCCCGGCGTCTGGGTGAAGCATGCGATGATCAATTCCGTCGCGCGAAAGGTGGGTGGCCAGGCGTATCAGCTTGCCGTGGATACCGATGCGCCCAAGCATCTGCATTTGCGCTGGCCGGGCGGGTCGCAGCCGATTACGGAAGATGACCGGCTCGCTCGCGCCGCGTGGACGGGCCTGCTGGCCGGGCCGATGGCGGGGCATATCAATGAAGTGGAGAAGGCATTCCGGGCGGCCGAGGCGGTGTGGGAATTCAAACCGATGGTCGATCCGTTCCTGGAGGCGCTGCGGCGGTTTTCGATCGAGCAGCCGACTCTGCCGGCCGCGCTGGTGAATGCCACGCATGCGGTGGATTGGTCGCTGGGGCTGCGGCATCATGCGCTGCTGTTAGCGCCGGTGTGGACCTCGCCGGCATATCTGGTTTTCGCGCATCATCTGATGGCGCGGGCCGAAGAACTGGCGCATCAATACAACGCCGCCCTGCGCGATTATCGAACTGAGAAGGGGATTTCATCGCCAGGCCGGCCAATGCCGGATCTTCAGGTGGATGCGGACGAAATCGAAGCGCCGTTTTGGGTGGATGATCTGGCCGCCGACTCGCGGAAGAGGCTATTTTTGAAGCGGACGGCAGGGGGATGGGCACTGGATGATTTTGTTTTTGATCCAGCCGCGCCGGGGTATGCGGCGGCGGATAAACTGCTGGCCTATCTGCGCTATCGCAACCTGCGCATCGCGCCGCGGGCGCTGACATTGACGATGTTCATGCGGCTTTTCCTGGCCGACCAGTTCGTGCATGGAATCGGCGGCGGGCGGTATGACCAGGTCACGGACCGGCTGATTAACGCGCATCTGGGGACCGCGCCACCGCATTTCTCCGTGACCACGGCAACCCTCTATTTCCCGGCCGCTGCGGGTCAAAAGCGAGTGAGTTTGCGGCCTTTATTGCAGGAGGGACGGCGTCTGCGGCATGGTTCCTTCTCGCGCGAGAAGCGCGAGATGGCGGCCAGAATCGTCACCCTTCCCCGCAATGGCGCCGAGCGCCGAACGCACTTCGGCGACATGCACCGCTGGCTCGCTCGCCAGGCCGATTCACCCACCATGCACGCCTGGCAGCAGCAACTCGATCATGCCCTGGAGGAGCAGCTCAAGCAGAAGGCGATTTTCGACCGCGAGCTCTTTTTCGCGATCCAGCCGGAAGAGCGTTTGCGCGGGATCATAAGTCGCTATGATGCCCAGTTCGCGGCGGTTTGAAACTCGCAACTCGCAACTCAAAACTAGCAACTCACAACTCACAACTCGCCACTCACAACTCGCCATGAAATTAGCCTTCTCCACCAACGCCTACACCCGCCATCCCCTCATCGACGCCCTGCGCGGCATCAAGCGCGCTGGTTTCGCCGGTGTTGAAATCCTCGCCGATCCCCCTCATGCCTACCCCGACTCCATCGACGCCGCATTAACAAACTCGGTTAAGCGAGAATTGGAAGCCCTCGACCTCGCCGTCTCCAACATCAACGTCAACTGCTCCTTCGGCTATTGGAAAGGTGCCCCGCCCGAACCCTATTTCGAACCCTCGCTTATCTCCCCCAACCCCAAGCATCGCGCCGATCGAACCCGCCTGATCCTCAAGGCCCTCGATTTCGCCAGGGATGTCGGCGCGGCCAACATCTCCATCACCTCCGGCCGGCTCCTCGGCGGCATGCCCCCCGAACCGGCCGCCAAGCAGTTCGCCGAATCAATCAAACCCATCCTCGACCGCGCCGATCAGCTTGGCATCGACATCGGCATCGAATGCGAACCCGGCCTTTATCTGGAATATGTCGCCGAGCTGCGCGAATGGATCGATCGCCTGAATCACCCCCGTTTCGGCGCGAATCTGGATGTCGGCCATTCCCAGGTCATCGGCGAGTCGATTCCCGAGGCCGTGGCGCTATTGGCCGGGCGAATCTGGAATCTGCATGTCGAGGATATCCCCGGCCGGAAGCATTATCACCTGATTCCGGGGGAGGGAACCCTGGATTGGCAGGCGCTCAAGCGGGCGCTGGTCGATATCGGGTATGATCGGTTTTTGACCGTTGAGTTGTATACGCACTGGCAGAATCCGCAGGAGGCGGCCGATAAGAGTTACCGGTTCCTGTCGAAAGTCTTCGGGGACTGATCGGGTGCGAAAACCTTGCCCCGGCCCCGGTGTTGCTGATACGCTGGTGGCGATCGATTTTCATCAAAATAAAGAAATCCGTATGTCCCAGCCTATTCCTCCCAATTCCCCCGCCGCCCAGACGCCTCCCAATAACGAGTCGTTCCTGCCCCAGTCGACCGTCCTGATCGTTGATGACAACGCCCAGAACGTCGAACTGCTCCAGGCATTTTTGGAAGCCCTGCCCGTCAAGCTGATCGCGGCTTACGATGGCGTCGAGGCGCTGGAGAAGGTCAAGGAGCACAATCCCGACTTGATCCTGCTGGACATCATGATGCCCAGGATGAGCGGCTTCCAAGTCTGCCGCAAGCTCAAGGCCGACCCCGGCACCAAGGACATCCAGATCCTCATGGTCACCGCCCTGAACGAACTGGGCGACATCGAGCAGGCCAGCGAATGCGGGACCGATGATTTCGTCTCCAAGCCGGTGAATAAATACGAACTGCTGACGCGGGTGAAGAGCCTTCTTCGCGTGCGGCATTTGAAGAGCGAGTTGGAAAGGGCGCTGACTTACCTGCATGAGGTGGAGCAGGAAGAGGAATCGTTCTAAGGGGGGGACATGGTTGAGCAAGCAAGGAGCAACATATGCCTACAGCGATTCCCATGCCCAGACTTGGAAAGCAAAAGCTGGCCGAATTGACGAACAAGGCCAAGAGTCTTGGAATGACGCCGCAACGTTACGTGCAGGAGTTGATCGAGCAGGATTTGGCGCTCGATCGTAAAGCCCGAACGACCACATTCGCGGAGTTGATGGGACCGGGGCGCGAGGTCGATGAAGAAGAATTGGATCGGTTGGTCAAAGAGGCGCGAAGGAGACATCTGACTCAAAGAGCTGAGATAAAACACAAGAGCCACCTCACGGTAACGTAACCGGAACTCTTGATGCCTTTGGCCTCGGCTTGGGATTGTCTCGTTGGTAGCACCCGTGCTATCATGGTCATGAATGATCGAAAGAGTCGTCATCGACACGAGTGTCTTTGTCGCCGCTCTGAAAAGTGCGGATGGCGCGGGTCGCGCCGTCCTGCGGCTTTGCCTTGAGGGAAGGTGCCAGCCGCTCGTTGGCCAAAAGTTACTATCTGAATATGAAGAAGTGCTTGGCAGATCGGCGCTATTTCGAAACTCGCCTCTTTCGGAGAAGGAACGAGGTGAGTTGCTGGACGCATTCCTGAGTGTCGCTGATTGGATTTCGGTGTCCTTTCTGTGGCGTCCCAACTTGCCGGATGAGGGTGATAACCACCTGATTGAACTGGCGGTCGCCGGTGCCGCCCGCAAGCTGGTCACCCACAATCGCCGCGATTTTCAAGGCGGCGAACTGCGGTTCCCGTCCCTCCAGATCACCACCCCTGCCGAGTTTTTGAACCAATGGAGAAAACGCCATGGCCACGATGACCATTCGAATCCCTGACGGTAAGCACGAGCGCCTGCGGTTGCTGGCCGAGACTCAAGGAGTCAGCCTCAACAAACTCGTTGATGAATGGGCCAGCACCGCACTAGCCCAATTCGATGCCGAGGTCCGATTCCGCGCGCGGGCCGCGCGGGGCGGCGTCAAGCGTGGCCTTGCCTTGCTGGACAAACTCGACGGTGCCTTGGAGCGTCGAGCGGCCGGCAGATCAAGTACGAAGAGAAAGCGATAAGTTCCTCCGTCGCCATAGCCGGCACTTCATTCCGTGACCGTGTTGCGTCGCCTTCACCCGAAAAACGCTCCTCCAAAAAGAAAACCGCCCCCTCGCGGGGGCGGTAATTGCATTCAAATATCCGAACGACTTGTCTCGCCTTACAGTTTCAAGCCGCCCAAACCTTCGCCCAGCGCTCCGCCTTCCAGGCCGCCCTTGAGGCCCTTGGCCTTGGAGCGTTCGGCACGCTGCTCTTCCTTCTTCTCCTCTTCCTGGGCCCACTGGGCGCGCTTGAGGGAGAGGCCGATCTTCCGCTCGTCGGAGTCCACCCGGAGAATCTTGATATCGACCTCCTGGTTGATCTTGAGCAGATCCTCGGGCTTCTCCACCTTCTGGTCGGAGATTTCCGAGATATGCAGCAGGCCTTCGAGGCCGGGTTCGAGTTCCACGAAGACGCCGAAGTTGGCGATCTTGGTGACGTGGCCTTTGACGACCATGCCCGGACGATAGTTGTTCGGGATGACCGTCTGCCAGGGATCTTCCTGCATCTGCTTGAGACCCAGTGCGATCCGCTGCTTTTCCTGGTCGACCGAGAGCACGACCGCCTCGATATCCTCCGACTTCTTGAGGATTTCCGAGGGGTGGCCGATCTTCTTGGTCCAGGACAGGTCGGAAACGTGCAGCAGGCCGTCGATGCCTTCTTCGATCTCGACGAACGCGCCGTAGTTGGCGATGTTGCGGACCTTGCCCTTGACGACCGAGCCGGGGGGATACTTCTCGGCCACGCGCTCCCAGGGGTTCTCCTCGACCTGCTTCATGCCGAGGGAGATTTCCTGCTTTTCCTTGTTGATCTCGAGGATCTTGACGTTGACCTTCTGGTTGGCCGCGACCAGTTCCGAAGGATGATTGATCCGCTTGGTCCAGGACATCTCGGAGATATGCACCAGGCCCTCGACGCCTTCTTCGAGCTTGCAGAACGCGCCGTAGGACATGATGTTGACGACCTCGGCCTCGTGGACCGAGCCGACGGGGTACTTGGTCTCGATGTTCTCCCAAGGCGAAGCATCCTTCTGCTTGAGGCCCAGGGCGATCTTCTCTTTTTCCTTGTCGATCTGGAGAACCTTGACCTCGATCTCCTGGTCGATCTTGAGCATTTCGCTGGGGTGGTTGATCCGGCCCCAGGACATATCGGTAATGTGCAGCAACCCGTCGATGCCGCCGAGGTCGATGAACGCGCCGAAGTCGGCGATGTTCTTGACCGTCCCCTTGCGGAGCTGGCCGACCTGGAGGCTCTCGAGCGTCTTGCGCTTCAGGTCTTCGCGCTGCTGCTCGATCATCTT
>JBBRTW010000074.1:0-20062 GCA_038244055.1 Tepidisphaerales bacterium | reverse complement strand
GGGGGGGGGGGCGGGGGCGGTGGCCGCAAGCGCTTCTGATATTTCGCTGAACTGGCTTCAGTTTAGTATTTGAATGGAGAGGCCGCGCAGCGATGCGCGGCCTTTTCTATTTGCGGCTCGTTTTCAGCCATTGCAGATGCTGCACGGCGAGGGAGATCTCCTGCGCGATGGCCGGGTCGGTCGAGCGGAAGATTGCGCCTTCCAGGGCTTTCTCAACATCAGGATTGAGAATCCACTGCTCGAACTCATCGGCCGAAGCGGGGTCATTTCCAATGCGGTTGTAGATCGTGCCCGGGCCTTTGTTGGAAAGGGTGATCGTGCCGTAAATGAACTGGCTGAAGGCGGCGAGTTCTTCTCCCTCCGCTTTCTGAAGCGACTCGTTCAACAAACCGGCCCAGGGTCCGCCGATGGCCGCGATGAATGCGAGGGCGTGGCCGACTCCGCCATGAAACTGGCCGCGTAGCGAAAGCTGCCACCACCACATCGCGACGCCGACCGCCCGCAGCGCGGCGCGTTCCGCTTCGGGCCAGGTTCGCGCGCCGGCGTATTCCAGTTTCATGGACATCATGTACAGATCAAGGCCCGGCGACCAATCATCAGCCGTTCGCGTCCCCCAGAATAGAACGTCGCGACGATGCTGCTCGGCACACAATTCAAGCAGCCGCGGCAGGAAATGCTTGTAATCGTCGACACTTCCGAGTGTCGTGATCGCCTTCCACTCATAACTCTTGAACTCCGATGCCTTGCGCTGATGCAGCGGAACGTTCTCGACGACGAGAATTTGATTGCTCATCTCGCACCGAATCGGGCCGGTCAAATTGTAGTGTGAAAATGCTTCGTAGGCCCGGCGGATCGCCTGTTGCAGGTCTTCCCATCGTCGCGTGTTTTCATGGGTTGTTGGCGGCACGACACAGTATAGAACGGCCGGGCGCGCGTTCCAATCTTCCTATCTGCCGGCCAGATCCTTCGGAGTGCCTCAGGATGACGCGATCGCCACATTCCGGCATCACACACCCGCGCCCACCCCTTCGCCTGTCGAAAAATCCCGCGCCTCTTTACGACTCAACAATAAACGCTACCCTCTGTAATTCAAATGTACGTTGGAATAATAAGGGGCACTCAGTTTTGCGGGATGGAGCAGGATCAATGACCCTTGGAACCATGCGGCGCGGATGCGCTGCGATCGCGGCGGCGCTGTTGACTCTTGGCATCGGCTTAGCGGGATTCGCGGCCGATCCGGCCGTAACAACGCCCGTTACACCCGCGGCGACCGGTGCCAAAACCGCGGCCGCCGATACCGCGACTACGCCGCGCATCGCGCCGGCGGCGGATTCGTTCACGCTCAGCCCGGTCTACGTCAACGCGGAAAAACGCGAGCAGGATGCGCAGGATGTGCCGGCCTCGTTCACGGTCGTCTCGGGGCGGACGCTGCAACAGGCGGGCGTGACCACGATCAACGAAACCGGCGGGTACGTTCCCAACCTGACGTTCTCCGCCTTCACGGCCAGCCGGGAATCGTTCCCGTTTATCCGCGGCATCGGCTCGGGGCGGAACAGCCCGGCCGTCACCACCTACATCGACGGGGTGCCGCAGCTCTCCTTCGCGACCTCCAACCAGCAGCTCGTGGATATCGATCACATCGAATTCCTCCGCGGGCCGCAGGGGACGCTGTACGGGCGCAATACGCTGGGCGGCGTGATCAACGTCTACAGCCGGCGGCCCACCAATGACTGGTCGGCCGACCTTTCCATCACCGGCGGGAACTACAACATGCAGGATTACCGGGGTGTGATCTCCGGGCCGCTGGTCAAGGATCAGCTCTACATCTCGGTCTCGGGCGGATTTTTCAAGCGCGATGGATACACCGAAAACACGGTGACGGGGCACGACCTGGATCATAAGGAGGAGTCGTTCGGCCGGGTGCAAATTCTCTGGACTCCGACCAAGGAATGGGACATTCGCCTGAGCCTCAACGGCGAGCACGATCACGATGGCGATTTCGGGCTGAACGACCTGGCCTCGGTGCGCAGCCATCCCTTCCGCGTGCAGCGCGATTTCGAAGGGTTCACCCATCGCGATTTCTGGCAGCCGGCGCTGGTGGCCAGCTACAAAGGGCCGCAGGTGGATTTCACTTCGATCACCGCGTATCAGTTCTGGCGCTCGCATGAAGTGACCGATCTGGACTACACGCCGGCCGACCTGATCCGGCGGGATAACTCGGAAAAACAGAAGAATTTCTATCAGGAGCTTCGGCTCTCCTCGTCGGAGAAGCACCCGGTCGTGCTGTGCAAAGAGGCGAAGCTTTCCTGGATCATCGGCGCATCGGGTTTCACCTCGGATTACAAGCAGCTCGCGGGCAATGAATTCCGGCCCAACGCGGTGGCGCTGTTCGGGCTGCCCGCGCCGCTGACCAGCTTCGAGCAGGCGAGCCTCTCCGACTGGGGCGTGGGCGTGTTCGGGCAATCGACGCTGACGATTTGGGACAAGCTCGATCTGACGGCCGGGATTCGCTACGACTACGAGCAGAAGGGCGCGCATCTCGCCAACTTCGCCAGCATCGCGCCGGCCTTCGGAACGACCGTCAATGGCGATGACAGCTTCGATCAGTTCTCGCCCAAGTTCGCGGTCGCCTATCACTGCACCAAGGATGTGATGATCTACGGGTCGGCCGCCAAGGGCTACAAATCCGGCGGTTTCAACGCGCAATCCCCGGCCGGCAGCGAAGAGTTCGGCGCGGAAAAGAGCTGGAGCTATGAGACGGGGATCAAGACCTCGTGGCTGAAAAACCGGCTGGAAGTCAATGCGGCGGTGTTCTACATCGACTGGAGCGATCTGCAGCTCGATACGCCGACGGCCACGCCGGCGCAGTTCTTCATCGAAAACGCGGGCAAGGCTTATTCGAAGGGTTTTGAGCTGGAAGCGATCGCGCATCCGATCGACAACCTGGACCTGTTCGCGGGCATCGGCTTTGTCCACGCCAAGTTCGGCGGCGGCAGCCGGAACCAGGGCGCGAGCATCAGCAACAACGACCTCCCCTATGCTCCGGAGACGACCTGGAATGTCGGCGGACAGTACACCATCAAGATCAACAAGGAACTCTCGACTTACCTCCGCGCGGAAGTGTTCGGCACCGGCCAGTATTTCTACGATGCCTCCAACGGCGCTTCGCAGGATTCTTACGTCCTGACCAACTTCCGCATCGGCGTGGCCGGGAAGAACTGGCGGCTGGAAGGCTGGATGCGCAATGCGTTCAACGAGAAGTACGTTCCGCTGGCGTTCCCGTATCAGCTCGCCAGCAGCGGGTACATCGGCGAAGCGGGCGCGCCGCAGACCTGGGGATTTACGCTGGGGTTCAGCTACTGAGCCGGCTCGAGTATCCCCAGCCGCCACGGATATTTCCCGTAGCCCTTGCCCGCGCGCTCGGCCGCGGTGCAGCCCTGGTAGAGCAGGCGCAGATGGGCGGGATCGACGATCATCATCTGATCGTTCCCCTCGCGCAAGAGTTCACCGTGGCTGATGGAATCGGTCCAGGCGGCCGCGCCTTCGGCGAAGGTCACGTTGTCGATCGAGGCGAAGGGCTTGTCCCAGGCACCGGCCGCGGGTTTCCAGGGGGCATCGAGGCGGTCGGCGAGGTAGGACTTGTAGTAGCGCTTGCCGGCCGGGCCGATGGCCTCGACGATGGTGAGGTATTTGTCCATCCCCTTGAGGCGATAGGTGTGGCTGGCCTCGAAGAATTCATTGGTCTTGTCCTGGAGCACGAGTTCGGGCCGGCTCCAACCCTTGGGGAAATCGGCCAGGGGCGTGCGGCTGCGCCAGAATTTTCCATCATCGCCGGTGAAGAAGAGATAGGCGTGGGACTCATCGCAGATCACCCAGAAATCGATCCACTTATCGACGACCTTCTTGTCGAAAAGCATGACGGGCTGGGTGAGGGTCTTGGGCTTGCCGACATCTTCTATCGTTGAGTAGCACGGCCCGAAGAAGCCGGTGCCGGGCGTTTTATCCGCCCACTGATAGATCAAATACCACTTCTTCTGGGGTGCGAAATAGAAGACCTGGGGTGCGCAGTGATAGGAATCGACCAGCTTGATCACCTGCCGGGGCGCGGCATCGGCCGACTTCCAATCGTCGAAAGTCAGGTATTCCATGCAGGTGAGTTTTTCCTGCTTGATGGTGGCGTAGATGTGCCAGCGATCGTTGGCCCAGACGATGGTCGGGTCCTTGATGGCGACGCTCTCATCGGTCTTCGGCGCGGCGGCCAGGAGCGGGCCGGAGGAAACCCACTTGAAGCGGCCGGCGAGGAGATCGGCGGTTGGCCCCGTGGCCGCGACATCCGGCGCTGCTGCGGGAGGCTCGGCCGCGCTGCTGACGAACGCACCGCATAGGATCGCCCATATCCCCATCAACCCGGCATGTGTTGTGACCATGGTGATTCAAGCTATCCAACGGCGGGGATTCCGCAACTGGTTGCGTAGCTCGATATTCCGATGTCGAGGCTTCTGATAATCGCACGGTTGAAACTCGACATCGGAATGTGGAGCTACCTCTCAGACCGCGCCGCTGCTTCAGCCAGAATATCCGCCCTGCTCGGCCGAGAGATTGCCGCATGACCGCCAGCCGCCCCGGATGAGAATCACGCCGGCCGCCGCCGTCGTGCCAGCGCTGCCAGACCCACAACGACCGCCAGGCCCGCCGTGCCGGGTTCGGGGACCGTCACCAGCAGACCGGTGGATGCGAGCCTGGCATCGGAATAGCGCACTTCATCGATCAATCCGGTGAATGCGGAGGAAGGCTGATCGGTGGCCCCGATGGTCAACAAGGCCGCTGAGTCATTCAGAGTCGTCCCCGCATGGGCCACGCTGGCGATCGACACAACGCCCGTGCTCAGGTTCTTCTGGTAGAACGTAAGCCCGCCCGCCGAGGTGTCCGACAGGTCGACGGCGAGCGCGACGTAGTAATCGGTGCCGGCGGCCAGCGCGGGCAGACCCGATGAGACTGCGGATGTCGCGATGCCATCGTTTGAGTACAGGAAGTTGAGAATGGCGGTCGCGCCCGACCCGTTCACCGCAAGCAGCCAACTGCGCTGGTTGCCCGTTGAGTTCCACTGGCCGATGATGGACTTCTGGTTGGAATTGGTGGCGAAGTCGCTGCCGTTGATGAGGGCTTCAACGGTGAAGGTGGTGTCGGTAAACGCAGGCTCATCGGCCCGGCGGAAGCGGTCTCCGCCGTCGAAACTGGCGGCCTTGGTGGTGCCTGGGACGGCGGTTGCGAATGCCGAGCCGGGTCCCGACCCCGGCAAGGCCACCTGGGTGGGAATAGCGGCACCGCCCGGGGTGGTGAGGGTCCGCGCCGAGCCGCTGGAGTCTTCGAAGAAACCGGGGGTGTCCTCGAACTGCCAATAGCCCAGCACGGCCGCCGACGCGGAGACGGGCGCGAGCAGCGCCGCCGCGGCGATAGCGATCTTCAATGTCAATCGGAAATGCATCACTCAAGTCTCCCGAACGACTCAAAGCCGATCCAACATCCCTATGAGGGTGACAATGACTCTGGCAAGCGTATCACAGGAGTACGTTCAGTGACAACGCAGGATCGCCCAAAATAGCGCAGGCGCGTGAGGGAAATTACCGGATATGCGGTCTGTAGGGCGGGGATCATCCCAAATTCGATTCCCGCACCTCATCGATTCCTCAAATAAGCCTTACTTCCCATACCCATCCCACCCATACGGATCCTGCGCCGAGGTCACTTCCCACGGGCCGACGAAGAGAAACTGCTCCGCATCGGCGGCGCCGCTTTTATTTCCGGTGCGCCAGATCTGGTGGTAGAGCTTTGGCGTGCCGTTGGTGGTCTGGCAGCCGACCCAGACGGGTGTCGGCCACGGTTTCCATGCACCCCCAACGGTAAGCCGACGGAGGAAGTAGCGGTGGATGTACGAGGTCTCACCGGTGGTTTCGTAGTTCATGACCATCTCGTACCAGTCGCCGCTGGTGAGCATATTGTGCGCGGCGGCGTCGGTGGGCTTGCTGGTGACGTAGACGCCCTTGAAAGGGCCGGCCGGCTCCGGGGGCGGAGTTTTGGCGTTCGAGCTTTTCATGGGCGCCTGCACGGCATCCATGTTGCCGTGGCGCGGGCAGCCATGCGCCAGGAAGCCCGACGAGGTGAGCACCCAATCCATGCGGGTCTTGTTGTCCTCGGGGAAGAGGAAGATCAGCTTGAGCGTGCCGGATTCGCGGGGCGTGCGCGTCTTGGCGGTGAAGCCGGCGGGGTCAGTGCCACGGAAGAGGAAGGTCGATCGCGCCCAGACGCGGGCGGACGGTTTGAAGGTGCGGTGGTCCTCGATGGTGGCGGCGGTTCCGGCCGGGGTGCGATAGCGAAGCACCTGGCCGAAGATGCCGTGCGGATCGGGGAAGATGCCCAGCACCTCGGGCGTTGTGGGGACCGCGCTGGAGCCGATGGAGAATCTGCCGGTCTTTGTCAGATTGGCCCAGCCATTGTCGGTGGTGCCGCCGGTCGCGATGGCCTGCCATGTTTCACCCGCAAGCAGGTCATCGCCGAGCCGCGCGGGATCGTATGCCGCGGGAAACGTCGCCGGCGGAGATGGCGGTTTGGCGGGAGACTCCGGCTTATCCGCGGCCGATGCGGCAGTCACCCAACTCGCCGCCAGCAGTAGCACGACGGGGCTCAAGGTCTTCATGCGATGGCTTCCTTTCATCACAGCAAAGGCGCGCGTCCGCGACTCGCAACTCGCAACTCGCAAGTCGCAACTACTTCCCCGGCGTGAAATGCCGGGCAGCGAAGATCAGGCTGGCATCCTTGGCGTATTTGGCGAGCAGGGTCATGTTGTGATCGGCGCCTTCCACCTCCTCATAACCATGCTCGATCTTCAACTCCGTCAATAGCGCGTGCAGATCCCGGCTGCCGGCCAGAAGGTGATCCTTGTTCCCGACATAGACCGTGATCGGCAGC
This sequence comes from Tepidisphaerales bacterium, assembly GCA_038244055.1. GTDB lineage: Bacteria > Planctomycetota > Phycisphaerae > Tepidisphaerales > Tepidisphaeraceae > DASPKW01. The sequence goes on along the minus strand of JBBRTW010000074.1, from coordinate 13,096 downwards.
ATCTTTCGAAGCTGGTCGGCCTTGTCGCGCGCGAGTTTCAGGGGATGGACGGCCCAGAAGCGGGCCACATCGCCGCCGAACATCCGCGCGACCACATCGGGATAAGTCACCCCGATGTTCTCCGGCGTGCGCAGGCTGGGGGCGAATGCGACGACCGAGGAAAAAAGCTCGGGATAGGTCATGGCCAGGCGCAGCGCTCCCCAGCCGCCCATGGACATGCCCTGGATGGCCCGGCCTTCGCGCGTGGAAACCGTGCGGTAGGTGGCATCGACGTGGGGAATGAGTTCCTTAATGATGGTCGTCTCGGAGAGGATCTTGCCATCGGCCGAGTCGACATAAAAAGCCCGCCCGCCGCCGGAGACGAAGATCCAGATCATGGGCGGGGCGTGGCCGGTCTTCATCGCGCCATCGATGATCGCCGGTGGGAACCAGTTGGAGGATTCGGACTGGTTGAGGCCGTGGAGCCAGTAGATGACGGGGTATTTGCGGTCCTTGTTGGCCGGGTCTTCGTAGCCGGGGGGAAGGTAGAGGTGGTAGCCGACATCGACATTCATCGCGGCCGAGTGATAGGACTTATGGGCCAGCAGCGGATTGGGCGTTTTGGGATTGGTTGACCAGCGCTCGATGTATTTGGAGAAATCGGCCGGCGCGGTGGCGGGGCGCGGAGCGGGCGCGGGGCGCGTGGTCGGGACGGTCGCGGGAATGGGGATCGACAGCGGGGCCGGCGCGGCGGCGAAGAAGAGCGGGGCGGTCAGCAGGCAGACCACGAGCGCGAACAGGCGTTGGAAGGTCATGTCGGAATGATAATCCAAAATGGTCGCGGAAAAGAGGCCGGGGGTATGGATCGCCGCGCCAAGTGGGTTCATAATGCTCACTTCACTTCCCCTGGAGGATTCGAATATGCGCAGAGACATTTCCCGCCGCGGACTTCTGGGCGCTGCCGGCGCTGTTGGATTGACGCTCTTCACCTCCCGCAAGGGATTGGCGGCGGAGGCCGCGCCGGGGGCGGATGTAGCCAAGGCATCGAAGCTGAACGTCGCATTCGTCGGCGTAGGCGGGCGCGGAGCGGCGGATTTGGCGGGGATCGCGCAGCATGTGAATGTGGTCGGGCTGTGCGATGTCGATTCCAAGACCCTGGCCGGGGCGGCCAAGACCCATACCGGCGCGAAGACCTACGGCGACTATCGCAAGATGCTGGAGGATCACAAATCGTTCGATGCGGTTTGTGTCGCCACGCCGGACCACATGCACGCGCCGGTGGCGATGGCGGCAATGCAACTGGGCAAGCACGTCTACTGCGAAAAACCGATCGCGCACGATGTGTTTGAAGTGCGGGCGATGACGGAGATGGCCCGCAAGATGAAGGTGATGACGCAGATGGGCACACAGGCGCACGCCAGCGAGGGGACGCGGCTGGTGGTGGAGTTCATCAAGGCGGGGGCGATTGGGAATGTGAAGGAGGTACACGTCTGGACGGACCGCCCGATCTGGCCGCAGGGATTCAAGCGGCCTGAGCTTACCGGCAAGCCGCCGGAGAATCTCAACTGGGATTTGTGGCTCGGCACCGCCCCGCAGCATCCGTATTACATCACCGACAAAGGCGTCAGCCCCATTCATCCGTTCAAATGGCGCGGCTGGTGGGATTTCGGGACCGGCGCGCTGGGGGATATGGGCTGTCATATTTTCGATGCGTCCTACTGGGCCTGCGGGCTGACCGCGCCGACGAGCATCGAGGCCGAGTCGCAGGGGATGACCGATGTGGCCGCGCCGAACTGGTCGATCATCAAGTACGATTTCCCGGCCACGAGCGAGCGCGGGCCGATCAAGCTGACCTGGTCCGATGGGGGCAAGCGCCCGCCGCGGCCGGAGGGAATGGATGAAGGCCTTGAGCTGCCGATCAAGGATGGCGGGACGGTTTTCATCGGCGACAAGGGCATTATGGTCGTCCCCTACGGCGGCGCGCCGCGGCTGGTGCCCGAGGCGAGAATGAAGGATTACAAGAAACCCGAGCCGACGATCAAACGCGTTCCGGGCGGGCCGGCGGGGCATCATAAGGATTGGGTCGATGCCATCACCGAAGGCCGGCCGGCGGGCTCGAATTTCGATTACGCCGGCCCGCTGACCGAAATCGTTCTCCTTGGCAACGTCGCCATCCGCGCCGGCAAACGCATCGTGTGGGACTCGGCGAAGCTGGAGATCACCAATGAGCCGGGGCTGGATGCGCTGATTCGCCGCGAGTATCGGCAGGGGTGGTGAGCGTATCGCACTTGGAGCTTGCTCCAATATCAGTTTCTCCTCCCTTCTCGGTGTGCTATACTATCCAGCAATGACAGTCCTCAGAGCACATTTTGATGGAAAGGTACTTGTTCCCAGCGGGCCGGTGGATCTGCCCATCGGGCCGGAGCTGGAAGTGCAGGTGACGCCGGTTGAAGTCGCGACTGAGCCTACATTGCTGCAACGACTGGCGAAACTTGCCGAGACGCTTCCGGCCAATCCCGATGTGCCAACCGATGGCGCTGCCCAGCACGATCACTACCTTTACGGCCTACCCAAGAAGCCATGATCCTGATCGATACAGGCTACCTGATCGCGATGCTTCGGCCGACCGATGAGCTTTACCAGCGGGCGCTGGCGTGGTCGCGGGCGATTCGTGATCGCTTCATTGTCACCGAGCATGTCCTTTGGGAAACGATCAATGAACTTTCCGCGCCAGTCGAACGTCCAACGGCTCATCGCATGCTGACCGAAATAATGGCCGATCAGTCTTGCCAGATCGTTCATGCGTCCCCTTCTCTCTTTGATGCCGGCGCCCGGTTGCATTCGCAGCGGCCGGACAAGGCTTGGTCACTGACTGATTGCATTTCTTTCCATATCATGCAGGAACATGGGATTACCAGCGCATTGGCCTACGATCATCATTTCCAGCAGGCCGGCTTTGACCCGCTCCTGCGCAGGGATCCGTCACAGTCGTGAGTGAGGCATGTGTTCGCGGCACACGCTACCCTCATTTCGCCGCCATCCGCCGCACCACCAGCTCCCTCAGCTTGGGGATTTTCACCGTCGGGAGGATCTTCGCCGCCGCCGCCTTGGGGTCCGCGCCAACCAATCCTTCCAGCGCGTACCAGTACATCTGCGGGAGGTTCTGGTCGGCGACATCGGCTTCGCGGGCGACCAGGTGCTGGAGGATGGGCCAGCGTTTTTCCAGGGGGGTGCGGTGCAGTGCGGAGGCGAGGTAGAGGCGGACGACCGGGGATTCATCGGATTTGGCGAGGGTTTCGAATTTTTCGAGCGCGGCGGGCGATGGGTTTGAATCCTCGGCCAGAAACTGGATCGACCACGCACGGAGATAAGGATCGGCATCGCCCAAAGTCTTGAGCAGCCGCGCTTCATCATTCAGGCCGCACTGCTGGAGGGTCCAGAGGGCGCGGAGGCGATGAACGGGATTGGGGGAGGTTTCGAAGAGGCCGACCAGCGCGGCCTTGCCGGCATCGGTGAGTTTGCCGGCCGCCGCGCGGTCGTGGAGGACCATTCTGGCGTGGCGGACCAGCCATTCGTTGGTGGAGCTCTGCAGGCCGACGAGTTTTTCATCGGCATCTTTGGCGAGGTCGATGTTTTCCTTCTTCGTCCCCTGATAGGCGATGCGATAAATCCGGCCATGGTCGTTATCGGGATTGGCGTACTGGTGGCACTCGCCCGTATCGGACCAATCCGAAACGTAGAGCGCGCCTTCGGGGCCTTGATGGACCGTCACGCCGCGGAACCATTGGTCGTTGGCCATCATGAAATCGGGGCGGTGCCTGGCGACCACTCCCGAGCCTTTGGCTTCGAACGAATCGTTGTTGAGGCGGTGGCCGTGGGTGTTGACCATGAAGATGGTCCCGCGGTATTCGGCCGGAAACGAATCGCCCAGGTAGATGGCCGCGCCGGCGTGGGAGTGGCCGCCCCCGGCCACGCTATGCGCCTCGCCGGAGCGCGAGGTGGTCCAGTCGCCGCCGCCCCAGTGCAGGTGATCGGCGCAGGTTTCGATCTGCCAGTAGGAGAAGTACGGATTGAAATCCTGCCCGCGCATGCGCTTGAAGTGCGCCCCCTGGATGACATGCCAGAGGTGGGCCACGACGTTGTTGCTCATGAACATCTGCCCGCGCTCATCGTAATCGATGCCCCAGGGGTTGGTGGTCCCCTCGGCGAAGCGCTCGAACTTTTTCTTGATCGGGTGATAGCGCCAGACGCCGCAACTCACTTTGGTTCGATCAGATTCGGGCGCGCCGACCACCTTCACATCCGAATCGATGGTGATGCCGTTGCAACCGTAGAGCCAGCCATCGGGCCCCCACTCCATGGAGTTGATGACGTTGTGCTGGCCTTTCCAGTTCCACCCCTCCAGATGTGCCACCGGCGGCCCGGAGGGTTTGTCCGCGCCTTCCTCCATGGGGAAGAACCACAGATTCGGGCAGTCGGACACCCAGACTCCGCCGAGGCCGAGTTGGACGCCGGTGAGGTAGTGGAAGATGCCCTCGGCAAAGATAGTTTTCTTGTCGAACTTGCCATCGCCGTCGGTGTCTTCGTAGATGACGATTCGGTCATCGCATTTCTCGCGCCATTTGGCGTAGGAATGATTTTCGCAGACCCAGAGCCGGCCGCGGTGGTCGATGGTGAAGCCGATCGGCTGGGTGAGATCGGGCTCTCCGGCGAAGAGGGTTGCGGTAAAGCCGGGGGGCAGGGTCATGGCCTGCGCGGACTTGTCGGCCGGGATGGGCAGGGGCTGGGCGGGCGGTTTGGGCTCGGCCTTTTTGGGGTCGGGCTTGGCGTCGGGCTTGGAGTCGGCGGCGATGGCCAGATAGGCATGGCTTGAGAGAAAGAGGCCGGCCGCGAGGAACGAGAACACCCAGGATCGATAGCGCATTGGAACTCCGGTAGAGGTCGATGGGGCATTGTGCGGGCAAGGGCGGGGAAAGCCAAGAGGATCGCGGGGGTTGATAGGGAGGAAGCAGGGCAATCGCATAGGGCATGAGATGGGCAGCAATTGCGGATTTCGGATTGCGGATTGCGGATTGCGGATTGAATTGCGGTCTTCAATCCATAATCCGAAATCGATGCGACAGGATTGACATGCAATTGCCCTGACGGAGGAAGCGCTGTCGGGTGATGTCCCGGTGCATTTCCCGCCGGCAATAATTTTATGGACAGTATCCCCCCTGCCCGTAAAATGAGACCCGCGTCATCCTGTTTATCCGCCCGCATTCGATGGTTCCAATGAATCGAAGAGGACCCGCCATGAACTTCAAAATCCTGTCCATCGCCGCGATCGTGGTGCTGCTCGCCAATGTCATCCATGCCGGAGACTTCGCGGGAAAGTACGATGGCAATAACCTCTCCATCGAGGTCACCGCCGATGGCGCGGGGTACAGCGGAATCATTCACCTCGGCCAGAAGCAATTCCCCCTCAAGGCGCGCGATGAGGCGGGTGGGCTCCGCGGGACCTTTACCAATGATGGCGGCGAGTTCGATTTCGCCATCACTCGGCAGGCTGATGGGCTGGCGTTTCAGACGGCCGGCAAATCGTATGCGGTCAGGAAAGCCGGCTCGGACAATCCCTTCGATCAGGAGGCGGCCCGCGCGGGCAATGCGGGCGGCGCGGCGGGAGGGGCGGCCGGTGGCGCGATTGGTGGCGGTGCGACAGGCGGCGGCGCGGTTCGACCGGCGGCTACTGGAGGAGGGGGCGGCGGGGCCGTTGGGAGCATGGTGGATTACGCGGTGGTCACCACGACCGAGGCCGGGCGATCGCTGAGCGTGTTCAAAAAGGTGAATAGCGTACAGGGGGCCTTCGAATCGGTTCTGCCGGATCTGGCGGCCTATTTTGATGCCCGGCCGAAAATCACCGGAGCCTACGAAGACACCAAAACCCACGCTTCGGGAATGGCTTCGTTCACCGCCAAATTCAAAGACCGGCCGATCAAGGGATTCGTTTCCTGCAGGCTCAATGATAAAGGCGCATCGGTGGCCGTGATCTACTGCCTGGCCGATGCGCCGCCCACCGAATGGGGCAAATTGACGATTCCCGCCGATGCGAAGGCCGGCCCGCCCGAGGTCAAATTGCAACTGTACGAGTTCCCCGACAACACCGGCAGCATCGGCATCGCTGAAGGATGGCGCACCAACGCGCAATCCGGCATGGGAGCATACATGATCACCGGCCCGGCGGGGGAAGAGCTCTCCATGGGCGTTTCCTACTCGGTGGTGACGCCGAATTCGCAGGCCGTTCAGCTCCAGCTCCAGATGGAAGCCAACGCCCGGCAGTGGCACATGCCGGCTCCGAATCGCATGCAGATGCTGGTCGCTCCCTTCACCGACCCCGAGCATGCCCTGTCCACGCTGGTGCCCCAGCTCAGCGCCATGAGCCAGAGCAATGGCGGCCCGGCCGTCAAGATCGACAACCTCGTCACCGTGCAGAAGCTCCCCGCCTGGCTCCCCGGCGGCCGGGCGGCCCTGCTCAGTTACGGCGTCACCAAGACGACCCGGCAGGGGCAGCAACATCTGCGCGCGCTGGCCCGCGTGGAAATCGATCCGGTGCTCAATGATTCATGGATGGTGATGTCCAACCAGGCCGCCGCCCCCGATGATGTCTTCGACGCCTCGCTCCCCGCGATGGTCGCCATGTCCACCTCCGTGCGCGAGAATCCCAAGGTCATCCAGGAGAAAACCCGCGAGAATATCGATGCCAGCAATAAGCGCTTCGCCGCCCAGCAGCAGTCGCACAAGGAACTGATGGCCGCCTACGACAGCTACAACGCGGCGCAGCGGCACAACTCGGTCGTGCGCTCGCGCAGCAATGACGATTTCATCGAAACCATCCGCGGCGTGCGCACGGTGGAAGACACGCGCACGGGTGAGAAGACGAGCGTCGACCTCGGACACGTCGACCATATCGTGGACAACCTCAACCGCGCGGATCCGGGGCGGTTCAGGCAGATTCCGTTGAGGGATGAGAGCGATCCGCTGCCCAGGTAGCTCGACATTCCGATGTCGAGTATCGGCGCCCGAGCCGCAAATCCGCGCCCGATCTGCTGAACTCCAGGGCAGGCAAATATGAGCATCTACGCCACGCTCGCCGAAATCGGTATTAAGCGCTTCGGCGATCAACAATTCGTTGTCATTTTCATCCAGGCTGTCCCGTCCCACATCGACTACATCGGCCCTGACTGGGACTTTCTTCCTCCCCCGGTCGACCCGGAAGGCGACACCCCGCGCGCCGTCTTCTTTGTTGAACCCGGCGATGAAAAGGGCACTCCCCGCTGCGGCCAGGAATACGTCAAACCGCTCCTCATGCTCACCGGCGTCGAGTACGAGAAAATCTCCTTCACCGAACTCCTCAAGAAACTCGAAGAATCCCTCGAGCGCCGCTATGGCGCAGTGCCAACTGTTCCCAGTTAACGGTGAAGCAGATCATGACGACGCTGCCGGCGGCATTCCCCGCTCGAATTCCTCACCTCCCGAGATAATCCCGCTCATTCTCATGTCCCGCCAGCGGGTAGATTTCATCCCGCAGCGGCACCGGCCGATAGCGCCCCGGGTCTTTTTCATTGAGCGCATCGACAATCAGATTTGAATCGGCCAGGTTCACGCTCTGCTTCTCGCCGGTCTTCGTATCCTCGATCGAGCGAATGCCGCGGATGGCTTCGCTGAAGTCGGCCGCGCTGCGGTGTTTGAGGGTGTCGTTCTCTTCCGCGTCGCGCCAGGCTTTGCTCTGGCGGGCGCTGGCATCGCCCGCGCTCTTGGTCTGGGCGTAATGGGCATCGGCGATCTTCTTGTTGGCGGCGCGCAGATCTTCGGCGCGCTTGTTGGCGGCGGCGATTTCAACCCGGGATTTTTCCTTGATTCTTTCCGCGTTTTCGTTCAGCGAATAGGCCTGGGCCATCATCACCGGCAGATCCTTCTTGAAGGTTTCGCGCGGGGCGATCAACTGCAGGTAGACGTACATGTTCCAGGCGCCGCGGTCCAGCGGCAAGATATCGAACTGGATCAACGCTCTCAACGGCTTGTCTCCAGTGCGCTCCTTGATGACGACATCGTAAGTCACCTGCGCGGTGCGGACGCCCGGCTTGTTGTTGGGAACGGGCGTCACATTGATGACTTTTTGAGGCACGAACGCCGGCCCGCCGGAACGTTGGCTGGCTTCGCTATTGATGCGAACGAAATTCGCCAGCGCCGTCGCCGGATCGTCGCTGTAGGCCGCGATGGGAAGATTGAGCCCCGGCTGGGGCCTGCCGCCGAACTTCTTCGCGTTGGCCTGGTTCTGCTGATTCTGCCGCACCATCTGGCTGTCGGGCGTATAAAAAACCTGTCCGAAGGCCATGCGCACTTTTTGACCCGCCGGCCCGAGGATCAATGAATTCGCCTCGCTGGGTGAATTGATCGTATATCCCTCCGCGATGCCGACCGAGCCGGTGCGGTCGGGGAACGGGTACACCTTCAGCTCGACCTTGGCCATCTCCATTTTGATGCGTTCGGGCTCGCTCAGCACGATGGGCACAGGGGGATGATCCAGCAATTGATCCAGTTGGTTGCGGGTCGCATCCGCATTGCCGAACACCACAAACGCCACCGCCCCCTCTTCGCGAAGCCGCGCGGTGACAAATCCCTTGATCGGCTTGCCCTCGAACTCCGCCGAGAACGCGACATACGCCATGCTGTGCTCGCGAGCCTCTTCGTACGAGCCCAGGATCGTCGGCCGAGCGCCGAACTGCCGCGCCAAATCCGCAAAAACAGCCCTGAGCGCCGCGTGCGTGGAAGTCGCCGAGGGCATTTCGCGCACGAGCGTTCGGCCAACATCGGTCAGATTCAAAACCGTGTAGTCCGCCAGCGCATCGGCCGCCGGTGGCGAGCCTGGCTTAGCCGTCACACCTGACGCGGGTCCCCCCGCCGGCGCGGACCCGGGGCCGGCGCTGCCAGCCGGATCAAATGGATTGGGCACCGCCGCCGGCGCTGCCGCTTTGCGATGAAGCTGGTATGTCTTGCCGTTGGTCGTGACCAGCAGGCCATCTCCCTCCTGGGTGGCGCTAAAGGTATACGGTTTGCCGCCCACGATATAAGCGCCGGTGAGATGGTCGCCCTCTTCGCGCGCCGCCAGCGGATAGGCCTGGTCCCCAATCCGAATCTCGCCGCGATAGCCGGTTCCGTCCGGCGCGACGATGACACTCCGCCGGGCATCTTCGTAGTTTCCCGAATAATCGGCCGCGCTGGCCAAGGCGGGCAGCAGGCCGAGCGCCATCACGCAGGTCGTGGTACGAAACAAGGTGCGATGGAGCATGGGCTTCCTTGGAAGTGGGAATTGCTGGAGTCCGCGATAGTTACGCACTCGACAAGACAATCTGGCGGCGGCCTGGTTGGTTATTTCGGGTGCGAAAATAGCGTACAGGTGGCGGGCATGTCCGGCAATGAAGAAATGGCGGTTGTCGGAGGATTGTCGAATCGCCATCGTCCATCCTATTGTTCATCGTCCGTGCGGACCTCGCCATGCGGACCTCGCAATGATTGCCTTTTGTGTTCGGGGGTTCCCCGGCGTGTATTCACGCCGGGCTAAATGTATATTCGGGGGATGCCTGATCTTGTCCCCGTCAAACGCGCTTTGATCTCCGTCTCCGACAAAACCGGCCTGGCCGACTTCGCGCGGGCTTTGGTGAGTGAATTCAAAGTGGAATTGATCAGCACCGGCGGGACGGCCAGGTTTCTGCGCGATCAGGGGCTCACCGTCACCGATGTGAGCCAGGTGACGGGTTTCCCCGAGATGATGGATGGGCGGGTGAAGACGCTCCACCCAAAAATCCACGGCGGGCTCCTGGCGCTGCGGGACAATCCGGAGCACATGAAGGCGGCCGCCGAGCATGGAATCGTGCCGATCGATTTGGTCTGCATCAACCTCTACCCCTTCGAGCAGACGATCGCCAAGCCGGGCGTGAAGTTCGAAGAGGCGCTCGAAAACATCGACATCGGCGGGCCATCGATGGTTCGCTCGGCCTCGAAGAATCATGCGTTTGTGCTGGTGGTCACCGAGCCGGACCGTTATGAGAAGGTGCTGGGGGATTTGCGGAAGCATGGTGGGTCATCCTGCGGGCAGCATCGGTTGAAGCAGGCGCAGAGGGCATTCGCGCATACGGCGGCGTATGATGGGAGGATTGCGGCGTATCTGGAGGGAATAGTGGGCAGTGGGCAGTCGGCAGTGGGCAGTGGGCAGTCGGCAGTCGGCAGTGGGCAGTCGGCAGTGGGAAGTGGGCAGTCGGCAGGGGGTCGTGGGGAGGCGGGCTCGACGGCAGACCCTCACCCCCGCCCTCTCCCGAGTACAGGAGAGGGAGTGGGCGCTCTCCCGAATATAGGCGAGGGGGTGGGCGCGCCTGAAGTGATCGCGCTTAACTTGATGAAGAAGCAGGAGTTGCGGTACGGGGAGAATCCGCATCAGAAGGCGGGGCTTTATGTCGACACGCAGCCGGCCGAGGCCTCGGTCGCTTATGCTAAGCAGTTGCACGGTAAAGAGTTATCATACATCAACCTCCTCGATGCCGATGCGGCGCTGGCGGCGGTGAAGGAGATGTCGACCCCGGCCGCATGTGTCGTAAAGCATGCCACACCCTGTGGTTATGCCACGGCCGGCGACTTGGCGACGGCATTTAAGAAAGCCTACGATGGCGATCCATTGGCGGCATTTGGCGGGATTGTGGCATTGAACAAGCCTGTCGATTTATTGACGGCGCAGACGATCACGGGGATTGATAAACTGCTGGAAGTCATTGTGGCACCAAGCTATGCGCCCGATGCGCTGGAATTGCTCCGAGCAAGATGGAAGAATGTGAGGTTGCTGGAAGTCGGGCCGGTGGCTCCAGCGAGCTCGGCCGGTGGCGGGTTCACGGGGCGGTTCCATATGCATGTAATTACCGGCGGGTATCTGGTGCAGGAGCGGGACCTGATTGGGATCGATGAGGCGAACTGGAAAGTCGTCTCCAAGCGGCCACCGACCTCGGCCGAGTGGGCGGATTTGAAAGTCGCATGGCTGGCGTGCAAGCACCTCAAGAGCAATGCGATCGCGCTGGCGAAGGATGGGATGATGGTGGGGGGCGGGGCGGGGCAGCAGGATCGGGTGAATGCAGCGCGGATTGCCATCGCCAAGGCCAACACCGCGGCCGGCGAGCGGGCGCGGGGGGCGGTGGCGGGGTCGGATGCATTTTTTCCGTTTCCGGACGGGCCGAAGTTGTTGCTGGAGGCGGGAATTACTGCGATCATTCATCCCGGAGGAAGCGTAAGGGATGGAGAAAGTCTGGCGGCCGTGGATGAGGCCGGCGCGGCGATGGTGTTGACCGGTCAGCGGCACTTCAAACATTGAATTAGTTGAGTCGGCGTTGGAGCCCCGCACATGAAGAATCTTAGATGAGTCCGATAACTGCAGGCGCTGTTGCGGCCGGGAGTTTTTGTGACTTGCGGCCGATGGCGCTGTGGTAAGATGCGGCCCCGCGCTGGAAGACGGCATCGTGGTTCGGCATGGATGCGCCGGGGCCAGGATTCGCCAGTTCGGATTCACGCATTTGCATTGGCGTGTCTTCCAAAAGTTTCGTGTGGAGAGTGAGGGCGCTCGAGGGCAAGGCCGGCCTTCGGCGAGGGGCTTGGAGATCGTGTCGGGGCTTTTTGCAGGGCGACTCGCGCGGCGGCGGCATTTTGGCTGTCGCGCGGGCGTCGGCGTCGGAGCTAGAGAAGTCGAATGGCAGTTCAATCCCCCAAGAACAAGAAGACGACGCCCCCCTCCGCGCCGGCGCTGGTTCCGCTCGGCCACCATGCCGGCAAACCGGGCATCGCGCTGGGCAAGACGGTGATCCTGGTCGGCTCGCGGCAAAACGCGCACCTGCATCTGCTCTCGCGCCACGTCAGCAAGGCGCATGCGCTGATGCTTTCGTATGGCGGGCAGGTTTACATCCGCGATCTGGCCAGCCGGGAGAAGGTGTACGTCAATGGGCGGGAGGTTCGCGAGGCGTGGCTCGGCGATGGCGATCTGCTGAAAATCGGGAGCTTCACGTTCAAGTTCAAGGCCGGATCGGCGGCGGGGCCGGTGGATGATTCACCGCCGCATGAAGCGGATCTGGACATTGAAGGGGCGGATGCGCCGCTGGCGGTGGCGGAGAAGGTGATGCTGATCGGCCGGCGGCCAACCTGCGATGTTTCGCTGATGGAGGCGAGCGTCTCGACGGCGCACGCGGTGATCTTCCATGTGGGGGGCAAGCGGTATATCCGCGACCTGGGCTCGCGCTCGGGCACGTTCGTGAATGGCCAGAAGATTCATCAGCACGAGCTGCAGCCGGGGCAGACGATTCATATCGGCGAGACCGATATGCGGTATGTGCTGGCGGGCGCGGATTCGCATTCCATTCGGCCGGTGATGGAGGATGAATCGTTCGATATGATGAACGCGGGGGCGGGCGCTGTGGCGACGACGGGAGCCGAGTTGGCGGGGCAATTCGCGCCCGAACCCGAACCGATGCCGGTGGAAGTTGATCTGGTTCACGGCGATGCGATCCCGGTGGAGACGGATGCGATTCCGGTGCATTCGGATCACGAAGCGCCGTTCGCGCCGCCGCAGCCGCATCGCGGGGCAACCCGCGAAGAGCTCGATGAATTGGAAGACCTCGTCGGCACCGCGCCGCTGGATGTGGCGGCGGAGATCGAGCGCGAGCGGCGCGCGGGGACGCACGACCATGCCGCCATCCGCCCGGCCAAGCCGCCGGTGGATCCGGATTTGATCCCGATGGAGTGGGACGATCACGCCGCGCCGGTAGCGCCGCCGGCGCAGGCCCGGCCGACCCGGGCGGGGTCGATGCCGCCGCCGATTCCGCAGCCGGCGATGACGCCGCTGGTGGAGAAGGAGATTTCGTTCGAGAACGATCCGCTGAATCGGGAGATCAACGCATCGGCCGCCAGCCCGCGCGATGCGGCGGCCGTGAGCGCGATCGATCAGGAGCTCGATCTGCTGGGATTGGATTTCGATGCGCCGGCGGAGCTTGCGCCCGCGCCGGCCGCGCCATTGGCGCATCGTCCTTTGATGCCGCCGCCGATTCCGATG
>JBBRTW010000073.1:0-20098 GCA_038244055.1 Tepidisphaerales bacterium | reverse complement strand
TCATCCACTTCCAACCATGGCCACTCATCACTCCGCCATCGCCACTCCCTACGCCCGGGCAGTGCTCGAGCTCGCCCACGCGCAGGGAATTCACGAGCAGATCGGTCAGGAACTTACGGGAATTCGCGAGGCGCTTGCCTCGGATCCCTCGTTCCGGACCTTCTTCGCCGATCCCGCGATCAGCAAGGATGAACGGGCGCGCATCCTCGATAAATCGATCCGCCCGCAGGTGAGCCCCCTGCTGGCGAATTTTCTGGCGGTGGTCAATCAACACGGCCGGACCGGCGCGCTCGATGACATCGCCGGCGTCTACAAGACGCTGCTCGATCAGCTGCTCGGCAACATCGATGTCGATGTGACCGTCGCCCAGGAGTTGTCCGATGAGCAGCTCGACCAGGTGCGGCAGAAGGTCAGCCTGGCCCTGAACAAGAACGCGGTCGTGCGGCAGCACGTCGATGATTCGATCATCGGCGGGCTGGTGCTGAAGGTCGAAGACAAACTGATCGATGCCAGCGTCCGCTCGCAGCTTCAGGCGATGAAACGGCAGATGCTGGAGAAAAGACCGCGGTAGTTGCGAGTTGCGAGTTGCGGGTTACGAGTTGCGAGTAAAGCAACCGTGGCCCGCGGCAGATAACGCAACCGACCACCCACCACTGACCACGAACAACTCGCAACTCGCAACTCGCAACTCACAACTCGCAACTCGCAACTCACAACTCACAACTCACAACTCGCAACTCGCAACTAACAACTCGCAACTCAAAAACTCGGAGCATCCATGGCCATCAACGTGGCTGAAATCACCAGTGTCCTCAAGTCGGAAATCGCCAACTACGAACAGCGCCTCCAGGTCAGCGAGGTCGGCACGGTCATCGAAGTCGGCGATGGCATCGCCCGCATCTACGGCCTGCGCAACGCGATGTCGGCCGAGCTTCTGGAATTCGCCAACGGCACGATGGGCCAGGTCTTCAACCTCGAAGAAGACTCCATCGGCGCGGTCATCTTCGGCGATTACCTCTCGATCAAAGAAGGCGATTCGGTGCGCACCACCGGCCGGTTGCTGGAAGTGCCAGTCGGCGAAGCCGTCATCGGGCGCGTGGTGAATCCGCTCGGCCAGCCCATCGATGGCGGCCCGGCCATCCCCTCGACCGAAACCCGCAAGATGGACATCGTGGCCCCCGGCATCGCCGACCGCCAGCCCGTCAAAGAGCCTCTCCAGACCGGCATCAAGGCGATCGACTCGATGATCCCCATCGGGCGCGGCCAGCGCGAGCTGATCATCGGCGACCGCAAAACCGGCAAGACCGCCATCGCCATCGATGCGATCATCGCCCAGAAGGGCAAGGGCGTGAAGTGCTTCTATGTGGCGATTGGCTCCAAGGAATCCACCGTCGCGGGCATCGTCGAAGTGCTCAAGGCCGCCGGGGCCATGGAGTACACGACCGTGGTGGTCGCCTCGGCCTCCGACCCCGCGCCGCTTCAGTACATCGCCCCCTACGCCGGCTGCGCGATGGCCGAGTATTTCATGTGGAAGGGCGAGGCCACTCTGTGTGTGTATGACGATCTATCGAAGCAGGCGGCCGCGTATCGTCAGCTCTCGCTGCTCCTCCGCCGCCCGCCGGGCCGCGAGGCGTTCCCGGGCGATGTGTTTTATTTGCACTCCCGCCTGCTCGAGCGCGCCGTCAAGCTCTCCGATGCCCATGGCGGCGGCTCGCTCACCGCCCTGCCGATCATCGAAACCCAGGAAGGCGAAGTCTCGGCGTACATCCCCACCAACGTCATTTCCATCACGGATGGCCAGATCTATCTCGAGCCCGACCTCTTCTTCGCGGGCGTTCGCCCGGCCATTAACGTCGGCATTTCCGTCTCCCGCGTCGGCGGAAACGCCCAGACCAAGATGATGAAGAAGATCGCCGGATCGCTTCGCCTTGATCTGGCGGCCTACCGCGAGCTTGAAGCTTTCGCCCAGCTCGGCACCGAACTGGATAAGGCCACCCAGAAGCAGCTCGATCGCGGCAGCCGCCTGGTCGAACTGCTCAAGCAGCCGCAGTATCGGCCGATGACCGTCGAGCAGGAAGTCATGGTCATCTACGCCGGCACGCAGGGCCATCTCGATGATGTCGCCGTCGGCCGGGTGCAGGAATTCCAGACCAGTTTCCTCGGCTATGTGGACACCAGCGTTCCGCAACTTCGCCAGGGCCTGGCGGATAAGAAGGAACTGACCAGCGAGCTGGAAACGCTGCTCAAGCAGGCGCTGGCGGACTTCAAGGCCAAGGCCTGGAAGGCGTAAGCGCTCGATCAAAGCGCGGCGTGGTTGAGGGGGCTGAGAACCGGCGCTGCGCTTTGGATGATCAGTTGTGAGCCGCCGATATCGTTCGCGGCCATCGACTGCGCGTAGACCGGCGCGGGCGATGGGACGGCCTCGGGCGCGACGGTTTCGATATTCGACGCGGTGTCGAGCGGATCGGCCTCCTGCGTGTCGGTGCCGCTGCCGCCATCGAGCGTATCGGCCTCCCCATCGGCGTTGTGGAAGGTGTCATTATCGTCTCCGCCATCGAGGTTGTCGCTGCCAGCGCCGCCGGTGAGCGTGTCATTGCCGGCCTCGCCGAAGAGCTGGTCATCATCCGCGCCGCCATCGAGTTGATCCGCGCCATCGCCGCCGTAGACCGTGTCGAAGCCGGCCTGCCCTGAGATCGTGTCGTTGCCGCCCCGGCCATCGATGACATTGTCCCCGGCCGAGCCGGTGATGGAATCGGCCAGGTTCGAGCCGATGATGTTCTCCACATCGCTCAGCACGTTGTCGGATTCAGTGGCGACGCCATTGATGTAGAGACCGTCGTTGGCGACATCGTCGATGGAAATACGGACGACACGATCCGCGTTGGCGGGGTCATCCGGGTTCTCGACATCGTGGTCGGAATAGTCGGCCGTATCGACGCCGCCATCGCCCTCGAAGACATCATCGCCCGCGCCGCCCTGCATCGTGTCGTCGCCCGCGCCGCCGACGAGCGAATCGTTGCCCTCATCGCCGAAGAGGGTGTCGTTTTCGCCGCCGCCTTCGAGCGTGTCGTTGCCGCCGTTGCCGAGAAGCTCGTTGGGATTATCGTTGCCGGTGATGCGGTCGTTGCCCGAGCCACCGGCGACGATCTCGACATCGGAATGGATATTGTCTTTTTCGCCGGTGAGCGGATCGCCATCGTTGGCCAGATCGTCGATGGTCAGGACGAGGTCCTCGCTGCGCTGGGAATAGTCGACGTAGTCGGTGCCCTGCCCGCCGGTGAAGGTATCGTCGCCCAGCCCGCCATCGAGCGTATCATCGCCCGCGCCGCCATCGATGGAATCGTTGCCATCGCCGCCGGTGAGGTAATTGGCCTGGTCGTTGCCGATGATCGTATCGTTGCCCGATCCGCCATTCAGATTCTCGATGGTCGAGTCGATGTTGTCCCCCTCGCCCGCCTCGCCATCGTTGGCGATGCCATCGAGAGAAAGCTTCACATCGTTCGTGCGCAGGGAATAGTCGGCCACATCGTTATCCGCGCCGCCGATCAGAACATCCGCGCCCCCTTCGCCATCGACGAGATCATCGCCCGCGCCGCCATCGAGCGTGTCATTGCCTTCGCCGCCGATGAGTTCATCCGCGCCGCCATTGCCGTAGAGGCGATTGGCCGAGCCATTGCCGGTGATGGTGTCATCGTTGGAGCCGCCTGCGATGTCTTCGATATCGGGGTTGATCGTGTCGGATTCGGCCGCGCCGCCTGATGTGGCCGAGCCATCGGCCGTCAGTGTCAGGGCATCGGTTCGATCGGAATAGTCGGCCAAATCCCGACCAAGCCCGCCCGTGAGAGTATCATCCCCCGTGCCGCCATTGAGCGAGTCATCCCCCCTGCCGCCATCGAGCAGATCGTTGCCCGCGCCGCCATTGAGGCTGTCGCGGTCGTCGGTGCCCAGGAGCGTGTCTTTTCCATCACCTCCCAGGAGCGTGTCGTTGCCGACCCCGCCATCGAGCGAATCATCGTTCGCGCCGCCATCGAGTTTATCGTTGCCGTAACCGCCGAAGAGCGTGTCGTTCCCGGCCTCGCCGAAAAGGGAATCGGAGGCCGAGTCATTCCACCCGCCGACCAGTGCATCGTTGCCGCCGCCGCCGTAAATGGTGTCGAAGCCGTTGCCGCCGTCGATCACATTATTCAGCGCATTGCCCTGGATGAAATCCCGGCCGGCCCCGCCAAGGATCGTTTCGATGTCTCCACCCAGATTATCCTTCTCATTGGCCTCACCATCGTTGGCGACATTGTCCTGCGTGAGTGAAAGATTGGCGGTGCGTGCGGCGTAGGTGGCCGTGTCATTGCCCAGCCCGCCGATAAGGGTATCCGCGCCGGTGCCGCCATCGAGGACGTCATCCTGCCGGCCGCCATCGAGCGAATCGTTGCCCGTGCCGCCATTGAGATTGTCGCGGTCATCGGTGCCCAGGAGCGTGTCATTATCCGCATCGCCCAAAAGCGTATCGTTGCCGACCCCGCCATCGAGCAGGTCATTGCCCGCGCCGCCGTGGAGTTCATCGTTACCGTAGCCGCCGCGGAGCGTGTCGTTGCCGGCACCGCCGAAGAGGTCATCGTTATCGATCCCTAAGCCGTTGCTGCCGCTGAGGGAATCGTTGCCATCGCCGCCGTTGATCGTGTCGTGCCCGCCGCCGCCGGTGACGGTGTCGTTGCCGATACCGGCATCGATCGCGGCGCGGATGTTGATGGTCGAGGCAAGTGTGACGGTATCGTTACCGCCCAGGGAGTTGATCTGGATGAGTTTGACGGAGGACAGCGCGAAATTTTTGGTGACCGCGTTGTCCTTGAGAACCAGGTTGGTGCCGCTGACACTGAGCGTGAGCGTATCGTTGGCTGCCGTGCCGGTGACCAGGAGCGTGCCATTGGCGAGCGATGAGGTCAGCAGAACCCGGTTTTCGAGGCCTTCGATAAATCCGCGCGACATAGCAGCGCCTCCGCAGGGTGAATAGGGTGGGCCGGCCGATGGATTTCGCCCTCCAGCGGCGGGTGGGAGCCTCAGAAGTATGCAAAAACGCGGTTTAATGCAAGAAAATACCGCGTTTGGCGGGCCTGCGGACCCCGAAGGCCGGCGAGGATATCCCATGTCTGACGTCTGGGAGGACCACCGGGGGTCTCGCATCGCGGGGGCGAACGTGGTAATAAATCGCTCGTGGCGGTTGGATGTGGCGGGAGCGCGGCTGATGCCGTGCTCCGGCCAACGTTCGCGGCCGAGGTATGTCAACTTAATAGGACAAGAGGAGTACAAGTCCCATGCGATCTTTCAAGCATTTGTTGTTGGCCGGCATTGCCGGTCTGGCGGTTTGTTCGTTGATCACGCTCCGGCCGGTGTTGGCCGAGGATAAGCCCGAGGGCGACAAGCCCGCGGCCGCCGGCGCACTGCCGGATACCAAATCCGAAGGCGCGAAGGACCTGAAGGATGCGGATCTGGAAGAGCTGAAGGTGGAGCTCCCCAAGCCGCTCTTCACCGGCACGCCCAAGGCCCCGCCGAAGGATACGACCGTCGACCTCAAGAGCCTGGGCAAGCGCCGCGGCAAGTTCCTGGCCCCCAAGGGCCTGCAACTGTTGTCGCTCAAAGCCCCGGTCAAGATGAGCGATGAGAACCCGATCATCGGCGATGCGACGGTCGTCACCGATGGCTCGAAGGAAGGCACCGATGGCAACTGGGTCGAACTGGGCCCGGGGCAGCAGTGGGTGCAGATCGATCTGAAAAAGAGCGCCGAGATCTGGGCGGTGGCGCTGTGGCACTACCACGCCGAAGCGCGGGTCTACCGCGATGTGGTGATCCAGGTGTCGGATGACAAGGATTTCATCACCGATGTGAAGACGATCTTCAACAACGACCAGGATAATTCCTCCGGCCTGGGCATCGGCAAGGATCGCGAATATTTCGAATCCGATGAAGGCAAGCTGATCGACGGCGCAGGCGTGAAAGGCCGGTACGTCCGCTGCTATTCGAAGGGCAATACCTCGGATGCGCAGAACCACTACATCGAAGTGGAAGTGTGGGGCAAGCCGGCGAAGTAAGACTGATTCACCGCGGAGGCGCAGAGGACGCGGAGAAGAGTTGGGTTTTGAAGGATTTTCCGGGGCGAGCCTTTGATGGGCTCGCCCCTTTTTAATGCGCTATGGCTTGCGCCCCTGTCATCCTGAGCCCCTCGTGTCATCCTGAGCCCCTCGTGTCATCCTGAGCCCCTCGTGTCATCCTGAGGGGAGCTATGCGACCCGAAGGATCTGGCCGCGAATTTACGGGATATTTCGATGATTCAAGCGTCCCCAGCCTGCAAGCAAGATGCTTCGCTACGGTCAGCATGACACAGCCTTCCAAGCCGATGTGAAAATCAGCTCAGGCGGGACGCCGGCTCTGCCAACCTATTCGCGCGGCGCGATTTGCAGACCCGACTTCGCGCGATCGACTTTCAACTTGACGCGATTCGCCTCGCCATTCTTGACAGAGAACGTGCCGTGCAGAATCTTCCCATCCTCCACCGTGCAACGTACCCTCGATGTTGTGGTATCCTGTAGCGATCGCGTTTACGCCCGTTTAACCTCGTCCGTGTAACGCCTGTCGCCGTTGGGAATTGTATCCGAAGTGATGGAATGACGTTATGAACCGCTACAAGCGAACGCCCGCGCTGATCGTTCTATTAGTCTCGGCCATTCTCGGCGTTGTTTACGTCGCGGCGTGGGGGCGGATCGAGCAATATTTCAACCGCAATGGCGGGGGGCAGACGATCGCGGCACTGGAGAAGAAAATCGCGGCCGGGGACAAGACAATCGAGACCTGGAATGCTTATGGCGATGCGCTGTTGGATGCGGGGCAGCACTCGCAGGCGGCCGATGCGTTCAAGCAGGTCCTGGCGATCGCGCCCTACAAGCGGGATGTGAAGTTTCAGTTCGCGGTCTCGCTGGGGTCGGCGGGGCGGAGCGATGAGCTGTTCAACTTTCTGAAGGACCAGGTTTACAGCGAGCCGAAGCTGGCGCAGGATCTTTTCGATCGGCCGGTGATCCAGAAGTATGTGAATGAGGACCGGTTCGCGAATCTGTTGAAAGAGGCGCGGAATCAGGCGATGGATTAAGGGGGGGGTTGATTGTCCGTTGTCAATTGTCCATTGTTGATGGTTGGTTGTCCGTTGTCCGTTGTCCGTTGTCCGTTGTCCGTTGTCCGTTGGTTTTGGTTCATTGGGGCTTCACGAACCGACTGTTAGTGGGTGGCGATATGAGCCGGATGCCTTTGATTCTGGGGGTGGTATTGCTGGCTTGTGCGCCATTGTTCGGCGCGGAGCGGACGATTTCCACTTTCGCGGGGACGGGCCAGAAGGGTTTTTCGGGGGATGGAGGGAAGGCGGGGGCGGCGCAGGTGAATCAGCCGTTTGGGTTGGTGCGCGGGCCGGATGGCGCGCTTTATGTGTGCGACACGGAGAATCAGGTGATTCGGCGGATCGCGAAGGATGGAATCATTTCAACTGTGGCGGGAACGGCGGGGAAGAAGGGCTACGCCGGCGATGGCGGGCCGGCGCTGCAGGCGCTGTTGAATGAGCCTTACGAGGTTCGGTTCGATTCGACTGGGAACATGCTCTTTGTGGAGCGCGTGAATCATCTGGTGCGAAAGGTGGATGCGAAGACGGGGATCATTTCGACCGTGGCGGGGAGCGGGAAGGCGGGTTTTGGCGGCGATGGTGGGCCGGCGACGGCGGCGATGATGAGCCAGCCGCACAGCATTCAACTCGATTCGGCCGGGGATTTGTATATCTGCGACATCGTCAATCACCGGATTCGCAAGGTGGATATGAAGACGGGGATCATCTCGACCTTCGCGGGGACGGGCGAGAAGGGCGCGGTCAAGGATGGGGCGAAGCTGGAAGGTACGCCCCTGTTCGGCCCGCGGGCGATTGATTTTGATAAAAATGGCGACCTCTGGCTGGCGCTGCGCGAGGGGAACGCGGTCTATCGGATCGACATGAAGGCGCGGGTCATCCATCATGCGGCTGGGACGGGGAAGAAGGGATTTACCGGCAATGGCGGGCCGGCGAAGCTGGCGACGTTGTCCGGGCCCAAGGGGATTTCGATTGGCCGGGATGGGAATGTCTATCTGGCCGATACCGAGAGCCATTCGATCCGGATGATCGAATTGAAAACGGGGAATCTGGACCTGATTGCGGGGACGGGAGAGAAGGGGGATGGGCCGGAGGGGGACCCGCTGAAATGCAAGATGAGCCGGCCGCATGGGGTGTTTGTGGATGGGGATGGGTCGGTGTTGATTGGGGATAGCGAGGGGCATCGGGTGAGGGTGGTGCGGTAGTCCATTGTCCATGGTCAATTGTTAATTGTCCGTGGCCCGTGGTCAGTTGTCCGTTGTCAGTGGTTGGTGGGATGAGTAGCGGATTTGAGGGGTGAGTTCCCCGGGTGATTGGCGCGACAGGGTCGGGAGCCGGGGATCGTTTTATGGCGAGATTGGCGTTTCTGGTGGCCGGCTCCCGACCCTGAACAAAGTTATTGGCGAAGTTGTGTTTTTTGGGGCGTGGGGCAAGGATCGCTGGCGATTGGCCGATAATCAGGGATGATGTCTTCCAGCGTTACGATGCCATCCAATCCCACCCCACAACCTGGAACGTCGAACGGTGCCGAGCGGGCACAGGGGTTTGTCGCGACGCCCTTGCTGGCATACGAAACGCCCCCGCTCCGCCCATCGCTGCTGGATTTCAATCCAACCCAGCGGCACATGGAAAACCTGGATGCGCTGCGCATCCTGGCGATGCTGGTGATCATCGTGACGCACGTCACGCAGCCGTATCTGGATACGCAGGCACCATCGGCGGAGATTTGCTCGGAACAACTCGTTCATGGGGCGTTCTACAAGAGCATTTTTTCGGTGAACGTAGGGCTGCGCTTCGGCGTGCCCTGCTTCATGATGATCTCGTTCTTCATCTACTGGCATCAGTTCTACGACAAAGGGCGGACCTGGGGCGAGTTGCTCAAGCGGCGGCTCAAGCGGTTGGTGCCGGCGTTTCTGGTCTGGTCGCTGATCTATTTTGGGCTGCACAAGGTATTGAACGGGATTCATCTGAATGTCGACCCCGGTCCACTGGGGGATGACCCAGCGCGATTGAACTGGAAGAATCCTTCGCTCTGGGCGCAGATCCTGTTGCAGGGCAAGGCCCACGAGCATTTGTATTACCTGCCGCTGGTGATCTGCACACTTCTATTGATTCCACTTCTGCGGTTGCTGTGGAAGAGGCCGGCGGTGGCTTGGGGATGGATCGGGCTGACCGTGGCGGCATGGGCGTTCATGGGATATGCGGCGACGTTTGCTCCGGCCAGGAGCAAGCCGGCGCATATCGCGTATCTGTTGGGCGTGGTGACCGAATATTTTCTGGCGCTGCCGTTCCTGGTGTTCGCGCTGATGGGGATGATGTGCGCGGGGCAGGTTCAGTGGCGGCGATTCATCACGCACACGCCGACGGGTTTTTGGGTGGGGCTATTGATCTTCGGGCTGGCGCTGCATCTGAGCGAGACGATGGTCCTGCTGCCGCATAACTGGCCGTTCGCGCTGTCGGGGCTCAAGGTGGGGCGCTTCATCACGGCGGTGCCGATCTTCGTGCTGGTGATCCGGCATCCGCTGATGAAGGACCCGTTTCCGAAGGTCTCGCATCATGCGTTCGGGCTGCACTTCATGCATCCGATCATCATCATCGCCCTGACGATTCTGGAGGGGAAGCTGATGGGGATTAACCCGATGGAGTTCTGGGAATCGGCGAGCGGTTGGATGCCGCTGGCGGTGACGGGGCTGCTCATCTTGAACCTGACGCTGACGTTTTACATCACGTTTGGGCTGTGTCTGCTGGTGGGGCGAGTGAAGTGGCTGGAGTTTCTGGTGGTGTAAACCGCAGGCAAAGGGTATGGTTAGTGGACGAGTTACCGGGATTTTGAACCTGACGCTTGGAATCTACGTTTACAGGCATAGGATCATCACAGTTGAGCTATGCGATTACTTCACGGAGCCATTACGAGTCTGCTGATTGTCACGCTTGCGGGCGGGGCGCAGGCTTGCGCGGCGATCTGTGGGCGGATGGGGACGCCGCCGACCAATGCGATGGTTGGAGTGGAAACGGCACCGTCGAAATCCTCGTGCCATCGATGCGTTAGCGTCACGGCTCGGCCAAGTTCGGGCCAGGCCGCGACTCATCTCCAATCGAATGCGGCTGGAGCAGAATCGAAGACGCCGGCCCCCTGCTCGCATTGCGAGAGGTCGAATTTCGATGGCATCGCGGCCGAGCGTTTGGGCAATTTGGATTTGGGGTTGAACTTGGACTGGGCGGCTCCGACCATCGGCGCGGCGCTGGCGGGCGATGTTAAACTGAATCAAACGGAAATGGCGTGGGAGGTGGGGTTGCCCGCGCCGCCGGGGGAACTGTTGCATCAATTTTGTATTCTGGTGATTTGATCCGAGGGAACGAAGTCGTGCCGGGTTGCGCGCTGCGCGCGGCTTGGCGGATGGTTCGGGCTATTCGTTCACTGAAGGATCGATCATGTTTGCGCGAATAATGATGTGGATGGTTCCGGCCGGCGCGCTGCTGGTGGGCGGAT
Source organism: Tepidisphaerales bacterium (assembly GCA_038244055.1). Lineage (GTDB taxonomy): Bacteria > Planctomycetota > Phycisphaerae > Tepidisphaerales > Tepidisphaeraceae > DASPKW01. Next base: position 9,458 of record JBBRTW010000073.1, on the reverse strand, counting down.
GCGTGCTTCGGCCGGAGGGGACCGAGCAGGAGCGGGCGCGCCTGGAGGAGACGGGCGCGGGGTATCGTGCGCCCTACGAGAAGCGGCAACTGGCGGAACTGCCGGCCGAGCCGGGGTGGGAGGATGTGCTGCGGCGGGCTTTTCTGGCCAATGGGGATCTGGAGGCGGCGTATTTCGAATGGGCGGCGGCGGTGCAGCGGATCGATATGTCGGCGGCGTGGCCGAACACGAATCTGTCGCTGGGGTTTGAGTACATGTTCTCGGGGGAAAAGCTGAAGTCGTGGGATCGGACGACGGTTTCGGCCCAGCCGGACGCGATGGCGAACCTGGCGCTGCCGACCAAGGCGGCGCAGGCGGGGAAGGTGGCGCTGGAGCGGGCGCGGGGGGCAGGACTGCGATTTTCGGCCAAGAAATTCGAGATTCAGAAGCAGGTGTTGCAGGCGTGGCTGGATTATTCGCTGATGGCGGAGCAGGCGCGGATCGGGCGGGATAATGTGAGCTTGTTGAAGATGATCAGCGACACGGCCGCGGACCGGGTGCGGGCGGGCGCGCCGCAGCAGGATCTGCTGAAGAGCCAGATTGCCCATCGCCTGGCGGAGGCGGAATTGGCGAAGATGGAGTCGCAGCTCGATTCGATGCGGGCGATGCTCAATGGAATGCTGGGGCGCGCGCCGGCCGCGGCACTGGTTGCGCCCAAGGCGCTGCCGGAGGCGCGGCCGCTGGCGGCGGATGATGGGACGCTGATCGCGGCGGCGGTGGATGCGAACCCGGAACTGGCGGCGCTGGCGCGGGATGTCTCATCGCGCGCCAACGCGCTGGAGCTGGCGCGAATGGCGTACATCCCGGATATCAACCCGACGGCCGCGCTGACGGGATCGGTGTCGCAGGCGGTCGGGGCGATGATCTCGGTGCCGATCAATTTGCACATGATCGAAGCGCAGGTGGAGGAATCGCGGGCGATGCTGCGGGCGACGCAGGCGATGAGCCGGCAGACGCGCAGCGATCGCGGAGCGGCGTTTGTGGCGGCGCTGTATGCGCTGCGGAGCGCGGAGCATCAGACGGCGCTGTTCAAGGATACGGTGTTGCCGAAGGCGGAGCAGGCGCTGGCGAGTTCGCGGCAGGCGTATGCGGCCGGGCAGGTATCGTTTATTGAGTTGATCGATAGCCAGAGGACCTTGTTGGATGTGAGGTTGATGATTGCGCAGGCGCGGATGGAGCGGGAGAAGAGGCTCGCGGAGATGGAGGCGTTGATGGGGGTGGATGCGGAGGTGGTGGGAAGGGGAAAAGTGAAACATGAAGATATGAAACATGAAGAGGGGGCGGTGAAAGGTGGGGTGGGATGTGGGGAAGACTTGGAACAATTGGGCGTTCGGTATGTCGCCGCTCCGCGGCTTGAAGTGGGAGATACGGCGGTAGGAAACATGGGCTTCGATTCCCAGTGCTCACGCACTGGGCTACTTTCTTTCGCCGCTCCGCGGCTGGGGGCATTTGGAGGGCGGGCGAATCAACGGTTGGCTATCATCGCGGCCCATTCCAGAACACAGGAGCAAGACCCTGGCCTGCGCTCGCTCCAGCATACAGAAGTAAGACCCTCACCCCCACCCTCTCCCGAGTACAGGAGAGGGAGTAAGACGCCGCTCTTGTTTATCTGAACCCTGAATCCTGAACCCTCCCATTCATCCTTCATCCTTAAAACCATGTCTACCAAACATTCCATCCTCACCGTTACGAAAGTGATTCTGGCCCGGCTGCGGTTTGTGGGGATTTTTATTGTGGCGGCGCTGGTGGTGGGGTATTGGGACTCGATCAAGGCGCATGTGGACAAATGGACCCGGCCGGCGAGTTCGTATGGGGAGGCGGTGGCGGGAGATGAATACTATTGCCCGATGCATCCTCAGGTGGTGCGGAGCCAGCCGGGGTCTTGCCCGATCTGCAATATGGATTTGAAGAAGCGCGATCCGAAGGATAAGGCGAGCGCGGTGGCGGATCGGGTGCAGATTTCACCGCGGCGGCTGGCGCTGGCGGGCGTAGGGACGACTGCGGTGGCGTATCGGCCGCTGGTGCGGGAGGTGCGGGCGCTGGGCGTTCTGGATTACGATGAAACGCGGCTGGCGAATATTTCCGCGCGGGTGGCGGGGCGGGCGGATGAATTGTTTCTGACTTACACGGGGCAGGCGGTGAAGGCGGGGGACCCGGTCTATTCGCTGTACAGCCCGGAGGTGTTCACGGGGCAGCGGGAATATTTGCAGGCGCGGAAGCGGGTGACGGATTTGCCGGCCGATGCGACGCCGGAAACGCGGGGCGATGCCTCGGCGGTTTACAACGCATCGATGCAGAAGCTGGTGTTGTGGGGAATCTCGCGGGAGCAGCTCGACAAATTGGACAAGGAATTCGACTCGGCCGGGAAAGTGCCGACGCATTTTTCGGTGACTTCGCCGATCACGGGGATCGTGGTGAGGAAGGATGTGAATCCGGGGCAGTATCTGCAGGTGGGGCAGTCGGCCTATTCGGTAGCCGATTTGTCGGTTTTGTGGCTGCGGGCGAAGTTGTACGAGATGGACATTCCGCTGGTGAAGGTGGGGCAGAAGGTGAGCGTGGTGGTGGATGCGCTGCCCAATGAGCGGTTCGAGGCGAATGTGACTTTCCTAGCGTTCGCGCTGGACCCCGAGACGCGGACCCTGGATGCGCGGATTCAGGTGGCGAACAAGGAGATGCGGCTTCGGCCGGGGATGTTCGCGACGGCGATGATTAAAGTGCCGGCCGTGGCGACGACCGCTCCAACAACCGGACCGACGACCGGGCCGGCGACGATGGCAGCGACCAAGCCGGCGCAGGCATCCCAGGCGGCGGTGTTTCAGGCGGCACTGACGCCGTATCTGAAGGCGGCCGATCTGCTGGCGCACGACAAGCTGGAGGGGGTGCCGGAGCTCCTGGCGCAGACGGCGAAGTTGCTGGAGGCGGTGGATGTGGAGCCGGCGCTGAAGGAGGCGCACGCGAAATTGTCGGCCGCGGTGGCGGAGACAAAGGGAGAGGACATCAAGGCGCTGCGGGGGACTTTTAAGAAGATTTCGCTGGCGCTGATCGATATCGCCAAGGTGACGGGGCAGCCGATCGATGCGGCGGCGGCGCAGATATTCAGATGCCCGATGGGGGACAAGCCGTACTGGCTGCAGGTGGCCGGGCCGACGGCCAATCCGTACATGGGACTGAACATGTTCGATTGCGGCGGGGCGGTGGAGAGTCTGCCGAAGGCGCTGCCGGCGCGGGTGATGGAGGCGGGGGAGCAGAGCGCGTATGCGCTGGCGATTCCGAGGTCGGCTGTGATCGATACGGGGATGAGGAAGATCGTTTACGTGCAGACGGCGACGGGGGTGTTCGATCTGCGGCAGGTGTGGCTGGGGGCGCTGTCGGCGGATGAGATGTATCCGGTGATGGGAGGCCTGAAGGAGGGGGACCTGGTGGTGACGACGGGGGCATTTTTGCTGGATTCGGAGAATCGGTTGAATCCGGTTTCGGCCGGGGAGAAGGATTCACCGCAGAGGCGCGGAGACGCGGAGGGGGAGAAGGCGGGGGGACATGTGCATTGATTTTTTGTTTTTGGGTTATCGAAGCGCGGCGGTTGGGAGCGCGTGTCGGGCCAGACATGCTTATCCCCGCCGAATTCGTGACGCGGCGAATGAGAGCGGTTCGGCGGCGGGTCTAAGCATGGCACCCCGGAGGAGCATGGCACCCCGAACGGGCATGGCACCCCGAACGGGCATGGCACTCGGCTTTTTGATCTTTTCAACAATTGTTTTTCTTCTCTGCGTCTTGGCGTCTCTGCGGTGAAGATTTTGGAGTGAGTCATGATTTCGCGGATTATTGAATTCAGCATTCGGAACCGCTGGCTGGTGCTGCTGGGGTGGGCGGCCATCGCGGTGTGGGGGTTGTATGCGGTTTTGCATACACCCGTGGATGCGATACCGGATTTGTCGGAGAATCAGGTGATCGTCTTCGCCGACTGGATGGGGCGGAGCCCGCAGGAGATCGAGGATCAGATCACCTATCCGCTCTCGGTGCAGTTGCAGGGGCTGGCGGGGGTGAAGACGGTGCGGTCGTCCTCGGAGCCGAATTTCTCGATGATCACGGTGATTTTCGATGAGAAGATGGATCCGTATTTCGCGCGCACGCGCATCCTGGAGCGGCTCACGACGATCCAGGGAACGCTGCCGGCCGGTGTGACGCCGCAGCTCGCGCCGGATGCAAACGCGCTGGGGCAGATTTTCTGGTACACGGTGGAAGGGGAGGGGCGCTCGCTGGATGAGCTGCGGGCGGTGCAGGATTTCACGGTGCGGTATCAGCTCTCGAGCATTTCGGGCGTGGCGGAGGTGGCCAGCGTGGGGGGATTCGTGCGCGAGTACCAGGTGGATGTGGACCCGGCCAAATTGCGATTGTATAATATACCACTCTCGGCGCTTTACAGCGCGATCGCCAGCTCGAATATGTCGGTGGGGGCGAAGGTGGTGGTGCAGGGAAATACGGAGTACCAGATTCGCGGGCTGGGGTGGCTGCGCGGGATCAAGGACCTGGAGCGGGTGGAAGTGGCCAACCGGGGTGGGGTATCGATCACGCTGGCGCAGCTCGCGGCGGTGCAGTTTGGCCCGGAATTTAGGCGGAGCGCGCTGGAGAAAGATGGGCGCGAGGCGGTGGGAGGCGTGGTGATGATGCGTCTGGGGCAGAATCCGCTGGAGGTGACCAAAGCGATCAAGGCGCGGATACGGGAGCTTTCGCCGGGGTTGCCGGCCGGGGTGAGGATCATTCCCTTCTACGACCGCACGCGGCTGATCGAATCGGCGATTCATACGGTCACGGGGACACTGAAGGAGGAGATGCTCATCGCCTCGATCGCGATCCTCCTGATCCTGACGCATCTGCGCTCCGCGCTGGTGGTCTGCATCACGCTGCCGATGGCGGTGCTGGTGTCGTTTTTGTTCATGTATTACCTGGGGATTCCGAGCAACATCATGTCGCTGTGCGGGATCGCGATCAGCATCGGGATATTGGTCGATGCGGCGGTGGTGATGGTGGAGAACGCGACGCATGAGTTGAAGGAGGATGCGGATAGGAAGGGTTCAGGGTTCGGGGTTCAGGGTTCGGGGTTCGGGGTGCAGGGTTCAGGGAAGAAGTTGGAAGTTAGCAGCGAGAAGCGAGAAGGTCCGTTGTCCGTTGTCAGTGGTCCGTTGTCAGTTGAATCGGGCGTCGGGAGCGTCTTGGCAACTAACAACGGACAACGGACAACGGACAGTCCTCGCAACTCACAACTCGCAACTCGCAACTCTCTGGTGCGGGGCGATACGACGGAAGTGGTGGTGAAGGCTTGCCGGCTGGTGGGGCGGCCGATTTTCTTTTCGGTTGTGATCATGCTGCTGAGTTTCACACCGGTGTTTGCGCTGAGTGGGATGGAGGGGAAGCTCGCTCATCCGCTGGCCTTTACCAAGAGCTTTGCGATGATCGGAGTGGCGATCATGGCGATCACGCTGGTGCCGGCTTTGATCCCCCTGCTGATCAAGGGGCGGCTGAAGGGGGAGGAGCAGAACCTGATCGTGCGGTCGTTCATCAACATCTATAAGCCGGTGCTGACGTGGATGGTGGACCGGCCGAGCGCGGTGTGGTGGCTGATGGGGACGGTGCTGGTGCTGGGGGCATCGTTCATGCGGAGCGGGGTTTGGGCGCAGTGCGCGCTGGCGGCGGGACTGGGATTGATTTTGATCTTCGTGCCGGGCTTTTTGAAAAAGGTGGGGCTGGCGGGGTCGATCATCGCGCTGGCGCTGCTGGCGGATACGCGCTTCACCAAGCTGGGGTCGGAATTCAAGCCCGAGCTCGATGAGGGATCGCTGATGGACATGCCCAGCGCCAGCCCGCGAATCGCGATGGCGCAGGCGGTGGATGATGTGATGGTGCGCGATCGGATCATTCGCTCGCTGCCGGAGGTGGAGCAGGTGGTGGGGAAGATCGGCCGGGCGGATACGGCGACGGATCCTTCGCCGCTGGAGATGGTGGAGACGGTGATCAACCTGCATCCGGCGGCGCTGTGGCCTCGGCGGCGATTGAATGAGAAGGATGCGTTGAAGCAGGCGGCCGCGCTGGCGGGGAAACTGGGGGAGCGCGGCTTTCTGGCGGCGGGGAAGATCGGAGGGAACTGGGAGAAGCATGTCGAGCCGATGAAGAAGCCGGCGGGCCAGGTGAGGGCGGAGGAGGCGGAGGGGGCGGCGGCGCATGACTTACTGCATGCGGCGGTGAATGGGAATGGGATTGGCAACGAGGGGGCGATGGTGCAGTTCGATCGGGCGATGCGGCTGTTCGTGCGGCAGGATCAGGAGGAGTTTGGATTGAAATTGGCCGATGCGCTGGCGGGCCAGGCGATCGATGCGATTGCGCGGCAGGCGGGGGCGAATGGGGGCGGCTTGAAGGAGGCCAGCGCGACTGAGCGGGCGGGGCTGGTGAAGCTGGCGAGCGCGTATACGAAGCATCTGGCGCAGATTCCGCGGCAGGAGGAGGCGGATGGATTGATTGGGGCGCTGCGCGGGGAGATGGTTCGGCTGGGGATGATCGCGAATCGGGATGATGTGCTCAACGACAAGTTGGGCGCGGTGGGGTCGGCGGTTTCATTCATCAAGCGCGCGGTGGGGGCGGGGACTCCAACGTTTGGGGAGCGGTTGTTCGATTCGCTGGAAGAGCGGCGGCGATTGATGCTGGCGGAGCATGGGGCGGAGTTGGATCATCGTTTATTCGACTATGCGGTGCCGCAGATCAATGCGATGTTGATCGATGGGCTGCTGCGGAGCGCGCGGGGGACGACCTTTGCATCGAAGAGCGAGCCGACACCGGCGCAGATCAACCAGATCGCCATGGATGCCGCGCCCGCCCTGGGAAAGACGCTTTATCTGTGGCAGAAGAATAAGGCCGATGTGCAGCGGGAACTGGAGGAGGAGGTGCAGATGCCGGGGTGGGGAAATACCTGGACCCAGCCGATTCAGAACCGGATCAACATGCTGGCGACGGGAGTGCGGACACAGGTGGCGGTGAAGGTGTTTGGGCCGATCTCGGGAGGCAAGGATGAAGGAGGAAGGATGAAGGATGACGGGGATGCAGGGTTCAGGGTTCAGGGTTCAGGGAAGAAGGTAGAAGGTCAGTTGTCCGTTGTCAGTGGTCCGTTGTCAGTGGCGAGCGCTAAACGAGCTTCATCCATTAGCGACGGACAACAGACAACGGACCACGGACAACGGACCACGGACAACGGACGGGCAACGGACAACGAACAATTGACCATGGACCATGGACAATTGACAACGCCGATCGAGAAAATGCAGGCCGTCGCCAATGACATCGCGGCGCGGCTAAAGAAGATTCCGGGGGCTTCGGACGTGGTGGTGGATCAGGCGATGGGCAAGCGGTATCTGGAGATTCGGCCGGACCCGGACAAGCTGCAACGCTACGGGGTGAAGATCGCGGACGTGAACCAGGCGATCGAGACGGCGCTGGGCGGGTCGAAGATCACGATGACGGTGGAAGGCCGGCAGCGGTTCCCGGTGCGGCTGCGCTATGCGCGGGACTACTGGCAGGATATCGAGGCGGTGGGGGATGTGTTGGTGACGGGGCAGGCGACGCCGGTGACTTTGACGACACTCGGGGCGGGTGGCGGACAGGCGGGGGGCGCGGCGGGAGGATCGGGCGGAGGAGCGGGAGGCGGATCGAAAGCGCCGGCCGGGGGGATGGGCATGGGCGGAGGCGCGGGAGGGGGCGCGGCGGGTGGAGGAGCGGGCGGGGGAGGAGGCGGGTCCGCGATGGGTGGATCGGCGGCGGCCGGCGGGGGCGGCTCAAGCTCGGCGGCCGGGGGATTGATTCAGATTCCCTTGAAGATGCTGGCGGATATTCGCGTGACCGAGGGGCCGGCGATGATCAAGTCGGAGAATGGGCGGCTGCGGCAGTATGTGGCGCTGAATGTGCGCGGCCGCGATCTGCTGGGGTTTGTGGAGGAGGCGCGGCAGGCGCTGCGGCCGGTGGAGGCGGAACTGGCGGGGACGGGGATGTCGATCGAGTGGGCCGGTGATTTCGAGCATCAGATGCGGACGAACCAGACCCTGGCGCTGATCCTGCCGATGGTGCTGGCGACGATCATGTTCCTGCTCTACTGGACCTTCGGCGATATGCTGGATACGCTGCTGGTGATCCTGGCGGTGGCCGGGGCGCTGGCGGGGGGCGTGATGTTCCAGGCGCTGTTTGGGTTCAACTTCTCGGTGATCGTTTCGATCGGCTACATCGCGGCGCTGGGGATGGCGACCCAGACGGGCGTGATCATGCTGGTCTACCTGCGCGAGGCGGTGGATAAACGCGGGGGGCTGGCGAACATTTCATCGATAGAAGAACTGCGGCAGGCGGTAATCGAGGGAGCCGTGCATCGGCTGCGGCCGAAATTGCTAACCGAGGGCGTGGCGATCGTGGGGCTAGTGCCGATGCTCTGGGCGGTGGGGACGGGGGCCGAGATCATGCGGCCGATGGCCGCGCCGGTTCTGGGGGGGCTGCTGATCTCGGATGAAGTGATCGATCTGATGATTCCGGTGTTGTTTTTTCAGATTCGCAAGAGGAGGTGGTTGAGGATGAGGGCGGGGAAGGGCAGCGCGGCAAACAAAGTGGGCGAGACGGCTGTGGAAATTTCGACGGCGGCGGTGCCTGTTTGACTTTCCGATGAAATATTGCCTCTTTAAGCACTCGAAAGATACAATGACTTCATGAGCAAAGCGGAAATAATTGCTGAACTGCCCAACCTCAGGGCGGATGAACTGGCTGAAGTTCAGGCCAAACTGGATGAACTCGTAGGTGAGTCATGGACTGACGGCGGCGAACTCAGTGATGCGGACAAGAATGCTCTTGATGTGGCATTGGCCGACTATGAAAGGAACCCCGAAGCCGGTAGCAGTTGGGAAGATGTTAAAGCGCGCATCCAAGGCAAGCTTCGCCAATGACCCACCGACTCATCATCCGTGAACGTGCCGAAGCGGACATCACTGAGGCCGCCATCTGGCATGAGAAAGAACGGCCCGGGCTGGGACAGGAATTCTTGACTGAAGTGAACACGGCCATTGGCAGCGCGGCCGCCAATCCCCGGCAATTCCGACGGTTGCGAGGAAAACCAGAAGTGCGCCGCGTCTTGACCGCGCGTTTTCCGTATCGCATATTCTTCATCGTCCGAGCCGACGCCGTTATCGTGTTTCGAGTGCTCCATGGCGCACGCCACGATCGAGAGTGGAAGCGAAATATCTCCGCGGGTTAACGGGAAGCGTCCCTAATGTCATCAAGATAAGCCGACCCTCCCATAACTCCGCGCCGTAGCTGGACTTACTGCATTTGCGCAAGACGTAGCCTCCTGTCAGAATGGTGGTGTGCTTAAAGTCACCAACCAACAGGAGGCCACGGATGGC